>JAEZKH010000082.1 GCA_023415515.1 Actinomycetes bacterium
GCACCGAGAGCCACCGGCGGTAGCGCTGTGACGGGCCGAGCCCGGCGGACAGCGCCACCACCCGGCTTTCGCCGACGAGCCGGACGGCCGACGCGTGCAGCGCGTCGATGTCGCGCTGGTCGGGCACGATCGCGAGCACACCGCGCCCGCCGGCGACGGTGGCGGCGGCGACTTCGGCCAGCCGTGCGGCCCACTGTTCACCGGGCAGCGCCTGCCAGACGGCGCGGGCGGCCCGACCGTCGCGCAGCGCGGCGAAAAACTGCTCGGCTCTGCCGTATTCGGCCCATGACGCGGTGTCGACGGGCGCGACGGCGGTATGCGTGGGCTGCTCAGGCACCTGCTTCTCGACGTTGGCGTGGCGCGGCGGGATCGCCAGGCGGAGGACGTCGGCTCGCGTACCGGCGTAGCGCGCCGCAACTGCGTCGACCAGCCTGCGGACATCGGGAGTCAGCACGCGTTCCGGGGACACCACCCGGTCCAGCCAGCCGAGCTTGCCGGCATGATCTGTGTCCGAACGTCTTTCGAGAATGAACGCGTCGACGAGACGGCCGTGGAACCGCACCCTGACCCTGACTCCCGGCTGTGCGTCGTCGGATTGGTCGGCCGTCACCAGGTAGTCGAACTCGCGATCCAGATGCGGCACCGACAACATCGGCAGCACCCGGGCGATCGGCTCGTGCTCCGCTGAGCTCTTCATGCTCCTCGCGTCCGCGCGGTCCTGCCCACCCCTATCGTCCAGCAGACGGATCGGACGTCCGGCCGAAGAAGAACCCCGCCGTGATGAGGACCAGCGAGCCGGCATATGCCCACCAGATGGGCACCGCGAGCGCCTCGGAGCCCAGAACGAACTTGTTGATGCCGATCATCGCGTCCGAAACCGCGAAACACACCGCCCCGAGAGCGGTCCACGGCGTGGGCAGCCGCGCGATCAACGCTGCGCACACCATGGCGCCCAGCACCGCGATGTACGCGGTCACCGGGACCGCCATGCCGTCGGCGACCAGCGTTGGCCAGAACCAGACGAGCAGCGCGACGCAGGCCACGACGACCACCCCGGAAGCGACGAGTCGGGGCGTCGACCGAGCCCTCAGCGGAAGCAGGGCGGCCAGGAAGCACAGATGCGCGACGAGGAACGCCGCCAGCCCGAGCACGAACGACGGCTGCCACCACGGAATCGCCAGCAGGAAGTCCCCGGCGGCCGACCCCACCAGCGCGCCGATCAGCCAGCGTCGCTCCCTCACCACGGGGTGGGTGAGCGCGGCGGCCGCCAGCAGCAGAGCCGGGGTCGCCTTGACCGCGGGCTGCAGCCAGAATTGGCCGGTGAGATCGGCTCCCGACGGCAACCGCAGCGCGGTGGCGACCAGGAACACGCCGTAGCAGGCGGCGACCAGCGCAGCCGCCAGCCACAGGTTGCGGGTCTGTCGGTGCGGGTTGGTCACCGACGAGAAGCCGGCGTGGCCGGCATCGGTTGAGGCCATGCCGTGAAGGTACTAAAGCCGCGACTCAACGGCGGTGAGGAGGGCGTTTCTGTCCTTGGCGGTCGTCCTGGGAGCAGTTTCAGCGGCCTACACTCGGGGGCATCCAACGAGGAAGAGGGGCCCTATGGCAGTGCCCGACCACGAGACCGTCATCGTCGGCGCCGGATTCTCCGGAATAGGGACCGCCATCCTGCTCGACAAGGCGGGCATCGGTGACCATCTGATGATCGAGGCGGCCGACGGCTGCGGCGGCACCTGGCACTGGAACACCTATCCCGGTATCGCCGTTGATATTCCGTCGTTCTCCTACCAGTTCTCGTTCGAGCAGAGCACGCAGTGGTCGCGCACCTATGCGCCGGGCAGCGAGCTGAAGGCCTACGCCGAACACTGCGTAGACAAATACGGGTTGCGCTCGAGGATCCGGTTCGACACCCGGGTTGTCAACGCCGCGTTCGACAGTGACGGCGACTTCTGGCGCATCGAAACCGAGGACGGTGAGACCGTCACAGCCCGGTTTCTCGTCAACGCGGGCGGCGTGCTGACCACGCCACAACTGCCCGACATCGACGGCGTCGACTCGTTCGCGGGGGTGACGATGCACACCGCGCGCTGGGACCACGGCCAGGACCTCGCGGGTAAACGGGTGGCGATCATCGGCACCGGCGCATCCGCCGTGCAGGTGATTCCGGAGATCGCGCCGATCGTCGAGCATCTCACCGTCTTCCAGCGCACCCCGATCTGGTGTTTCCCCAAGGCCGACGTGCCGCTGTCGCCCATTGCACGCCGCGCGATGCGCCTCCCCGGCGGCATGGCCATCCAGCGTCTGCTCAGCCAGGCCTACGTCGAGCTGACGTTTCCGCTTGCGGCGCAATACTTCACCGTCAACCCGATGGCCAAACGCGCGGGCCGCGTCGGAAGGGCCTACCTTCGCAGAGAGGTCGAAGACCCGGCGGTGCGGGACAAGCTCACCCCGCGGTACGCGGTCGGCTGCAAGCGCCCTGGCTTCCACAACACCTACCTGTCGACGTTCAATCGCGACGATGTCCGCCTGGTGACCGAGCCGATCGACAAGATCACCGGCGGCGGGGTGGTGACCACCGACGGAGAGTCGCACGACGTCGACGTGCTGATCCTCGCGACGGGATTCAAGGTGCTCGACCCCGACAACGTGCTCACCTATTCGGTCGCCGGTCAGGACGGTCGGACGCTGTCCCGGTATTGGAGCGAGCACCGGTTGCAGGCCTACGAAGGCGTGAGCATCCCCGGCTTCCCCAACTTCTTCACCGTCTTCGGACCCTACGGCTACGTGGGGTCGTCGTACTTCGCACTGATCGAGACGCAAAGCCACCACATCGTCCGCTGTATCGACCACGCGCGCAGGCGCGCCGCAACGCGCGTCGAGGTGACGCAGGAGGCAAACGATCGATACTTCGCCGAGATGATGCGCAAGCGGCACCGCCAGATCTTCTGGCAGGACAGTTGCGCGCTGGCCAACAGTTACTACTTCGACCGCAACGGCGACGTGCCGCTCCGGCCGGCGACCACGATGGAGGCGTACTGGCGCAGCCGCCGCTTCCCGTTGCGCGATTACGCCTTCAGCGCCTAGATGTACCCCGGCAGGGCCGGATACACCTAGAGCTGTACCCCGCGGGTGAGCGCCCCGTCGGCGACGAGGTTCGTACCCGTGATGAAGCTGGCAGCCGAGCTGCTCAGAAACACGACCGCGTTGGCGATCTCCTCGGGTCTCGCCATTCGGCCCATCGGGTTGAGCGCGAGCGCGGTCGCGAACAGTTCCGGATCGTTCTCTTCGATCGACGGCCACACACCACCGGGAAAGTAGGTGTTGCCGGGGCTGACGGTGTTCGCGCGCACACCCTTGGGGGCGAGGTTGTAGGCCAGGCTTTGGGTGTAGTGGATGAGCGCGGCCTTCATCGTGCCGTATGGCCCTGCGGCGAAATCGATCTCCCGGCCCGAGACGCTCGAGATGGTGACGATCGATCCGCTGTCGGCTTCGAGAAGATACGGCAACGCCGCGTCGACAAGGTTGACCGTCCCCATCAGATCGACCGCAAAGCTCGTTCGCCAGTTCTCCGTACTTTCCGGGATCGCCAGCGCGCTGACGTTGGCCACAACGCCGTCGATGCCACCCAGCATCTCTGCGCTGGTGCGCACCCAGTTGGTCAGCTCTGCGGTGTCGCTGACGTCGACGGCGGTGCCGACCGCAGTGGCGCCGTCGGCGGTCAATTCCGACTGCGTCGCCAGGACGGCATCAGCGCTCCTGGCGCAGAAGGCGACAGCGGCGTCCTCGGCAAGCAGCGCCTCGACGATCGCGCGTCCAATCCCGCGGGTGCCGCCCGTGACAAGGAATCGCTTGCCCGCCAGTCCCAGGTCCATGTCTGCCTCTTCTCCCGTGTGCGGATTCAGTACGAAATTGCGCCCAATGACTTTGCGACGCCGGATATCTCGTCGTGTATCCCGCCGTATACCGGCACCGGCGGAAGCAGTCGCTTGTCGATCTTGGTGACAATGCTGTAGTTCGGATCGACCACGTTGGCGATCGGCATCTCGGAGATCTGGGTGAGCAACTGGTAGGCGTCGAGGCGGTCGATGCCATACAGCTCACCCAACCAGCCGATCATCTCGACCTGGCTGGACTTCCAGGCTTCCTCCAGGGGTCTGCCGGAACCGACACACATCAGGTGGGTGTCGGACTCGAGCCGGGGCCAGGCCGGGCCTCCGCCCTTGACCAGGTCGACGACCGCCGTCACATGCATCGCGCCTTCGACCGCGGTACCGCACGATTCACCTTCGCCCTGCCGGTAATGCCCGTCCCCAAGAGAGAACAACGCACCTTCGACGTTGACCCGCAGATAACACGTTGTGCCTGCGGTCATTTCGGGTGTGTCCATGTTGCCACCGAAGTAATCGGGCACCAGCGACGTGCGGACTTCGCGACGGCCAGGCGCGACACCGACGGTGCCGAGCATGGGATTGGCCGGTATACGGATATGGAAGTCGGTGGATTTCGCCGAGAATCCGACCGTGTGGGTTCCTGCGTCGTAGTCGTAGATGTAGGTGCGTTCCGGAAGGGGTTCCTGCAGCGTGGGGCTGACCGGGATGCTGGTGAGCCCGCCGAAGAACGGGATCAGGCTGGACGCCCCCCACGTCCGTGCCGGCGTCAGATCGACCAGGTGGATCGCCAGAGTGTCGCCAGGCTCGGCGCCCTCGACCCAAAATGGGCCTGTCTGCGGGTTGAGATCCTCGGTGTCCAGTGCCGTGCTTGCGACGTCGTCGCTGCTGGTGATGCGCCCGCCGTAGGCATCCTCGGTCCAAAGCGTCAAAACGGTTCCCGGCCGGATGCGCAGCACAGGGGACGCGCCACCGAAGGTGTAGTTCAGCTGGTCGACCGTCGGGACAAAAGTTACGTGCTCCATCAGCATCATCTTTGTCTAGACATGCCGAATTTGTCAGTCGCACGCCCGATTTCAGCGGAACGCCACGCGCACATCACCGCCGAAGATGCACTGGCTGTCAAATAGCGGCCGGATTTTCGCTGTACGCGCACGTTCGAGCAAGAGGCAAAATCAGACCGACCCCTGTCAGACGGACGCCTTGAGCTCGTCGACCTTGTTCAGCTGTTCCCACGGCAGCTCGACGTCGGTGCGGCCGAAGTGCCCGTAGGCCGCCGTCTGCGCGTAGATCGGACGCAGCAGCTCGAGGTCGCGGACGATCGCGCCGGGGCGCAGGTCGAAGACCGACGTGATGGCCTTCTCGATGCGGTCGGGGTCGACCGTCTCGGTGCCGAAC
>JAEZKH010000091.1 GCA_023415515.1 Actinomycetes bacterium
CCACTGCGCTCCGGGCCTACCGCGGCGGCCACGTCGGGGTCGGCGATGTCGCCGACCATGTGACGACCGCCGTGTGCGATGCCCTCGACGGCCGCCTGCGGGTAGCGTTGACCCCGTGACTGTCGCGCCCGAAGGCAGGAAACTGCTGCGTCTCGAGGTCCGCAACGCCGAAACGCCGATCGAGCGCAAGCCGCCGTGGATCAGGACCCGCCTGAAGACGGGTCCTGAGTACACCCAGCTGAAGAACCTGGTGCGCCGCGAAGGTCTGCACACGGTGTGCGAGGAAGCCGGATGCCCCAACATCTATGAGTGCTGGGAGGACCGCGAAGCGACGTTTCTGATCGGCGGTGAACAGTGCACGCGGCGCTGCGACTTCTGTCAGATCGACACGGGCAAGCCCGCCGACCTGGACCGGGATGAGCCGCGCCGGGTGGCAGAGAGCGTCGCGTCCATGGGTCTGCGCTACGCGACCGTGACCGGTGTGGCGCGCGATGACCTACCCGATGGCGGCGCGTGGCTGTATGCCGAGACGGTCCGCTACATCAAGAAGCTGAACCCCGACACCGGCGTTGAACTGCTTGTCCCCGACTTCAACGGGGTGCCCGCGCTGCTCGAGCAGGTTTTCGAGGCCCGCCCAGAAGTGTTGGCGCACAACGTCGAAACCGTGCCGCGAATTTTCAAGAGAATCCGCCCCGCCTTCCGCTACGACCGCAGCCTTGCCGTGCTGACGGCGGCACGCGATTACGGTCTGGTGACCAAGAGCAACCTGATCCTCGGGATGGGTGAGACGATCGACGAGGTCCACACGGCGCTGCGGGACCTGCTCGACGCGGGCTGCGACATCGTCACGATCACGCAGTACCTGCGGCCGTCGGCCCGTCATCACCCGGTCGAGCGGTGGGTCCACCCCGACGAGTTCGTCGAGCTGGCGTCGTTCGCGTCGACGCTCGGCTTCGCCGGCGTGCTGGCCGGGCCGTTGGTCAGGTCGTCCTACCGGGCGGGCCGCCTCTATTCCCAGGCAGCGGCGTCGAGGGCGGCGCAGCCACCCGTATCCTGATCTGATGGCGAAGACCCGCAACAAAGCCGAGCTGAAGGCCGCGAGGGCCGAGGCGAAGGCTGCCCGCAAAGAGGCATCCAAGCAGCGCCGCGGCCAGCTGTGGCAGGCGTTCAAGATCCAGCGCAAGGAGGACAAGCGCCTCCTGCCGTACATGATCGGCGCGTTCGTGCTGATCGTGGCGGCGTCTGTGGTGGCGGGACTCTTCGTGGGCGGGTTGACGAAGTACACGCTGATCCCGCTCGGGGTGGTGTTCGGCGCGCTGGTGGCGTTCATCATCTTCGCCCGCCGAGCCCAGAAGTCGGTTTACCGGAAGGCCGAGGGTCAGGCCGGCGCGGCGGCGTGGGCGCTGGAGAATCTGCGTGGCAAGTGGCGGGTGACGCCCGGCGTCGCGGCCACCGGCCATCTCGACGCCGTACACCGGGTGATCGGCAGGCCGGGCGTGATCTTCGTCGGCGAAGGCTCGGCCTCTCGGGTGAAACCTCTACTGGCGCAAGAAAAGAAGCGTACGGCGCGACTCGTCGGCGAGGTTCCGATCTATGACGTCGTGATCGGCAACGGCGCGGGTGAGGTCCCACTGGGCAAGCTGGAACGTCACCTGACCAAGCTGCCGGCGAACATCACCGTCAAACAGATGGACGCGCTGGAGTCGCGCCTGACCGCACTGGGCAGCAAGGTCGGACCCGCGGCGATGCCGAAGGGCCCGATGCCGAGCGCGGCGAAGATGCGCGGCATCCAGCGCACCGTGCGCAGGCGCTAGCCCCAACAACGCCCAAACCGACAAACGGGCGGAAAAGTGCGAGTAAAGCGCGCCATTTCGTCGACCTCGGCGCGCTGGCTAGCGCCGCACGACCGCGGTGTTGGTCAGCCGGTCGTGCAGTCCGCGCAAGTCGGTGTCGGTGAACAGCGGCGGTATCACCAGGGCGATCAGCAGCCCGCGGGCAAGCGCGCGGCCCAGACCGACGTGTTGCCGGTTGTCGACGGGGATCACCAACAGGCCGAGGGCGTATTGACCAGGGGTGAATCCGAAGAGCCGAACCGACAACACGCCGATCACGAGCCAGACGATCAGCACCGCGGTGGACAGAACCTGCAGGCTGATCCACCCGAACGACATGATCAGGGCGGCCAGCCCGTAGGCGATCAGCCAGTCGATGAACAGCGCGCCGATGCGCCTACCCATGCGGGCCAGCGAATTGGATCCGCTCTGGGGTAGACCCAGCCGTTGACCTGGATAATCATTAGGTCGTTGGTCCGTGGGCCCCGGCCCGACGGGCGGCGGGCCGGAAAGCCAGGAACCGAAGCTGGATGGCATGTGTCCAGCATAGGTCTGGAGGAATTGCGTAACTTCGGCGCAACATGCGGTTGACTGCCGTGCAACATCGTGTCCATAGCGTCATGCCGCGGGTTAACCAGAAATAAGGAGAGTCTTCAGTGGCAGAAAAGACCGCCGACGATGTCATGAAGCAGATCAAGGACGAGGAAGTCGCCTACGTCGACATCCGGTTCTGCGATCTGCCCGGTGTCGTCCAGCACTTCTCGATCCCTGCGTCGGCGTTCGACGAGAGCGTTTTCGAGGACGGTTTGGCGTTCGACGGCTCGTCGGTGCGCGGCTTCCAGTCGATCCACGAGTCCGACATGATGTTGCTGCCCGATCCTGCGACGGCGCGCATCGACCCGTTCCGCGAGGCGAAGACGCTGAACCTGAACTTCTTCGTGCACGACCCGTTCACCCGCGAGGCGTATTCACGCGACCCGCGCAACGTGGCCCGCAAGGCCGAGAACTACCTGGCCAGCACCGGTATCGCCGATACGGCGTTCTTCGGCGCCGAGGCCGAGTTCTACATCTTCGACTCGGTGAGCTTCGACTCGCAGATGAACGGCACCTTCTACGAGATCGACTCCGAGGCCGGTTGGTGGAACACCGGTGAGCCGTTCGAGTCCGACGGCAGCGCAAACCGCGGTTACAAGGTCCGCCCGAAGGGTGGCTACTTCCCCGTCGCGCCGTACGACCACTTCGTGGATCTGCGCGACCAGATGTGCACGAACCTGCAGAATGCGGGCTTCACGCTGGAGCGCGGCCACCACGAGGTCGGCACCGCGGGCCAGGCCGAGATCAACTACAAGTTCAACACGCTGCTGCACGCGGCCGACGACTTGCTGCTGTTCAAGTACATCATCAAGAACACGGCCTGGCAGGCGGGCAAGACGGTGACGTTCATGCCGAAGCCGCTGTTCGGCGACAACGGCTCGGGCATGCACTGCCACCAGTCGCTGTGGAAGGACGGCAGCCCGCTGTTCCACGACGAGTCGGGTTATGCCGGCCTGTCGGACACCGCTCGCCATTACATCGGCGGCATTCTGCACCACGCCCCGTCGCTGCTGGCGTTCACCAACCCGACGGTGAACTCCTACAAGCGTCTGGTGCCGGGCTACGAGGCGCCGATCAACCTGGTGTACAGCCAGCGCAACCGTTCGGCGTGCGTCCGCATCCCGATCACGGGCAACAACCCGAAGGCCAAGCGCCTCGAGTTCCGTTGCCCCGACAGCTCGGGCAACCCATACCTGGCGTTCGCCGCCATGATGATGGCGGGCCTGGACGGCATCAAGCGCAAGCTCGAGCCGCAAGCGCCGGTCGACAAGGTCCTGTACGAGCTTCCGCCGGACGAGGCGGCCAGCATTCCGCAGGCGCCGACGTCGCTTTCGGCGGTGATCGACAAGCTCGAGGAGGATCACGAATACCTCACTGAGGGTGGCGTTTTCACCGAGGACCTGATCGAGACGTGGATCTCCTACAAGCGCGAGAACGAGATCATGCCGATCCAGATCCGGCCTCACCCCTATGAGGTCGCGCTGTACTACGACGTTTAAGTCGTGTGCTTCGAGAAGCCGGGTGGCGCTTGCGTCGCCCGGCTTTTCGCTGTGTTTGCCCGTGTTGTCGAAAGGCAGCTATCGGTTGCTGGGCCGTCGTACCCTTTCCGAGGCCGCCACGCGTATTTCTATCTGGAACGGCTCTAGGCCCTTTGGTTCTGCTCCTTTAGGGTGAACTATGACCAACCTGGACGCCCGCTTGGCGGGATATCACTCCCCTGTTCTGAGCGCTTTCCGAATCATCTTTGGTCTTCTCTACACGATCCACGGTGCGCAGAAGTTGTTCGGCTGGCCGGTCGCCCCGCCGGGTGGGACGGCAGAGGCGGGATCGTTTCCGTTCTGGTGGGCGGGCCTGATCGAGTTCGTTCTGGGCATCCTCATCACGGTTGGCTTCTTCACCCGGATCGCTGCGTTCATCGCCTCCGGTGAGATGGCGTTCGCGTACTTCTATCAGCATTGGCCGCCGCTGAAGGGCGGCCCGACGGCGAGTTTCTGGCCGATCGAGAACGGCGGCGAGTTGGCCATCATGTTCTGCTTCGCGTTCCTGTTGATCGCGACGACAGGTGCGGGCACGTTGTCGGGTGACGCGCGCCGACGTGGCGGGTACGGCCGAAGCGCGGGTGCGCCGCCACGCCGGGTGGAGCGGACGGCGGGTGACGTAGCTCCGCGCCGCCGCGGGTTGTTAGACCGCTTCCGGCGCTGACGCGTTTCGGGGCGATTGCTGGCGCGACGTCGTCGTCGGCGGCGTACCCGCACGGCGGTACCCATCAGTCCATAGCCAGCGAAGTGACGAATGCGTCGGCCTCTGAGCTCATCGGTCGGCCGGGGCCGTCGCGTCACCCGGCCCAGTACTGCGCGGACCTCCACCCGCCACCACAGCTCGTGGTGAGGAAGCAAACTCTCTGCGGTGATCTTGAGCGTCCGCCCTCACGCTTGACGTCCTCGTCGGATGACTTACCGGGCTGGGGACGTGGGTGCGGTCGATGGGGCGTCACCGTGCCGCCACGGCGGTGCCGGAACAGTTGATTAGATCCGGCATCTGAATCGATTCGACGTGCAGTATTGATAACCGAACCCGCAACAGTCCAGTACCAGAGTCCAGCAAATTTAGTTTGCTGCCATCACCTCGGTTGCGGCTGTTGGACAGCTGAACAGCGCTTATCGACAGGCACAGGCACCACGACGTCCCGAGGTTGTTTGAAGACGGAAGAACAGCCGTTCAGCGAACATTGCGGAGCTTTGCAAGCCGAACAACCTCGTTTACGCTGACTGGGAACTGAGATTTCCCTAAGAACCTTACGGATCTTTGGGTTCAGACAGCCTGGGGAGGGGCGGTGTGTTCAGCAACGGCTTGGGGAGATCTAAGGCTCGTGACCACACAGGACTCGACCGACCGATTACGCGTCGGCTGAGGTAGCTCACTACTCGCGTGCCGATATACCCGGCACTCATACGCTCCAGCAATCGCCCACGGCACTCGCCGACACCGGGCCGTCTCCGAAGGGATCATTCGTCATGGGTTATGCAAAACACGTCGGACGTGTGGGGGCACTCGCGTTCGCCCTCGGCCTCGGCACAGTCGTTGCCACGACCACACCCGGTGTAGCTTTCGCTGACGAAACGGACCCGGACACGAACGTCGGGACGAACCAGCCGAACGACCCGGGTCCGGCAACCGGCACGCCGAACGAGAACCCCGATCCGACGCCTCCGACCAGGGGCGAGACAACGCCTCCTGGTGAGAACAACCAACACCAGAGGAACGACACCAACACTCAGTCGCCTTCCGACGGTACCGAAATCCGCACGGCCGAGCGGGGCGAGGTGCTGAACACGGGCGGATATCGACCGGACGAGAACAATAGCGAAGAGAAGACCCCCGAGCCGACGGGCACGACGCGTCCGGTCGTTCACGTCCCCGAAACGGCTCCGGTGATCACACCAAAGGATTGGCTCCGATCCCACGGCACCGTCATCGACGAGGGCAAGTCGAAATACGTTCAGCAGCAGCAACAGCGGAAAGCCGCGCTGCAGATCACGCCAGGCCCGGATCTGGAGAAGACCAAGGGCCTAGAAAGCACCGGGGCGCAGCAGCGTGACACGTCGCTGAGCGGAAGCGCTCGAGGACTGCCCAAAGACAATGCCATGGCAACGTTCTCAGCGGCCGATGACGACAGCCAGACGGCGCAGACAACTGCTTCCGCAGCGGCACCGGCACCAACGCCGACGCTCACATCAGTCTTCACCGGCTTCTTGGCACTGGTGGGTCTCGGCCCCTCGACTGGCGCGGGC
>JAEZKH010000104.1 GCA_023415515.1 Actinomycetes bacterium
ACTTTAGACTGCCCTTGGCCACGGGGACCTGGGGCGTCTCAGCAAAGGACTCAAATGGAGCGAGCAGCATACTGGCGACGCATGCCAGGCACAAGAAGAGTTTCAACAAGTTCCCTCCATACATGAAGTAGGTACAGCTATATCACAGGAGCGACAACAGTGCGATTCCTCACCTGGTTCACATCGAGCCGAGAGGTCTGGCGACCGCGTCCCCACTGTTCCGCCAGTTGGGCCTCAAACGTCCGCGAAGGCCCCGATCTAGCTCCAGCCCACTAAGGCAGAAACGCGGCGCACGATCCGCTGAATCGTCTATAGATCTCACGCTCGGATGAGGACATCTCGCCCTCTGACTTGCCCATCGCTTTGGATAACGCAGCAGGAGATTTGTAATATGTTGGTGCTTGTCGCCCCACGCAGGCACAGTACGCGTTCCATTCTCTGCCTCCCTCGAGCGAGCAGGAGTGCACGATGGTCTTTACTGCTGCCTGATTCCATGACAAGTGCTCGGAGCAGGAGCCGGTGAGCCTTTCGACTGCCCTCTCCGCTGGAGGGGTTTCGTCTGTTTCCGCCCTGTTGAATGCAAGGATGAAGGCCGCTGGGGTTCTGAAGTACTTTGGGCCATTCTTCCCTACGCAATTGCAATACTCTCTCTGCTCTTCGCCCATTCGTGCCACGCAGGAAAACACGAAAGTCGGCAACACTGCCGGAGTCCACTGCTTGGAAGAGCTGATCCGCTCGATGAATTCACGACCGCACGCTCTTCCAACCTCTAGCTTTACCGAGGACACCTTACTGCTGCCGGCGACATTGACCTCTGCAGGGCCTCCGGGGAAAGCAGCTGTGAACCTGCTCACCCAGCACTGTGCTAGGCGCTGACGGTCGTCCGCTGTCACCACGAAGGGGATTGAATCGATCTCCTTCTTCCATTCTGCGAGAAGTTGAGATCGCAACATCGGCGTCCACTCGGATGGCGGCTCCGCCGCTGCACTGGAACCGACAGGAGCGAGAAGAAACACTGCGATGCCCACGAGTCCGATCGCGTATTGGGTGTATCTCTTCATCGCACATTCCTCCGAGGGCAGGTTCTCAGACCTGTAATGTCCCATCGAAGTCAAGGCTGTCAAGGATTGCCCTCGAGGCTGACGGGAGGCGGGCGAGGCGTCGATCCTTTCCTGTGTGATGGAGGCCTCCGGAGCGTCGACGGATTGCCTCCGCCACGTCCCTCGCTCGTTCAACCGGTCGATGCACCACTCCGCTAACACGACGCGCTCGTCGGCTGGGTAGTCGCTGCCGGTCGACGGTGGTTTAGCGCATCACGTTTCCGGGGGCGACAAACTTTCGGCAGCCGTTTCGATGTGGAACGATGGCGCCCTCGCAACCACGAGGGGACCAACATGACCGGGACCGCGGCGTCCTTTTCCTCCGGCGATCCGCAGGCCGACTCGCTCGACGTCGAGTTCGACTGCCTTGGCGTCCTCACTTTCGCGCTGGAGCAAGCGGGAGTACCGCTGGTCCAGAGCGTCCGGGTCCGCAACCGATCGGATGCGCGGCTGGAGCAGGCCGTCCTCCGTGTCCGGCTGACGCCCGAGCTCAGCGACTGGTTGGCGATCCCGCTTTCGCCGGTCGAGCCCGGTGAGGAAGAGCAGCTCGGCCCGCTCCCCGTCTCCGCTCCACCCGGCCACCTGCGCAAGGTCATCGAATCGGAGCGTGCGGCGCTGGAGTGGAACGTCGACGGCCGCGGCGCTCGGCTGGCAGGCGGCTCGATCCCCGTGGAGGTCCTGGCGTTCAACGAATGGCCCGGCGTCCGCGCGCCTCCGCACGTTCTCGCGTCGTTCGTGCTTCCCAACCATCCGGTGATCGCTCCGATCCTGATTGGAGTGCGGGAGAGGCTCCTCGGGACGACTGGGAGCGGGGACCTGGACGGCTACCAGCGCGGTGAGCCCGCGCGGGTGCTCGCGATGGTGGAGGCGCTCTACGCGACACTGCAGTCGTTCGAACTCTCGTACGTGGGCGTCCCCGCCAGCTTCGTGAGGGGTGGCCAGAAGATCCGCCTCCCCGACGTGCTCCTGCGCGATCGGATGGGGTGCTGCCTGGACGTGACCGTCCTCGCTGCGGCCTGCCTCGAACAGATGGGCTTGAACCCGGTCTTGATCCTGCTTCGCGACCACGCGTTTCCGGCGGTGTGGCTCGAGGACGATCGGTTCGGAGAAGGAGTCGTAGAAGACGCCGCACGCCTGCGAAATCGCGTGGAGCTGGGACACCTGGTCGCCTTCGATTCCTCGGCAACGGTATCGATGCCCCGCGTCTCCTTTTCCGACGCCTTCACCATCGCCAAACGGCACCTTGCCGACGACGACAAGTTCGAGGCTGCCATCGACGTAGGGGCGGTGCGCCGCGAGTTCCGCCCGCTCCCCTTGCGGCTGGAGAGCGACGTCGACGCGCCGCTCGTCGCCGGCGCTGGTTCCGCGGCGCCCGCAAAGGGCGCGGAGCTGGAGCGCCTCCGTGTCCTGGCTGCCGCGGCGGCCGCCGAGCGCGAGACGCCGAGCGAGCCGAGTAAACCCGAAGCGCCTCCGGAGGACGCGGCCACGCGTTTTCGGAGGTGGAAGGAGAGGCTCCTCGATCTCTCCATGCGCAATCGCCTCCTCAACTTCCGTCCGGGCGCGAAGGGCGCGGTTCCCTTGGACACCCCCGACCTGGCGCGTTTCGAGGACCTGCTGGCGGCCGAAGGAGACTTCGAGATCCGCGGCTCGGCGAAGCTGGCCGATGATCCCAGGGATTCCGAGTTCGTCCGCGCCCGCCGGGCTGACGACGCCGCCCGCGAAGGCCTTCGGCGTGACCTCGAGCGAAGGATCCTCCACGCCCCGATCGGCCAGCCCGATCTCGAGGCCCGCGCGCTGCACCTCGTGCGGACCGCACGCACCGACCTCGAGGAGGGCGGCGCGAACACGCTCCATCTCGCGGTGGGGTTGTTGCGTTGGTTCGAGGAGCAGGGCGGACCGGAGCGGCTCGCGCCGCTGCTCCTCTATCCCGTCACCATGGCGTACGACCGCCTGCGCCGCCAGGTGCGGCTGCGCCGCTTGTCCGAGGAGCCGTTTCCGAACGTCACCCTGATCGAGAAGCTGCGGATCGATTACGGCGTCGAGCTCCATGCGCTCGCGAACCTCGAGCCAGACGAGTCGGGAGTCGACATCGAACGGATGCTGCGCGGCGTCCGCGAGGCCATTGCGCGGCAGAGCGGCTGGGAGGTCCAGGACCGAGCAGCGATCGGCCTCTTCTCCTTCACGAAATTTCTCATGTGGAAGGATCTGAAGGAGAACGAGTCGCGCTTCCTCGAAAACCCGGTGATTCGGCACATCGCCGATCGGGTCCCGGTCCTCGTAGATCAGCCGGATGCGGTCGACCCGAAAGTCATCGATCGGGAGATCCCGCCGGATCGCTTGCCCACCGTCCTGGACGCGGACTCCACGCAGCTCTCCGCGGTCGCATCCGTCCTGCGGGGACGCAGCTTCGTCGTGCAAGGGCCGCCCGGTACGGGGAAGTCCCAGACGATCGCCAACGTGATCGCCGCGGCGATGGGTGAAGGGAAGTCCGTCCTGTTCGTCTCCGAGAAGATGGCGGCCCTCGAGGTCGTACACCGCAGGCTCGAAGCGGTGGGCCTCGGAGACTTCTGCCTCGAGCTGCATAGCCACAAGTCGCAAAAGAAGGACGTGATCGAGTCGATCTGCCGCGCACTCGATCGCGCGGAGCGGACCGACGCTGGAGCATGGGCCGCTCGCTGCGCCGCACTCGGCGAGATGCGCGCGAATTTGGACGCGCACGTAGAGGCGCTGCATCGCAAGCACCCGATCGGCCGCACCTTCTTCGAAGCAAGCGCGAGGCTCCTCGAACTCGAAAGCGTGGAGGACGCGAACCTCCGAATCGACGGCGTGGAAACGATCGACGAGAACGCCTTTAGTCATGCGACCCAGGCGATCGAAGACCTTGCAGCGGCGAGCGGTGCCGTGGAGCCGATGGAGTCCAATCCCTTCCGGCTCTCGGACCTCGACGAATGGACCAGCGCCGTCGAGAGCGCGTTGGGCCCTGAGTCGGCGAACGGAGAGCGCGCCTTTGAACGGGTGATCCAGGTGGACGCTGCTTTGGCGGAGGCGATGGAGATGCCTCCGCCCCGTACGCCGCGCGAGTCCTTGGCCCGGGCGGAGCTGGCCGCTGCAGCCGCCGACGGAGTGGTCGCCGCTGCAGGTGGCGAACGTTGGCCGTCGATCTCGGCGGAAGGCCAACGGTGGGTCGCCGACGCGAGGGTCGCTCGGGAGAAGCGTGCCGACCTGGACACGCGATGGAGAGCCTCTCTCTTCGAGCGGGACCTCGCTACGTTGCACGCCCGATTCGTTCGGTGGGCGGGGGCCTTCGTCGTCCTACGTTGGCTCATGCTCATCGGGGCGCGTAGGGACCTGACGAAGGTCTCGCGCGGCAAGCTGGGCGACGCCTCGTCAATCCGCGCAGACCTTGCCTTGGCGCTCGAGCTTCGGGAGGCGGAGTCCGATCTCGCCAAGCGCGCCGGGGCCCTCGAGGTGAGCCTGGAAGCGTGGGCCACCTCCGACGGACCGGACGCACTCGAGACGACGCTGGGCCGCGGCGATCGAATCCACCGCGCGCTGGACGCGCTGCCTTCGGGGCGGGAATGCCTCAAGGCGCTCGGTCGCTCGAATCGAAAGTCGCTGCGCACGCTTTCGACCGAGGCTGCGGAGGCACGGGCGGCCAGCACCACGGTCGCCTTGCGTCTCTCCGAGCTGCTCCGCCTCTCCGGTGCTCCGGATGGCGAGACGGATGGGGCGGACGAAGCCTGGCTCGCGCTGTGCAGGGGCTGGCGCCATGACCTACGCCGCCTCCGCGCGTACTGCCGCTACCGCAAGGCGGGCGCCGCCGTGGAATCGGCGGGATGGAGGCCGTGGTTCGAGGCGCACCGGGACGGGCGCTTCGTCGCACGGGACCTCCCCGCCGCTTTCGAGAAGAACCTCCTCGCTCGATGGACCGCCGCAATCCGAGACGCCGAGCCGGCGCTGCGGTCGTTCGATGGCGTCGCCCACCACCGATTGGTGGAGCGGTTCGCGGCTCTCGACCGTGAGCACCTGGACCTGTCACGGGCGTGGATCGTCTCCCGACTCGAAGAGCGGCTGCCGGGAGTTGGAGCGCGCCCCCTGGCGAACTCGGAGCCCGGCCTCCTTCGGCGCGAGCGGGCCAAGAAGACGAGGCACCTTCCTGTCCGCAGGTTGCTCCAGGAGATCCCCACCCTTTTGCCGCGACTCAAGCCCTGCCTCTTGATGAGCCCGTTGTCAGTGGCGCAGTACCTGCCTGCGGATGCACCGCCGGTCGACCTCGTCGTCTTCGACGAGGCATCGCAGATTGGCAC
>JAEZKH010000122.1 GCA_023415515.1 Actinomycetes bacterium
TGATGCCGATTTCGATGGCGCCGCAGGTGATGTCGATGAGCACCGCTTCACCCATCTTGTGGCCCTCGGTGCGGTGCAGACCCCGCTGCGTGGCCCAGCGGCCGTTGCCGTCCATCACCACCGCGACATGTTGGGGCACCTGGTCGGCGGGAATCTGAGGTGCGGCGGCCTTCGACGTGTGCTGCGGCGGCCGTGCGAACCTGCCGTTGCTGTGTGGGGGCAGTTCCGGGAAGACGACCGGCCAGCTCGACTTGTCGGGAAACGTCGGGTAATCGTCAGGCGCCGGAGGCAGCTGTGGGTGGGTAGGAGTCGACGCCCTCTGCCCGATCCTTTTCGCTGCCACGGGTGACATCCTGCCCGAACAATGAAACCCGGTGCTCGGCGACCGCGCGATCCACTCGATACACGCGCTCGACCAGCGGCAATGTCCGGAGCTGACGTTCCAGGTGCCACTGCAGATGCGCGGCGACCAGTCCGCTGGCCTGGTTGCGGTGCGACTGCTGCGATGCCGCGGCGACGTCCCAGTCTCCGTCGTAGAGCGCCGACATCAAATCGAGCACCGCCTGCGGCGGGGTGGCCGACCCCGACGGCCTGCAATGCATGCACACGCTGCCGCCCGCCGCGATGTGGAAGGCCCGATGCGGCCCAGGGGTGGCGCAGCGGGCGCACTCGGTGAGCGCAGGTGCCCATCCGGCGATTCCCATGGCCCGCAATAGATAGGCGTCGAGCACGAGTTCCCACGGGCGGCTGCCGTCGGCCACCGCCCGCAACGCGCCGACCGTCAGCCGGTGCAGCGCGGGCACCGGGGCACGCTCCTCACCAGCCAGCCGTTCAGCGGTCTCCAGCATCGCGCACGCGCAGGTGTAGCGGCCGTAGTCGCTGACGATGTCGGCGGCGAACGCATCGATGGCCTGTACCTGGGTGACGATGTCGAGATTGCGACCGTGGTGGAGTTGAACGTCGATGTGCGCGAACGGCTCCAGCCGGGAGCCGAACTTGCTGCGGGTGCGCCGGACACCCTTGGCCACCGCGCGGACCAACCCGTGGTCGCGGGTGAGCAGGGTGAAGATCCGGTCGGCTTAGCCGAGCTTGTGCTGACGAAGCACCACCGCGCGATCGCGGTAAAGGCGCATTGGCTCAGTTTCCCACCGTGTTCTGACAGGGCCGGTAGGCCGGGCCGGGATATTCTCGAAATCGATGGTTGAGACCGCCATGACGCCCCCGTCGACCCCGCCCGCGAACCCTTTCCCGACACTGCCCGACCTGCAATATCGACTCGCCAGCGGCCGTTTCACGTCCGTCGACCTGACGCACCGGGCACTCGACGCCATCGAGGCCAGCCAGCCGACTCTCAACGCGTTCCGCGTCGTACTGCGCAAACAGGCACTCGCCGACGCCGCACGGGCCGACCGCAGACGCGCCGCAGGAGCGCAGTCGCCGCTGCTCGGCATCCCGATCGCCGTCAAGGACGACGTCGACATGGCAGGTGTGCCGACGATGTTCGGCGCGGCGGGCCGGGTGCGCTCGGCGGTCGCCGATTCCGAAGTCGTGCGCAGGCTGCGCACCGCAGGCGCCGTCATCGTCGGCAAGACCAACACCTGCGAACTCGGTCAGTGGCCGTTCACCAGCGGACCAGCGTTCGGGCACACGCGAAACCCATGGTCGCCCGATCACACTCCCGGTGGGTCGTCAGGTGGTAGCGCGGCCGCGGTGGCCGCGGGCCTTGTTACCGCGGCGATCGGGTCCGACGGCGCGGGCAGCGTCCGGATCCCCGCGGCGTGGACACATCTGGTCGGCATCAAACCGCAGCGGGGGCGGATCTCGACATGGCCGGTGCCCGAGGCCTTCAACGGCATCACCGTCAACGGGGTCCTGGCCCGCACTGTCACCGACGCCGCGCTGCTCCTCGACGCCGCGTCGGGCAACATCGACGGCGACCGGCACCGGCCCGCGCCGATCCAGGCGGCCGAAGCCGTCGGCCGTGCGCCGGGCCCGCTGAAGATCGCGCTGTCGACCAAGTTCCCGTTCAACCTCTTCCGGCCCCAACTGCACCCCGAAATCCGCGCCGCGCTGCATACCGTCGGCGAGCAACTCTCCGAACTCGGGCACACCATGGTCGCCGCCGATCCTGACTACACGGTCGGGATGTCGTGGAACTTCCTGTCCCGGTCGACGTCCGGACTCCTGGAGTGGGCTGACCGCCTCGGCAACGACGTCGAGTTGGACCGGCGCACCGTCGAGAACCTTCGGATGGGCCGACTGCTTTCGGAGAACGTGTTGCGTAAGGCCAGAGCCAAGGAAGCCGACGCACAGCGCCGCGTCGGCTACATCTTCAACATCGTCGACGTGATACTCGCGCCGACCACTGCGTTGCCGCCGCCACCCGTGCACCACTTCGACAAGCGCAGCGGCATGTCGACCGATCGGGCGATGATCCGCGCCTGTCCCGCGACCTGGCCGTGGAATCTGCTCGGCTGGCCGTCGATCAACGTGCCCGCGGGCTTCACCTCCGACGGATTGCCGATCGGTGTGCAGTTGATGGGGCCCGCCGACAGCGAGCCGCTGCTGATCTCGCTCGCCGCCGAACTCGAGGCGGTAAGCGGCTGGGCGACCAAGCAGCCGCACCCGTGGTGGGAAACGGCTCAGGGGGATCGCTGAATAGGGAAACACCCCCTCACGGCCGCGCCCCCGCCTAGCGATTTCGGCGCGGCTGGTCACGCTCAGCGTGACTGCGCGCGCCGAAATCACT
>JAEZKH010000221.1 GCA_023415515.1 Actinomycetes bacterium
GCTCATGTTCTGGTGTAGCTGTGAAACCGGTAGCGCAGGCCCGAGCCGCTGGTCAGCCACTTCCCTGTGGCGCCGACCCACGACTCGTCGAGCACCGGCGCCACCGCGTCGCCGTCCTCTCGTCGCAGATCGATCTCGACCTCGGTGACCTCGCACCTCGTCGCCGCAGGCAGCGCCAACGCGTAGACCTGCTCGCCACCGATGACCCATGCCTCGTCCTCGGTGAGCGCCTCGTCGAAGCTGCCAACCACCGTCGCTCCCTCGGCCATGTAGTCAGCTTGCCGGGTCACTACGACATTTCTGCGGCCCGGCAGCGGACGAACCTTCGACGGCAGCGACTCCCAGGTCAGCCGCCCCATCACCACGGTGTGGCCCATGGTCAGCTCCTTGAAGCGCGCCTGGTCCTCCGGCAGGCGCCACGGGATGCCGCCTTCGCGGCCGATCACACCGGAGGGCGACTGGGCCCAGATCAGGCCCAGCGTCATGCTCACGATTCGGCCCTGCGAGCGGGCCTCATACGGCTACGGGTGCCTTGATCGCCGGATGCGGGTCGTAGTTCTTGATGACGATGTCGTCGTAGGTGTAGTCGAAGATCGAATCTCGCGGCGCCAGAACGAGTTCCGGGTACGGTCTCGGTTCGCGGCTGAGCTGCTCGGTGACCTGCTCGACGTGGTTGTCGTAGATGTGGCAGTCGCCGCCGGTCCAGATGAAGTCACCGACGTCCAAACCCGCCTGCGCCGCCATCATGTGGGTCAGCAGCGCGTAGCTGGCGATGTTGAACGGAACGCCGAGGAACAGGTCGGCGCTGCGCTGATACAGCTGGCAGGAGAGCCTGCCGTCGGCCACGTAGAACTGGAAGAACGCGTGGCACGGCGGCAACGCCATCTGCGGTATCTCCCCGACGTTCCACGCCGAGACGATGTTGCGCCGCGAGTTCGGGTCGGACCTCAGCAGTTCGACGGCCGCGCTGATCTGGTCGATGTGCTCGCCCGACGGCGTCGGCCACGACCGCCACTGCACGCCGTACACGGGGCCGAGATCACCTGTTTCACTTGCCCATTCGTCCCAGATGGTGACTCCGTGCTCCTGCAGCCAGCGGACGTTCGAGTCGCCGCGCAAAAACCACAGCAGCTCGTAGATCACCGACTTGGTGTGCACCTTCTTGGTGGTGATCAGCGGGAAGCCCTCGGCCAGGTCGTAGCGCAGCTGGTGGCCGAACACGCTGCGGGTGCCGGTGCCGGTGCGGTCGGCCTTCGGGGTGCCACAGTCGAGCACCAGACGCAGCAGATCCTCGTACGGAGTCGCGATCGGCACGCCGCCCAGCTTACGTCCAGACCGGTGGCGTAGAACTACAACCATGCCGAGTGTCTCAGCGTCCATCACCACCCCCGACGGAACCTGCCCCGTCACCCTGCATACCCCGCAAGGTTCCGGCCCGTGGCCCGGTGTGGTCATGTACGTCGACGCAGGCGGCGTCCGCGACACCATGCACGACATGGCCCAGCGGCTGGCGGACACGGGATATGCGGTCCTTCTCCCCGACGTGTACTACCGGCAGGGCGACTGGGAGCCGTTCGACATGCGCACCGCGTTCAGCGACCCGAAGGAACGCACCCGGCTCATGGGAATGGTCGGGTCGGTGACGCCTGACATGATCGCCGCCGACGCGGGCGCATTCTTCGACTTCCTGCAGCAGCGTCCCGAGGTCGCGGGTTCGCGATTCGGTGTGTTCGGCTACTGCATGGGCGGGCGGACGTCGGTGATCGTCGCCGGCCGCCAACCCGACCGCGTCGCGGCCGCAGCGTCTTTCCACGGCGGCGGTCTGGTCACCGACGACCCCAACAGCCCGCACCTGCTGGCCGACAAGATGACGGCCACCGTCTACGTCGCGGGTGCCGAGAACGACGGCAGCTTCACCACCGACAACGCCGAGACTCTGGACAAGGCGTTGACGGCCGCGGGCGTCGAGCACATGGTCGAGTTCTACCCGGCCGGGCACGGCTTCGCCGTACCCGACAATCCGCCGTACGACAGGGCGGCCGCCGACCGGCACTGGGCCGCCCTCGAGCGGCTGTTCGGCGCTTCGCTGGCCTGACCTGGACAGACCCCGGTATTGGCCCGGGGGCCGCGGTGCGCGACGATATCCGGGTGGACACCGAGGCCAGCAGTCAAGACGGCGCCGACATCGGCTCACGGATCAGCCCCGTGCTGGCAAGGAGCTGGCTGCTGGTCAACGGCGCGCAGTACGAGCGATTCGCGCCCGCCGCGCAGTCCCGGGCGGACATCGTTGTTCTCGACATCGAGGATGCCGTCGCTCCCAAAGACAAGGCTGCCGCCCGCGCCAACGTCATCAAGTGGCTCAGCGAGGGCAACAGCGACTGGGTGCGCGTCAACGGTTTCGGCACGCAGTGGTGGCAGGACGACCTCGACATGCTGTCGGGCACGTCGGTCGGCGGGGTGATGCTCGCGATGGTCGAGTCGGTCGACCACGTGACCGAGACGGCCAAGCGGCTGCCCAACGTGCCGATCGTTGCGCTGGTGGAAACGGCTCGCGGGCTCGAGCGGATCACCGAGATCGCGGCGGCCAAGGGCACCTTCCGGCTGGCGTTCGGCATCGGCGACTTCCGGCGGGACACCGGCTTCGGCGACAACCCGATGACCTTGGCGTACGCGCGCTCGCGGTTCACGATCGCGGCGAAGGCCGCACACCTGCCCAGCGCCATCGACGGCCCGACCGTGGGGACCAGCGCGTTGAAACTCAGCGAGGCCACGGCGGTGTCCACCGAGTTCGGCATGACCGGCAAGATCTGTCTGACGCCCGACCAGTGCCCCACGGTGAACGAGGGGCTGTCGCCGTCGGTCGAAGAGATCGCGTGGGCCAAGGAGTTTTTCAGCGAGTTCGAGCGCGACGGCGGCGAGATCCGCAACGGCTCCGACCTCCCCCGTATCGCCCGTGCCAACAAGATCCTCGACCTGGCCCGCGCTTATGGGATCGAGCCGTCGGAGTTCGACGACGTCGACGACCCGGCTCACATTCCCGCGCCGTCGGACACCTACCACTACTG
>JAEZKH010000246.1 GCA_023415515.1 Actinomycetes bacterium
ACCTGGTGCTGCCGCTGCAGATCGGCGCCCCGGACGTGGCGTTCCCGCGTCTGAACGCCTTCTCGTTCTGGCTGTTCCTGTTCGGCGCGATGATCGCCACCGCCGGCTTCATCACCCCCGGTGGTGCCGCCGACTTCGGTTGGACCGCGTACTCGCCGCTGACCGACGCCATCCACTCGCCCGGCGCGGGCGCCGACCTGTGGATCATGGGCCTGGCCGTCGGCGGTCTGGGCACCATCCTGGGCGCGGTCAACATGATCACCACCGTGGTCTGCATGCGGGCCCCCGGCATGACGATGTTCCGGATGCCGATCTTCACCTGGAACATCCTGGTGACGTCGATCCTGGTGCTGCTGGCGTTCCCCCTGCTGACCGCGGCGCTGTTCGGCCTTGCCGCCGACCGCCATCTCGGTGCGCACATCTACGACCCGGCCAACGGCGGTGTGTTGTTGTGGCAGCACCTGTTCTGGTTCTTCGGCCACCCCGAGGTGTACATCATCGCGTTGCCGTTCTTCGGCATCGTCACCGAGATCTTCCCGGTGTTCTCCCGCAAGCCGGTCTTCGGCTACACGACGCTGATCTACGCAACGCTGTCCATAGCGGCGCTGTCGGTTGCGGTGTGGGCGCACCACATGTACGCCACCGGTGCGGTGCTGCTGCCGTTCTTCAGCTTCATGACGTTCCTGATCGCCGTGCCGACGGGTATCAAGTTCTTCAACTGGATCGGCACGATGTGGAAGGGCCAGTTGACCTTCGAGACACCGATGCTGTTCTCGGTGGGCTTCCTGGTCACGTTCCTTCTCGGTGGTCTGTCCGGCGTGCTGCTCGCCAGCCCGCCGCTGGACTTCCACGTCACCGACAGCTATTTCGTTGTCGCGCACTTCCACTACGTGTTGTTCGGCACGATCGTGTTCGCCACCTACGCCGGCATCTACTTCTGGTTCCCGAAGATGACCGGCCGACTGCTCGACGAGCGGCTGGGCAAGCTGCACTTCTGGTTGACGTTCATCGGCTTCCACACCACGTTCCTGGTGCAGCACTGGCTCGGCGACGAGGGGATGCCCCGCCGGTACGCCGACTATCTGCCCACCGACGGGTTCACCACGTTGAATGTCGTGTCGACCATCGGGGCGTTCACGCTCGGCATCTCGACGATTCCGTTCGTGTGGAACGTGTTCAAGAGCTGGCGCTACGGCGAGCCGGTGACGGTGGACGACCCGTGGGGCTACGGCAACTCCCTGGAGTGGGCCACCAGCTGCCCGCCGCCGCGGCACAACTTCACCGAGCTGCCCCGCATTCGTTCCGAGCGTCCGGCGTTCGAGCTGCACTACCCGCACATGGTGGATCGGATGCGCGCAGAGGCGCACATCGGTCGCAGCCACGGGCCCGACGACGGCGACGTCACCCGACTCGACGACGAGAAGGTCCGCACCTGATGCGTTGGCGGGGGGCCAGCCAGGCGTGAGCACGCCCAAGGTGTCGGTGTTGATCACCGTCACCGGAGTCGATCAGCCCGGCGTGACTTCGGCGTTGTTCGAAGTGCTCTCGCGCCACAAGGTGGAGTTGCTCAACGTCGAACAGGTCGTCATTCGCGGGCGGCTGACGCTCGGTGTCCTGGTGTCCTGCACGGCGGATGTCGCGGGCGGATCGGCGCTGCGCGAAGAGGTCGAGTCGGCGATCCGCGACGTCGGCCTCGAGGTGACCATCGAGCGAAGCGACGCTGTCCCGGTGATGCGGCAGCCGTCGACGCACACCATCGTCGTGCTCGGCAGGCCGATCACCGCAGGGGCTTTCGGCGTCGTGGCGAGCGAGGTAGCAGCACTCGGGGTGAACATCGACTTCATCCGTGGCGTATCCGACTATCCGGTAACGGGTTTGGAGTTGCGGGTCTCGGTGCCGCCGGGAGATGCGCTGCCGAAGCTGCAGACCGCGATGGCGCGGGTCGCCGTCAACGAGGGCGTGGACATCGCGCTCGAGGACTACAGCCTGTCGCGGCGGGCCAAGCGGCTGATCGTCTTCGACGTCGACTCGACGCTGATCCAGGGTGAGGTCATCGAGATGCTGGCCGACCGGGTCGGCGCGCACGCGGCCGTCGCCGAGATCACCGAAGCCGCCATGCGGGGTGAACTGGACTTCGCCGAGTCACTGAACCGTCGCGTCGCGACGCTGGCCGGTCTGCCTGCGGAGGTGCTCGACGACGTCGGCGAGCAGATCGAGTTGACGCCCGGCGCGCGCACCACGATACGCACGCTGCGCCGCTTGGGTTTCCACTGCGGCATCGTGTCCGGCGGTTTTCGGCAGGTCATCGAACCCCTGGCGCACGAACTCGAAATGGACTTCGTCGCCGCCAACCAACTGGAGATCGTCGACGGCAAGCTGACCGGCCGGGTCGTCGGGCAGATCATCGATAGACCCGGAAAGGCCAGAGCGCTGCGGGATTTCGCCCAGCAGGCGGGTGTGCCGATGGAGCAGACAGTCGCCGTCGGCGACGGCGCCAACGACATCGACATGCTCGCCGCGGCAGGCCTCGGGGTGGCGTTCAACGCCAAGCCGGCCCTGCGCGAGGTGGCCGACGCGTCGCTGAGCCAGCCGTACCTGGACACCGTGTTGTTCATCCTCGGCATCACCCGGGGTGAGATCGAGGCCGCCGATTCGATCGACGGCACACTGCGCCGCGTCGAGATCCCCGACGATTGATCGGCGCTCGCCGGTGACGCGGTGAAGGTCAGACGACGATGGTGGTCGGTTCGGGCGTGGTCGAACCGGTGACGCTGTGCCACGCACGGGCCAACAGTTCGATGGCTGCCGACAGCTCATCCTCGGCAAGCGCATACGGGACCCGGACAAAGCGTTCCAGCGTTCCGTCGACGCCGAACCGGGGCCCGGCGGGCAGTTCGAGCCCCATCCGGGATGCGGCCGCCGACAGCGCCGTGCTCATCGGCGCGGGCAGCCGCACCCACAGCGACATGCCGCCGACTCCTGGTCCGGGCTCCCAGTCGGGCAGATGCCGCTCGAGCAGCGACAGCAGAAACGCGCGCCGAGCCCGCAGGATGTCTCTGCGCGCGGGAAGAAGCTGATCGCGCTTCGCCAGAAGCCTTGCGGCGGCGAACTGTTCGAGCACCGGCGTGCCCATGTCGACCGACGGGCGCAGCGCGGCGATGGTGGCGATGGTCGCACGCTCCGCGCGGATCCACCCGACACGGAGGCCGCCCCAGAACGATTTGGACATCGAACCGATCGTCAGCACCAGATCGCGGCGCGCCGTCATCGAAGCGGCCATCGGGGCGGGAACACCGTCGCCGAGCCACATGTCGAGGATGGTCTCGTCGATGACGGTGCGGGTCCTGGTTTCGGCGATGATGCCCGCCAACCGTTTCCGGTCGTGCGCGGGCATCGTCAGGCCCGTCGGGTTCTGGTTGTCGGGAATCAGGTAGGCCAGGCTCGGAGACAACTGCTGCACCGCGGCCTGCAGCGCGTCGAGGTCCCAGCCGTCGTCGGTCATCGCGACGGGCACCGGCCGCGCGCCCGCGGTGACGATCGACGACAGCGCGCCGTGATAGGTGGGTTGTTCGACCAGGACCCGATCGCCGGGTTGCACATACGTGGTCAGGATCAGGTTGATCGCGTGCAACGCCCCGGTCGTCACCAGAACTTCGTCCGCCTCGGTGGGAAGGCCTCGCTCGCAGAACCTTTCGGCGATCGCTTCACGGAGCACGCCGACCCCGACGAGTTCGTGGCCCACTCTGTGTAGATAGGGCGTCACGTCGTGCGTCGCCTCGATGAATGCCTCGCTGACCGCGGCTGCGGGTGCGGACAATGCGGCGGCAGCGAGACTTGTTGCAGGAGAGCTGAATTCGGGGCGCAGGGTGGGCGAGACGGGCAGTGCAGTGGTGCTGCGCGCACCGCGGCGGCCGTTGAGGTATCCGTCCTCGCGGAGTTGTGCGTACGCGGCGGTGACTGTGGTGCGGGACACCCGCAGCGTGTCGGCCATCGCTCGTTCGCTCGGCAGCCGCGCGCCGACCGGGATACGGCCGTCGACGATCAACAGCCGGATGGCATCGGCGAGGCCGTGGTAGGCCGGCCCGCTGCGACTGGACGTGCGCCAGTTGCCCAGCTCGCGAGCCAGAAGGTCCACATCGAGCGCTCGTGCGTGCATTTCGACCGTCATTACATGCCAGTATGGGCCAACTGGCTATGGAATAACAAGCCAGTTGCCCGCATTCTTGTTGTCATGAGTACACATTGGACATCCAGAATGGCCCGCACCTGGGTCCGCTTCTTCCATCCGGCCGAGCCAACGCCCGCCGAATTCCTCGACCGCGACGCCGAACGGATACGCAACGAACTCGAGCTGATACGGATCCGCTTCCCCCACCATGCGTGATGCGGCGGCGCGCGCCGGCGCGCTGCTGCTCGGGCTGATCGGCTACGGGTTCTCGATGGCGATGATGGTGCGCGCCGAACTCGGGCTCGACCCGTGGGACGTGTTCCACCAGGGGCTCGCCCTGCGCACCCCGATGACGATCGGCGTCGCGTCGGCAGTCGTCGGGGTCGCAGTGCTACTGGCCTGGATTCCGCTGCGCGACCGACCGGGCGTCGGCACCGTCGCCAACGTCATCGTCATCGCGGTGACCGTGGACATTTCGCTCGCGTTGATGTCCACGCCTGCGTCGATGCCTGCCCGGGTGGCGATGATGGTCGGCGCGGTCGTACTCAACGCCGTGAGCACCGTGCTCTACATCGGTGCCGGACTCGGGCCGGGACCCCGCGACGGATTGATGACCGGCCTGGTGGTGCGCACCGGGCTGTCGGTGCGCCTCGTCCGCACCTCCATCGAGGCCACGGTGCTCGCGGTCGGTTGGCTGCTCGGTGGAACCGTCGGCATCGGCACCGTGCTGTACGCCGTCGCCATCGGCCCACTCGTGCAGCTACTCGTCCGGATGACCCCGGAGCGCGTACTGCTCCGCAGCGGCTGGGCTTCGGCCGAGAGGGCCCGCCGAAACCGCTTAACTACGATGAGCGGGTGCCCGACTCCGGAAGCGACAGCGTCGACCCCGATCTGCTGATCGACTTCGCTCGGGTCAGCCTGCGGCGCGGCGGCCAGGTTCTCGTCGGGCCCATCACCTGGTCGGTGGAGCTCGACGAACGCTGGGTGGTCATCGGCCCCAACGGCGCAGGTAAGACGTCGCTGTTACGGATCGCCGCGGCGATGGAGCATCCGTCTTCTGGCACTGCGTACGTGCTGGGCGAACGGCTCGGCCGCACCGACATGTCCGAACTGCGCGCCCGCGTCGGGCTGAGCAGCTCAGCGTTGTCACAGCGGGTCCCCGACGGGGAGGTGGTGCGCGATCTCGTGGTCTCGGCGGGCTACGCCGTGCTCGGACGATGGCGCGAGCGTTACGACGATGTCGACTACACCCAGGCGATCGACATGCTGGAGAGCGTCGGCGCCGAGCACCTCGCCGAGCGTACCTACGAGACGCTGTCGTAAGGCGAACGCAAGCGCGTCCTGATCGCCCGCTCGCTGATGACCGACCCCGAGCTGCTGCTTCTCGACGAGCCGGCGGCCGGACTCGACCTCGGCGGCCGCGAGGAGCTGGTGGCCCGCCTGGAGGATCTGGCCGCCGACCCGGATGCTCCGGCGATCGTCCTGGTCACCCACCACGTCGAGGAGATCCCGCGGGGATTCAGCCACGCCCTCATCCTGTCGGAGGGCCGCGTCGTGGACGCCGGGCTGCTGTCGGACGTGTTGACCTCCGACAACCTGTCCAAGGCGTTCGGCCAATCCATCGCCCTCGAGTACATCGACGGCCGCTACTTCGCCCGGCGCACCAGGAGCCGAGCCGCGCACAGGAGGCGTTGATGCCAGAAGACCCCCTGGTCCCGCGGCCTGCCGCGACGGTGATGCTCATCCGCGACAAGAACCAGGCCCGTCGCGAAATCGAAGTGTTCCTGATGCGGCGACACCGCAAGATGGACTTCGTCGGCGGGGTGATGGTGTTTCCCGGGGGCGGCGTCGACGATCGCGACCGCAACGCCGACATCGCCTGGCACGGGCCCGACAAGTTCTGGTGGGCCGACCGGCTCGGCACCGACGCCGATCTCGCCGAAGCGCTCGTCTGCGCGGCGGCCAGGGAGACCTTCGAAGAGTGCGGAGTCCTGTTCGCGGGCGCCGCCGACGATCCCGACTTGCTCGTCGACGACGCATCGAGCTACCGCGAGCAGCGGGCCGCCCTGGTCAGCAAGGAGCTCTCGTTCGCCGAATTCCTGCAGGCCGAAAACCTCATGCTGCGGGCTGACCTGCTGCGACCGTGGGCCAACTGGGTGACCCCCAAGGAGGAGCGCACCCGCCGCTACGACACCTACTTCTTCGTCGGTGCGCTTCCCGACGGCCAGCGTGCCGACGGCGACAACACCGAGTCCGACCACGCCGACTGGGTCACGCCGGAAGCGGCGCTGGCCGACTTCTCGGCCCACCGGACCTTCCTGCTGCCGCCGACGTGGACCCAGCTCGACGCGCTGGCGGGCCACACCGTCGCCGAGATTCTCGCCGTAGAGCGCCACATCGTTGCCATCTCGCCGAACATGAGCCTGACCGACGGCAACCTCGAATTCGAGTTCTTCGACGGTCAGCGCTACAACCAGGCGCTCGGGGGGCGCACGCCGTGAGGGAGTTCGTCGGTGTCCACACCCTCGACGAGCACCGGGGTGTCGCGACGCTGTTGCTGTCGCGACCGCCGACCAATGCGCTGACCCGCCAGATGTGTCGCGAAATCGTCGATGCTGCAACTGAACTCGGTGATCGCGATGACATCGCGGCGGTGATCCTGTTCGGCGGGCACGAAATCTTCTGCGGCGGTGACGACGTCGCCGTGCTGCAGACGTACGACGCCCATGAGCTCGAAGGGGCCGCCGAGGTCGGGCGGGAGGCCGTCGACGCGATCGCCGCGATTCCCAAACCGACGGTTGCGGCCATCACCGGCTATGCGCTCGGCAGCGGGCTGACGCTCGCTCTCGCGGCCGACCGGCGGGTGGCAGGCGACAACGTCAAGGTCGGCGCGACGGAGATCCTGTCGGGGTTCCCGCCGGCGGAGACGGGCAGGCTGGCTCGGGCGATCGGAGAGAGCAAAGCCAAAGATCTGGTGTTCACCGGCCGCTTCGTCGGCGCCAAGGAGGCCGCGGCGCTGGGCCTGATCGACGAGATGGTGGCGCCCGACGCGGTCTACGACTCCGCGATGGCCTGGGCGAAGCGGCTGGTCGAGCATCCCCCGCAGGTCCTGGCTGCGGCCAAGGCATCGTTCGGCCGTTAGGCTGCCAGCCATGAGTTCCTCCGAATCCGCCGTCGGACCGGCCCCGAACCCGCACGCGACCGCGGAGCAGGTCGAGGCGGCCCGTCACGACTCCAAGCTGGCCCAGGTGCTCTACCACGACTGGGAAGCCGAGAGCTACGACGAGAAGTGGTCGATCTCCTACGACAAGCGCTGCGTCGACTACGCCCGCGACCTGTTCGATGCGACCGTGCCCGTCGAGGAGCAGCGCAAGCTGCCGTACGACCGGGCGCTCGAGTTGGGTTGCGGCAGCGGGTTCTTCCTGTTGAACCTGATCCAGGCCGGGGTAGCGCGGCGCGGTTCGGTCACCGACCTTTCGCCCGGCATGGTCAAGGTGGCCACGCGCAACGGCGAGAACCTCGGTCTCGAGGTCGACGGTCGGGTGGCCGACGCCGAACGGATTCCCTACGACGACGACACCTTCGACCTCGTGGTCGGTCACGCGGTGCTGCACCACATTCCCGATGTGGAGTTGTCGCTGCGCGAGGTGGTCCGCGTACTCAAGCCGGGCGGACGGTTCGTGTTCGCCGGCGAGCCGACGAACTCCGGTGAGAACTACGCCCGCCCGCTGTCGACGCTGACCTGGCGGACGGTGACGAACGTAACCAGGCTGCCGGGGCTGTCCGGGTGGCGCAGGCCGCAACCCGAACTCGACGAGTCCTCACGAGCCGCCGCGCTGGAGGCGATCGTCGACCTGCACACGTTCTCGCCCGGCGACCTGGAGCGGATGGCGCGAAGTGCTGGTGCCGTCGAGATATCCACTCAGACAACGGAGTTCACCGCGGCAATGCTCGGCTGGCCGATCCGCACCTTCGAGGCGGCAGTGCCGCCTGGACGCCTCGGCTGGGGCTGGGCCAAGTTCGCCTTCTCCAGTTGGATGACGCTGAGCTGGATCGACCACAACGTGTGGCGGCGCGTCGTGCCGAAGGGCTGGTTCTACAACGTCATGGTGACCGGGGTCAAACCGTCGTAGATTTCGGCACCGACGCCGTCGCCTATCTGAGCAGCGAAGCGGGTTCGCAAGCGCTGCGCGACGTCGGCGGCTATCGGCTGACCGATGCCACCCGTATCTCCGACATCGCCTCGATACGAAGGCGATTCGGAGACCGATCCGCGGCGCTGATCGAGACCGTGCTGCTGCGCCGCAGGGCGACAACGAAATTCGAGGACCCGTCGCGCTGGTTGTTCACCGACGAGGCGCTGCAGCAGGCGACCGCTCAGCCGGTGGCCGAACACCGCGCGCGTCGGCTGGCCGGCGCGACCGTGCACGACGTCACGTGTTCGGTCGGGGCGGAACTGGCTGCGCTTCGACAGTCGGCGAGCTACGTCATCGGTAGCGACATCGATCCGGTCCGGCTCGCCATGGCCAGACACAACGTCGCCGACGTGGCGCTGTGCCTGGCCGACGCGCTGCGACCGGTCACCCGCGACGCCGTCGTTCTCGCCGACCCCGCGCGCAGGAGCGCAGGCCGGCGACGGTTCGATCCGCTCGGCTACATGCCGCCGCTGGATCAGTTGTTCGATGTGTTCCGCGGTCGGGATCTCGTCGTGAAGTGCGCTCCAGGAATAGATTTCGGCGAACTGAACCAGCTGGGGTTCGACGGCGAGATAGAGATCACCTCGCTGCGGGGCAGTGTGCGGGAAGCCTGCCTGTGGTCGCGGGGACTCGCCGGAGGCGGTGTGCGCCGCCGCGCCACCGTTCTGGACACCTCCGAACAGATCACCGACACCGAACCCGACGACTGCCCGGTCGCCCCCGCGGGCCGCTGGATCGTCGACCCCGACGGAGCGGTCGTGCGCGCCGGACTGGTGCGCCACTACGCCGCCAGACACCGGCTCTGGCAGCTCGACCGAGAAATCGCCTATCTGTCGGGCGATCGGCGGCCCGAGGGCGTCCGCGCCTTCGAAGTGCTCGACGAGATCGGCTACGGCGAGAAGCGGCTGCGCCAGGCGCTGTCGGCGCACGATGCGGGCGCCGTGGAGATCCTGGTGCGTGGTGTCGACGTCGACCCCGACACGCTGCGCAAGCGGCTCAAGTTGCGCGGCGCACAGCAGTTGTCGGTGGTGCTCACCCGAATCGGCTCCGGCAGATCAAGCCGGGCAACGGCATTCATCTGCCGACCGTCACACTGAGCTCGCCGTCGCTGCGGCCGCTGGATTTGCCGCCTGTATATTGTGGCGTCGGCGGCTACCGTGCCGCTCCGGCCGAAGAGGATTTCACCCATGCGTCCATCCACGTTGATTCTCGCTGTGACGACCGCGGTGTCCGTCGGGTTCTCCAGTCTTGCCACGGTCCCCGCGGCGGCCGCACCGCCGAAGTGCTCCGATCTCAAGGGCGTCCTGCTCGGACAGAACTGCGTGATCGAAGAGGGCGACGCGGGCTACTCGCTGAAGATCACCTACCCGGCCAACTACCCCGACGTGCAGGCTGTTTTCGACTGGGTCAAGCAGACCCGTGACGGCTTCGTCAATGTCGCGAAGGGCCCCGACGCCCGCACCATGCCCTACCAGCTGGAGGTCACCCCGACCGAGTACAACTCGGCCGTCCCGCCCCGCGGCACGCAGTCGGTGGTGTTCAAGGTCTATCAGGACGTCGGTGGCACCAAGCCGCAGACCTTCTACACGGCGTTCAACTGGGATCAGACCCTTCGCTGGCCGATCGTGCTCGACACCGGCGGCCGGGAGAAGACCCAACCGTTGTTCCAGCCCGGCACCAACCCGTGGCCGATCGTCTTCCCGCTCGTCGAGGCGGAGCTGGAGAAGCAGATGGGCACCAAGCCCGCGATCGCACCCGAGGTCGGGCTGAACCCGGCGACCTACGAGAACTTCGCGATCCAGAACGACAACCTGGTGTTCTTCTTCGGCCAGGGCGCGCTGCTGCCGGAGTCGGCAGGCGCGCTTGCGGTGTCGATCCCGCGCGGTCCGGTCGACCGGATGATCGCCTGAGGCTAGGCGGGCGCGAAACCGTAGACCTGGCCGTCGCTGGTAGCGGCGATCACGCGGCCGTCATGGCCGATGGACACTCCGACCGGAAAGCCGGTCGCGTCCGGCAGCGGGTAGGTGTTGACCGTGTGACCGTCAGCGGGATCGAACACGAGCAGCGCCTGACCGTCCGCACCCCCGTCGACGACGGTGTATGCGGCGTGCTCGCCTGCCCGGCTGGACGTCGTCAGCGGTGACACGTCGTCGCGGGTCCAGATCACGTCGGCGTGGTCGCCGCGATCCCTGATCGCCACGAGCCGGGAATCGGGGCCGCCTCCGGCGATGATCTCGCCGCTCGGCGCCACCGAAGGCGGGGTCTGGGGGAGGAACCTCAACGGCGTCGACCACTTCGGCTTGCCGTCGACGGCGTCGATGGCCCACAACTTGTCGTCACGGCCGCTGACGTAGATCGTCGAACCGTCGGCAGAGGCCACCGGGCTCGCCAAGGTGCCCGCCTTGACCGCATCGCTGGTCCACGCGACCGAGAGCATCGGGCTGCGGCCGGGGTCGTACTTCAGCCCGACCAGTACCGACGCGGCGGCGCCCGGCTGCCACACCGGCACCACGACCACGCCCGCGTCGGCGGCGAACGCCGGCGCGGCGGCGACCGGACACCGGGGCCGGGCCGGCCTGCAGTCGGCAAGGCCACGCTGAGAATCGGTCGGATCGATGCCCTCGACGAGGTCGAGCGGGGTGCCGATGACAGTGCCCCGGTGCGCGTCGAAAAGCAGTACCTGCCCGAGGTGGGTGACCACGAGCAGATGGCCGGGAGCAAGAATCCTGGCGGTGGTCGGCATCCCGATCACCGGTTGCCGCCAGCGGATCCACTGCGTCGGCGGGAACGACAGCATCGCGCCGGGCTGCCCGATGTAGAGGTTGTCGAAGCCGTCCCACAACGGGCTCGACCCGCCGCCGCCCTGCCACAGTCGGGTGCACCAGCGCTGGCGCGCGTTGTTGTCGGCCTCCCACACCATCAGCGAGCAGCCGGTCTGGGTCTGCGCGTTGGCCGCCAGATACTGTCCCGACCCCAGCGCCACCGCGGCACCGAGGGTTCCCTTGACCGAGCGGCGCCATTCGAGCCGCAGTGTTTCCGCGCCTGCCACGTCGGTGTAGCTGCTGTTGGCCGCGTCGCCGTATTGGGCGGACCAGCCGTCGGAGGCGTGCGCCTCGACCCAGGCGTCGGTATTGCCGCAGCCGGCCAGAGCACAGGTGATCAGCGCTGTCGACGTCAGCGCGATGAGTCGCCGGAACACCCTGTCCTTTCCCGATCGATTCGTAGGCCCACGTGAGGGTAACCGTTCGAAATCGGAGAGGCGCCGGCGCAGCGACCGGAATGTCGCCGGTGGTGCTTGGGTAGGCTTTCCGGCCATGACGACGATGTGGGGTGCGCCGCTGCACAAGCGCTGGCGGGGATCCCGGCTCCGCGATCCGCGCCAAGCGAAGTTCCTCACCAAGGCGTCCCTGAAGTGGGTGATCAGCAATCGCGCCTACACCCCGTGGTATCTGGTGCGGTACTGGCGGCTGCTGAAGTTCAAGCTCGCCAACCCGCACATCATCACCAGGGGCATGGTGTTCCTCGGCAAAGGCGTGGAGATCCAGGCCACCCCGGAGTTGTCGACGATGGAGATCGGCCGGTGGGTGCACATCGGGGACAAGAACACGATCCGCTGCCATGAAGGGTCGCTGCGCTTCGGCGACAAGGTGGTGCTGGGTCGGGACAATGTGATCAACACCTACCTCGACATCGAGTTGGGTGACTCGGTGCTGATGGCCGATTGGGTGTACGTCTGCGACTTCGACCACCGGATGGACGACATCAACGTCCCGATCAAGGATCAGGGGATCCTCAAGGGCCCGGTGCGGATCGGGCCCGACACCTGGATCGCGACGAAGGTCACCATCCTGCGCAACACCACGGTCGGGCGGGGCTGCGTGCTCGGCTCACACGCCGTGGTCAAGGGCGACATCCCGGACTATTCGATCGCCGTCGGCGCGCCCGCCAAGGTGGTGAAGAACCGCAAGCTGGCCTGGGACACCTCGGCGGCCGAGCGTGCCAAGCTGGCCGCAGCGCTCGCCGACATCGAACGCAAGAAGGCCGCCCGCTAGCACCCGTTCTTCCGCGAGCGGGCGTGTCTGCTCCCCGCCACGCCGCAAATCTGTGCGCAAATCCGCACGCTCGCGCCGGAATGAGCGCCACCATATTGCTGTGACTGCTGTCAGCGAGCGCTGCGCGGCCTGCGGTACCGAGCTGCGCGCCACTGCGCGGTTCTGCGACTCGTGCGGTTCGCCGGTCAGGGCTTCCCCCGGTCCGGCGGAGTACAAGCAGGTGACGGTCCTGTTCGCCGATGTCGTGCGTTCGATGGACATCGCGGCTGCCGTCGGCCCGGAGCGGCTGCGCGAGATCATGGCCGAACTGTTCGACCGGTCATCGGCAGTGGTGAAACGATACGGCGGCACGGTCGACAAGTTCACCGGCGACGGGATCATGGCTGTGTTCGGTGCGCCGGTCACGTTGGAGGACCACGCGATTCGCGCATGCATCGCCGCACTGGAGATCCAGAACCGGGCCGCGGATCTCGCGACGGACGTCGCAGACCGCGACGGTGTCGAACTGCGACTGCGGATCGGGCTGAACTCGGGACAGGTCATCGCCGGTGAGATCGGTTCTCGCGACGCCAAATACACGGCTGTGGGCGAACAGGTCGGGATGGCACAGCGGATGGAGTCGATTGCGCCGGCAGGTGGCGTGATGCTGAGCGAGTCGACAGCCCGCCTCGTCGAGCATGCGGTGCTTCTCGGCGACATCGAGACGCATCGGATCAAGGGCGTGACGACGCCTGCGCCCGCGAGGCGCCTGCTGGGCATCGACGAACACCATCAGCGACATCGCAGTGAGTCGGCCATGGTCGGGCGCACGCGCGAGATGTCGTTTCTGACAGCAGTGTTCGACGAGGCCGTCGGTGGCGCGGGGTGCGTCGTGAACATCGTCGGGCCGCCGGGGATCGGCAAGAGTCGGTTGGCCCGCGAAATCGCCGCGCTCGCAGCGAGCCGGGGAGTGGCGGTGGTGACCGCTCACTGCGAATCCCACACCAGCGACGTGCCTTTTCGTGCTGTCTCGGAGCTCTTCCGTGCGAGCATGGGAATCGATCAGCTCGATGACGCCGAAGCGAGATCGCAGATCCGCGCTCGTTTCTCCGACGCCGACCCGGACGATCTGCCACTGCTCGACGATCTTCTCGGCGTCGCCGACACGGTCGCCGGGCCATCCGGCGTCGCGCCGGAAGCGCGGCGGCGGAGACTGGCTGCGCTCATCACCGCGGCTGCGCTCGCGCAGACGGAGCCCGCTGTCTACGTGATCGAGGACGTCCATTGGATCGACGAGACCAGCGAGTCCATGCTGATGCAGATGATCGCGGTGATCCCGCAGACCCCGACACTCGTCCTCATCACCGCTCGTCCCGAGTATCAGGGAGCGCTGGTGCGCATTTCGGGCGCCCAGACGATCGGAATGCGGCCACTCAACGACACCGAGGCGTCGACGCTCGCTGCCGAGCTTCTCGGCACCGACCCGTCGCTTGCGAATGTGGCTGCGCAGGTCTGCGCCCGGGCAGCGGGCAATCCGTTCTTCGCCGAAGAGATGGTGCGCGACCTGGCGGAGCGCGGAGTGCTCACGGGTATGCCCGGCGCGTTCGCACTGCACGGGAAGACCGACGACCTCGACGTGCCGGCCACACTGCAGGCGACCATCGGGGCGCGCATCGATCGTCTCAGCCGGGCGGCCAAGCACACGCTCAGTGCCGCCGCCGTGATCGGGTCGCGATTCGACGCGCGGCTACTCGCCGACGTCGTCGACTCGGTGGAAGTCGGCCCGCTCATCACGGCAGAGCTGATCGACCAGGTGAGGTTCGGCCGCCGCGAGGAGTACGCATTCCGCCACCCGTTGATCCGTGCCGTGGCCTACGAATCACAACTCAAGTCGAATCGTGCAGAGCTACACCGACGTCTGGCCGGGATCATCGAAGCGCGCGACCCGGATGCGGCCGACGAGAACGCAGCGCTGATCGCCGAGCACCTGGAGGCCGCGGGCGATCAGCATGCCGCCTTCGGCTGGCACCTCAGGGCCGGAACATGGCTAGCCAACCGAGATTTCGCGGCCGCGCGCTGCAGTTGGCGACGGGCAGGGCAGATTGCCGACGGCCTACCTGACGTCGATCCGGGCCGGGAGTCCATGCGCATCGCCCCGCGCGCGTTGTTGTGCGGCACCGCGCATCGTCTCGGAAGCGGTACGGAGACCGGATACGAAGAACTGCGCGAACTGTGTGAAGCCTCAGGAGACCTACGGTCGCTGGCGATCGGATTGAACGGACATCTCACGGTGGCCCTGTTCGAAGGGAGAAGGACCGACGCCTCCCGCCTGGCAGACGAACTGCTCAACCTGCTCGAAGCCATCGATGATCCCGCGTTGACGACCGCGCTGTCTCTGTCGGCATCCACCGTCAAGATCGAAACGCGCGAGATTCGTGCCGTCCTGCGGCTGACCCAGCGGATCATCGATCTTGCAGACCAGGATCCGAACAAGAACACGCTCTTCGTCGAATCACCAGTGGCACTCGCCTATGCGTTGCGCGGCGGAGCGCGGGTGTGCCTCGGAATACCCGGCTGGAAAGAGGATTATCGGACAGCCGCTGCGATCGCGCAGAACCACAACCCGCTGACACGTCAGGCGGTGACTTTCTACACTTACGTTTTTGCAGTGCCTTTCGGCGTGCTGCTCGCTGACGACACAGCTCTGCGGGACACCGAGCAGACAGTCGCAATGGCCGAACGCTCCGCCGACGACGCGACGCTGTTTCTGGCTCGCCTGGCGCGCGGGGTCACCCTGGCCAACCACAGTGGCGAAGTGCGTGAGGCCGGTATGGAAATGGTGATCTCCACGAGGCAGACAAGCAGGTTCTGGGGCTTTTCGGCGTTGACGAATCCGATCGCAGACGTGCACATCGCACAGGAGAAACTCCGGACCGGGGACCTTGACGGAGCTGTCGAGGCCGGTCGGACCGCAGTAGCGGGCTTGCACACTTGGGGCGAGTCGATCTGGTGCGCACTGGCGACTTCGGCGCTCGCCGACGCACTCATACAGCGAAATCGCGACGGTGATCTCGACACCGCAGACGAGTGGATGGACCGGTTGGCTGCAGTGCCGACCGAACCCGGATTCGTGTTGCATGACATCACGCTGGCACGCCTACGTACCTCGATGGCACGTGCGCGCGGCGACGAAAGCCGATACCGGAAGCTGCGTGACCGTTATCGCGCGATGTCGAACGACCTCGGCTTCGAAGGCCACATCGCCTGGTCTCGAGCCATGCTCTGACCAAAAAGCGCCGCCGTCACGAAAAGGCCACATGGCGGACGCGACGACCAGGGCTTCCGTCGGTGTCCATATCCGCACGCCAGGTGCGGAATGGTCCGACGCCGATCGAACCGTCAGCGGTCGGGCAGCGCGTGTTCGACGATCATGCGGCGCGGATGCGCTTGCCGAACACCGCGTTTGGCGGCGAGGTAGACCTGCGCGGTTTCGCCTGCGACGGTGTGCCAGTCGAAGTCCGCCGTCAACCGCTCACGAGCCGCGACCGCCCATTGCTGCGCGGCTCGAGGATCGTCGAGCACCGTGCGCACCGCCGCCGCCAGCGCGGCGATATCGCGCGGCGGGAACGAGATCCCGGTCTGTCCGTCGATCACCGCCTCGCCGAGGCCGCCCACATTCGAGGTGACCAGCGGTGTGCCCGTGGCCGCCGCTTCCAGTGCCACGATGCCGAAGGGTTCGTAGTGGCTCGGCAGCACAGCCGCGTCCGCACCGTGCAGCAACAGGACCAGCCCTCGGTGGTCGACTCGGCCGACGAACGTGACGGCCTTGAGCACCTTGTGCTTTCGGGCCTGCTCGACAAGCCACTGGTACTGTGTGCCGTCGCCCGCGACGGTCAACGTGGTGCCCGGATGGGTGCGGCGGATCCGCGGCAGCGCTGCGATCGCGTCGTGGACGCCCTTCTCGTACTCGAGCCTGCCGAGGTAGAGCAACTGCGGCGGACCTTTGCGCGGCTGTCGCCGCGCGAACGGCCACAGGCCCGCGTCGATTCCGTTGCGGATGACCCGGATCTCGGCCAGGCCGGGGCCGAAGAGTTCGGTGATCTCGTCACTCATCGATCTCGAACATGTGATGAGGGAGTCGGATTCGCGCACCAGCCACGACTCGACGGCGTGCACCTGTCGGCTGATCGCACCCGTCACCCAGCCCGAATGCCTGCCTGCTTCGGTGGCATGGATGGTGGACACCAATGGCACGTCGAAGAATTCAGCCAACGCGATGGCCGGATGGGCCACCAGCCAGTCGTGGGCGTGCACGATGTCGGGGCGCCACTGCTTGGGTCGCCTGCCCTCGGTCTTGATGGCCAGTCCGGCGCGCGTCATCGAATGGCCCATCGCCAGTGTCCACGCCATCATGTCGGTACCGAAGTCGAACTCGTGCGGATCATGGGCGGCGGCAATGACTCTCACGCCTTCGCTGATCTCGTCGGTCGACGGATGGGTGCTCGGGTCGGTGTTCGACGGCCGGCGGCTGAGCACGACGATCTCGTGGCCTGCGGCGGCCAGTGCCGTCGCCAACTGGTACACGTGGCGTCCGAGCCCGCCGATGACGACCGGCGGGTATTCCCACGACACCATCAGGATCTTCATTGGTCACTCAGCCTCGGCGAGCGACCGCAGAATGCCGGCAATTCACGGCGTGTCGGTGTGCAGACACGGTCGCTCGCGGGGTGGGGTGAGGGCGTCACGCGCGCGGCAGCCTTCGCGCGTCGAGTGCGCCGAACAGGCCGTCGGCACGGTTCCAGCCCGCCGCGAGCCGCTCGGCCTGCCCGCGGCGGCCGGACGCCAGCGCGTCGGCGATCTCGCGGGTGGCGTGGGCATGCAGCTGCGCCCGGTAGCGCGCGTAGTCGGCAGCCGAGTCCTTGCTGACCATGAACGGCCAATCGCTTGACACCGTCAGCAGCGTCTCCCGCAGGATCTGGTCGGCGACCACATCGCGGGCGAGGGGCACACCGACGGAGGCGTTCTGCTCGAACGCCTTGTCCACGGTGCTCAGCGCGGTGTCGACGACCTCGGAGTTCAACTGCACGAGGTCGGCGACCTTCTCGCCGGACCAGACCGACCAGTCTTTGCCCGAACCCCAAGAGCTGGGCGGCAATTCGGCGGGGGTTCCGGTGAAGCCGTGGGCCACCGCGTCGGACAGGGTGCCGACGCGGATGCCTGCCCTCGGCAGTGCCCGCAGCACCCGCTCCAGCCACGACGGACCCTCATACCACCAGTGGCCGAACAGTTCGGTGTCGAACGCGGCGATCACATGGGCGGGCCGCCCGATCCGCTCGGTCTCGCTGACGAGGCGTCGCCGCACCACGTCGACGAAATCGGCGACGTGCTGCTCGACGGCCCGGCCGGCACGCTCAGGGTCGTAGGGCGCCTTGGCGTCCGACGGCACGTTGCGCCCGGTCACCCTGGCCGGTTTCAGGCCGGTGACGTGGTCGTAGGTATGGAAGTCGCGGTAGGCGGCATTGCCCGGATAGCCTGACTTCGGCGACCAGACCCGGTAGCTCACCTGCAGATCGCGGCCGAATGCGACGACGCTGGAATCCCCGACGGGACGGCCGAGCGCGGTGTCCCCGTGCAACGACGGGCCGTCGACCATGAAATGCCCGACACCGGCTGCGGCGTAATCGATTTCCATTCCCGGCGCGTACGCGCATTCCGGTGCCCAGATGCCCGTCGGGGTGTGTGCGAGCCGCTGGTGGGCGTCGGCGAGACCCTCCCGCAGCGCGAACTCCCGCAGCCTCGGATTGAGCAGGGGCTGGAACGGGTGTGACAGTGGTCCGCCGAGCAACTCGATGGTGTCGGCGTCGATCAGCTCGCGCAGCAGCGGGCTGGCCCCGTGCCGCCACAGCGTGGTGAACTCGTCGAGCTCTCGGTCGGCTTCGGAGACTTCGCGAAGACCGAACTGCCGCAAGGGTTCTGAAAGGGTGGTCGCCTCCTGGGCGCGGAGCCGCCAGTTGGCCAGCCAGTGATGCATGCCGGCAAGGCAGTACGGGTCGTCGAGCTGCGCGGTGACCACGGGGGTCATCCCGAGTGTCACCAGGTGGCCGCGGTCCTCGTCGGCCAGCTTTCGGAGCACCCGCATCAACGGGAGATAGGCCGCCGACCACGACTGGTAGAGCCATTCCTCGCCGACCGGCCAACGGCCGTGATGGGCCAGCCACGGCAGGTGGGTGTGCAGGACAAGGGTGAAAAGCCCCGGTACCGGTTCGGTCACGGCCGCACCGCGATCGCGACCAGGTCCAGGCTTTCGTCGATGTCGCGGGCATCGGCACCGATCAGGTCGAAATCGTCTGCGGTGACAGAGGCCACGTCGGCCAGAAGCACTTCGGGCCACGGCGCATCGGCAAGCGCGCGGGCGATCTGCGCGTCGATGATGGAGCCGCCGTGCTTTGCGTCGAGCTCGGCCAGCGCGCGGCCGTGGAAGACACCCAGCATGGCTTCGAGCCGCAAACCGGCGGTCTGCAGCAACGCGGTCAATTCGGCGGCGTTGAGTTCGCGGGTGTGGAACGGGTTGACCGGGGTATCGCGGCCGGGGGAGAAGGTGATGCGGTTGGGGGTCGACATCAGCAGAACCCCCGATGGGCGCAACACCCGCAGACATTCGCCGACGAACTGTGGCTGATCCCACAGATGTTCGATGACCTGGAAGTTCACCACGACGTCGACCGAGCCGTCGGGGAGGGGCAGGTCGGCGAGATTGCCGTGGCGCATGTCCACCCGCGGGTAGCGGGCGCGCACGTGGGCCACCGTGGCCTCGTCGTAGTCCAGCCCGATGACGCGTCGCGCCACACCGGCGATGAGATCGGCGCCGTAGCCCTCGCCGCAGCCGGCCTCCAGCACGTCGCGTCCCGCGCAGCGGTCGCGTAACCGCTGGTAGACCACCTCATGGCGGCGGAACCAGTAGTTTTCCTCGGCCAGCCCGGGGATCGTGCGCTCGCCGGTCAGCGGCAGCGCGTTTTCCGGCCCGGCCGGACCGTCGGCGACAAATGAGCTCATTGCAGAAGGAGGCTAACCCAGGAGAAGGGTCGGTGGCCGGTTCGCGAACGGTTGAGGCCGATTCGAAGCGACTAAGGCCAAGTCAGGGCACAAACTTCGACCAGCTTTCGACCAGCTATTGTGTTCCTGCGAACCACCTTAAGTTACCGGCTAGTAACATGGTGGCGATTGCTTCATTCGTGGTACTGGGGGCCGACCGCCGGTTCCCGTCGAGGAGGACGAACCAGACTCATGACGAACATCGTGGTCCTGATCAAACAGGTCCCTGACACGTGGTCGGAACGCAAGCTGACCGATGGCGACTACACCCTCGATCGCGAGGCCGCTGACGCCGTGCTCGACGAGATCAACGAGCGCGCCGTCGAGGAGGCGCTGCTGATCAAGGAGCGCGAAGGCGGCGACTCGACGGTGACGGTGCTCACCGCGGGCCCTGAGCGGGCGACCGAGGCCATTCGCAAGGCTCTGTCGATGGGCGCCGACAAGGCCGTCCACCTGCTCGACGACGGGCTGCACGGCTCCGACATGATCCAGACCGGCTGGGCGCTGGCGCGTGCGCTGGGCACCATCGAGGGCACCGAACTCGTCATCGCGGGCAACGAGGCCACCGACGGGACCGGCGGGGCGGTGCCTGCGATCATCGCCGAGTACCTCGGGCTGCCGCAGCTGACCCATCTGCGCAAGGTGACCGTCGAGGGCGGCAAGGTCAGCGGCGAGCGGGAGACCGACGACGGGGTGTTCACCGTGGAGGCGTCGCTGCCCGCGGTCGTGAGCGTCACCGAGAAGATCAACGAGCCGCGCTTCCCGTCCTTCAAGGGCATCATGGCCGCGAAGAAGAAGGAAGTCACCACCCTCACGCTGGCCGAGATCGGCGTCGAGAGCGACGAGGTCGGGCTGGCGAACGCCGGGTCAAAGGTGCTGTCGTCGACTCCGAAGCCGCCGAAGACGGCGGGCGAGAAGGTCACCGACGAAGGGGACGGCGGCACCAAGGTCGCCGAATACCTCGTGGCGCAGAAAATCATCTAGCAGAACTTTCCTCCCGCATCGAAACTCGTGAAAGAACACATAACTCATGGCTGAAGTACTTGTGCTCGTCGAGCACGCAGAGGGTGCCGTCAAGAAGGTCACCTCGGAACTCATCACCGCCGCGCGCGTCGTCGGCGAACCGTCGGCGGTCGTCGTCGGCAAGCCCGGCACCGCCGATCCGCTGATCGAAGGCCTCAAGGCGGCGGGCGCGGCGAAGATCTACGTCGCGGAGTCCGACGACGCCGAGGGCTACCTCATCACCCCGTATGTCGACGTGCTGGCGTCGCTGGTGGAGTCCGCCTCCCCGGCGGCCGTGCTGCTGTCGTCCAACGCCGACGGCAAGGAGATCGCCGGCCGACTGGCGGCCAGGATCGGCTCGGGCGTGCTCAGCGACGTCGTCGACGTCAAGGAGGGCCCCAAGGGCATTCACTCCATCTTCGGTGGGGCGTTCACCGTCGAGGCGGAGACCACCGGTGAGGTTCCGGTCATCACCGTGCGTGCCGGTGCGATCGACGCCGAGCCGTCAGACGGTGCGGGCGAGGTCGTCACCGTCGAGGTGCCCGCGCAGGCCGAGAATGCGACGAAGATCACCAAGCGCGAGCCCGCGGTCGCGGGCGACCGCCCTGAGCTCACCGAAGCCACCGTGGTGGTGTCCGGTGGCCGCGGCGTCGGCAGCGAAGAGAACTTCAAGGTCGTCGAGGAGTTGGCCGACGCGCTCGGGGGCGCCGTCGGCGCCTCGCGCGCCGCGGTGGACTCGGGCTACTACCCGGGCCAGTTCCAGGTCGGCCAGACCGGTAAGACGGTCTCGCCGCAGCTGTACATCGCGCTCGGCATCTCCGGTGCCATCCAGCACCGCGCCGGCATGCAGACCTCGAAGACCATCGTCGCGGTCATCAAGGACGAAGAGGCCCCGATCTTCGAGATCGCGGACTTCGGCGTCGTGGGCGACCTGTTCAACGTCGCACCGCAGCTCACCGAGGCCGTCAAGGCTCACAAGGGCTGATTCCCGCGCTCCACGACGCCCCCGTCACCGGTTCCCGGTGGCGGGGGCTTCGCGTTGCGGGCCCGGCGGGTGACGCTGCGCGCAACTTCGCGCCCTGCGCGCACTGTAGCGCTCGCGGGAGGTCAATCGGCGCGCAGCACCGTGCCGAGCGGTCGCGGCCGGCCGTCGCGTCGCCGCATAGCTCGACGGACCCGGTTGCCGATCACCGCCGGACTGTCGAGGTCGTGCCAGGTCCACCGCGCGACCTCCCAGCCGGCGTCGCGGATCCGATCCTCGCGCTGCTTCTCCGCGAAGACCGCGTCACCGGGATCCTGGCCGCCGCGAAGGTATTTGCCGTA
>JAEZKH010000366.1 GCA_023415515.1 Actinomycetes bacterium
CGGGCGGCGTGTTGGGGGCGGGGGGGGCCGCGACCGGGGCGGTCGCCCGCGCGGCCGTCACCGAGCAACTCACCGCGCAGGAGATGCACGTTGCCCGGCTGGCCCGCGACGGCCTGTCGAACCCTGAGATCGGCGCCCGCCTGTTCATCAGCGCCCGCACGGTCCAGTACCACCTCAGCAAGGTGTTCACCAAGCTCGACATCGCGTCACGCGGGCAGCTCGACCGCGTCCTCCCCTGACCCCCGGATCGCGCGGACTGGCCACTTGCACTGGCCAATGGCGGATGCGCGGGCACCGCCCCCGCCGCCACGCTTCAGGTAGGCGTACCGAGCAGTGAAGGAACACGATGCTGTTTTGCTGGGACGACACCGAACCGCGGCAGGCAGACCCTGGCCTGAGCGAGCACGGACTGTGAACGCGCCGAGGATGAGAGCCGTCGGCGTCAGCGAGTTCGGCGGCCCTGATGTCCTTGGGCTCGTGGAGAAGCCGATGCCCGCCACAGGTCGGGCCCAGGTGCGGATCCGCGTGCACGCAGCCACCGTGAATCCGGGTGACCTGCTCCTGCGGGAGGGCGCGCTCCAGGCTGTGCTGCGCGCAGGCCCGCTGCATCCGCCCTACGTGCCGGGGATGGAGGCCGCGGGCACCGTCGACGAGATCGGCCCCGACGCGCGGACCGATCTGCGCGTCGGCGACCGGGTGATGGTCATCGTGATGCCGATCGATCCCACCGGCGGCGCGTACGCCGAGTATCTCGTCGTCGATCCCGATCAGGTCACGCATGCGCCTCGCGGCTCGTCGCACGCCGAGGCGGCCACGCTGCCGATGAATGGGCTCACCGCCCGCCGCGCATTGGACGTACTCGACCTGCACACCGGTGACACCGTGGCCGTGACCGGAGCCGCGGGCGCCGTCGGCGGCTACTGCGTTCAGTTGGCAAAGGCCGACGGGCTGCGGGTCATCGCCGATGCCGCGGTTCACGACGAGGACCTCGTCGCGACCTTGGGCGCCGACCAACTGGTCCCGCGTGGACCCGCTGTGGGGCAACGCATTCGGCAGTGGTCGCCCGACGGTGTGGCAGCGGTCGTCGACGCTGCGCGGCAGGGCGCCGATGTGGTGCCGGCGCTGCGCGACGGAGGCCGAATCGCGGTGTTGCGCGGCGAGCAGCTCGAGGGCTACGAACCGTCGACGCATTCCCGCGGCATCACCGTGCGCGACGTCTGGGTGTCGGAGTACACGCACTCCCACGACAAGCTCGATGCGCTGAGAGTGCTTGCCGAGCAGGGAAAGCTGACGCTGCGCGTGGCGGGCACCTATCCGGCGGCGCGGGCCGCAGACGCCCACCGCGCGATGGCCGCAGGGGGCGTCCGCGGGCGACTCGTCCTGCTCTTCGACCATCCGGGTGGGACGCCATGAGGTGGCGGCCGCCGGGTCACGTCGACATCGATCCAATGACCGACACGAAAGGAGTACGACCATGACCGACACCAGAGGACGGGTCTGGTTCATCACCGGCTCGTCACGGGGATTCGGGCGCGCGCTGGTTCAAACGGTCGCCGAGGCAGGTGACATGGTCGCGGCCACCGCACGGCGACCCGATCAACTCGCAGACCTGGTCGAGAAGTACGGCAGCGACACAGTCCTGCCTCTACCGCTCGACGTCACCGATCCGTCCGCGGTCGCGGCGGCGATCACCGCGGCGCGGGACCGATTCGGCCGCATCGACGTCGTCGTCAACAACGCCGGTTACGCCAACGTCTCGCCCATCGAAACCGGTGCCGAGGACGACTTCCGCGCGCAGTTCGAAACCAACTTCTGGGGCGTCTACCACGTGTCGAAGGCGGTAGTCGGGGTGCTACGCGAGCAAGGCGGCGGGCTGATCATCCAGTTTTCGTCGATGGGCGGCCGCGTCGGCGGGTCACCGGGCATCGCGTCGTATCAGGCGGCGAAGTTCGCCATCGACGGATTCTCGCGCGTACTGCTCGCTGAGACAGCGGCATTCGGCATCAAGGTTCTCGTCGTAGAGCCCAGCGGTTTCGCCACCGACTGGGCGGGATCCTCGATGAGCATCGACGAGGTGCCCGAGATCTACGTCGACACCGTCGGGGCGATGAACACCATCCGAGAAAGCGCCGCCGTCACCGCAGGCGATCCACGGCGCGCGGCCGAAATCCTGCTTCGCGTCTCGCGTCGCAGCGACATCCCCTACCACCTGCCCCTTGGGGTGAACGCCGTCGACGGCTCCATCCAGCACGGCGAGCACCTTCTCTCCGAGACTCGCAGATGGGCCGCGGTCGGCAGGTCCGCCGACTTCGATCAGCCGTATCCCGCCGACTATCCACCCGACAACGAACACCGAGGCACTGCGACAGCGGGAGAAGGGAATTAGCTGCAGGCTAATCGAGGACCATGCGGGTGCCGTCGGCGCCGCGGCGGGTGACGCGCCGCCGGTCGAGTTCCTCCAGCAACGGCACCGCAACGCGACGGGTCGTGCCCAGCGCGCGCTTGGCCTCGGCGACGGTGAACGGCTGCCCGATGGCCCGCAGTGTCTCCGCGGCTGTGTCGATGGCATCAGGTCCCAGCACGACGCCGTCGGCGATCCGGGTCAGCCGCCCGGCACGGACGGCGGCAGCCAACTCCTTGGGCCCGAGACCCAGTTCGGCGAGTTCGTCGGCCTCCGGCGCGCGGAACGGCTCGGCGGCCAGCCATTCCTCGAGCGTGCGCACCGCTTTGTCGACGCGGGCGGGCAGCGCCGCGCCGGGTCGACGGACACGCCCGTCGACGACGTCGAGGCCGGTGCCGTGCAGCAGCGGCGCCACCAACTCGGCGGCGGGCAGGCCGAGCTCTCGGCGCAGGGTCTCGGTCGGCATCCCCGCGGCGATGTCGTGACGGGCCGACCACTCCGTCACCGCCGTCGTCACCTGCGCCCGGCGCTGCGCCCACCACCGCGGCTCGACCACCCAGTCGCCGACCCGCTCACCCGTCATCGGAAAACCCATGGCGCGCAACTCGTTCGCCCGTGCGCACACCGGCGGTGCGGCCCCACCGGTCGCGAGTTCCTCGGCGCGCTGCCGCGCCGCGCCTCGCCTGCGC
>JAEZKH010000405.1 GCA_023415515.1 Actinomycetes bacterium
GCATCGCATACGCGACGCTGGCGAGCTGTCCGCAGAGATCCACTGCTATCACGTCGGCGCCTTCCTCGGCGAACCGGACCGCGTGTGAACGGCCCTGACCGCGCGCCGCGCCGGAGATGAAGACGACTTTGCCCTCGAACTGTCCCGTCATGGCGCACCACACTACGGCCACGCGTAGTAGACACCCTAGAATGTCGGCAGCACGAGGCCCGACAGCGATGAGCGCTTGCGCGAAGAGCACACACCCCCGAGGAGCAGCCGTGGTGAGCACCGAGTTGGACACGACGAACGGTGTCGACGTCGAGGACGTGCCGTCGGCGGCATGGGGTTGGTCGAAGGAGAACCACAAGCTCATCCACATCGGCGGCATCATCGCCGCGCTGTTCCTTCTCGCGATGCTCCACGGCAATCACACCGGGCGCGTCGAGGACATCTTCCTGGTCGGCTTCGCCGTCGCCATTTTCGCCATCATCGGCCGCGACTGGTGGCTGCGCCGCCGCGGCTGGTCCCGCTAGCGCTCAGGTAGCCGCCGCGAGCGGCAGGACCGCTCCGACCGGCGTCAGGTCGCCGGTGATGCCTGCCGCCGCGCGGATCTCGTGGAAGGCATCGACGATCGCGTCGGTCGCCTCGTGCGGATCGTTGAGCGTGCGGTCGTCGGTGATCACCGAGACGGCGAGCTGGTCGACGTAGCTCCACACCGTGATGTTCATTCCACTGCCCATCACCACCGGCCCGACCGAATAGATTTCGCTGACGGTCGCACCGTCGATGACGCCGCGCTCACTCGGCCCGCGAACGTTGGAGATCGTCAAGTTCATCACGTTCGCCGACTCGAGGCGCTGCGCCTGCTGGCGGAAGATCGGAGGCGCGAGTGCGGGCGGGAGGTAGGACATCCATGCGGGCAGAACCGTCGGGCCGAGCAGTTGGTGGTTCTCCTTGGCGATCGTGGTCGACACCGCCGTCACCTTCACCCGCTCGAGCGGGTCGGCGATGTGCACCGGCAATGACGGCGTCATGTACGTGAACTCGTTGCCCACCAACCGCTCCGGGGACGGATTGGTGCTGATCGGCACGCCCGCGATCAACGGGGCGTCGGCGGTGCCGTCGTAACGAAGGAGCAATTGGCGCAGCGCTCCCGACGACATCGCGAGCACGATGTCGTTGATCGTCACTCCGAGGCGCTTTGACACCTCCTTCACGTCGGCCAACGGCAGCGGCGCCGTCGCGAACCGTCGCCCCGGTGTCACCACGTGGTTGATGAAGCATTCCGGCGGGGCGAAGTTGCGCGCGAGGTCGGGATGGTCGCCGCGCTCCTTCGAGCGTCGACGCACCCGGGATATCCCCGTCGCGGTCTCGTTGACCAATCGGGGCAGCTTTCGGATCAGGCCGACGTGGTCGCGGGCCACCACCTTGAGCAGTGCTGCGGGCGTACGCGCGATGTCGGGTTCCTCGAAGACACCCACGACCCCGCCCGGGCCCTGCGGCCGGATCGCCTTGGCCATCTGGTTGGCCGACGCGGTCCCATCGGCCAAAACGTGGTGCACCTTGTGGATGACCGCGATGCGGTCGTCGGCGAGTCCCTCGGCGACGTACATCTCCCACAGCGGCCGGTTGCGGTCCAGCGGGGTGCTGGCGATCTCGCCGATCAACCGGTCGAGTTCGCGGCGGCCGCCGGGCGCGGGCACCTGGATCTGGCGCACGTGGTAGTCGAAGTCGATCGACGGGTTGATCACCCACATCGGGTGGTGCAGCTTCAACGGTATGTCGACGAGTTGATAGCGAAGCGGCGCCATCGCCTGCAGGCGCGGGAACGCGACCTCGCGGAAGACGTCGAAACTGTAGTCCATCCCCGACACGTCGAGGATGCCGATCTTGAGCGTGTGCATGTGCACCTCGGGCGTCTCGATGTACAGCATCAAGGCATCCACACCGTTGAGTCGTTTCACGCCCACCCCATTCGTCGACGGCCCGGAACCGATTACCCGCCATTGCACTACCTGAGACGCCTCCGCAGGGCGACTTCTGGGATGTTCCCCCTTTTGCCGTGACGATCGATGTCATTTTTGTAAAGCTTGGGAGATGAGTCTCGTCACCGGCCGCGGTCCGCTGAGCAAGGATCCCGCCGGTTGGTTCGTCCCGTCGCTACCGCCCGACGTGGTGTTCGTCGAACCCCACCCACGCCGAGTCCAGGCAACGCGCGGCGGTGCCCTCGTCGTGGACACCGAGCGGGCCTTCCTCGTGCACCGGGCCGGGCGTCCACTGCAGTTCGCGTTTCCCCCCGACGCGGTCGCCGGCCTCGCCCAGGAACCCGTGCCGGAGGCGCCGGGGTATGTGCATGTGCCCTGGGATGCGGTGGACACCTGGATCGAGGAGGGCCGCACACTGGTGCACTATCCGCCCAACCCGTATCACCGAGTCGACTGCAGGCCGACGGACCGGGCCCTGCGCGCGACGGTGCGTGGCACGATGCTGGTCGACACCACCGACACGACGGTTCTCTTCGAGACGGCGCTGGCGCCAGTCCTCTACGTCCACCCGTCCCATGTGCGAACCGATCTCCTTCGACGCTCCGACACGAGCAGCTACTGCAACTACAAGGGGCACGCCACGTACTGGTCGGCGGCCTGCGACGGCGCCGTCATCCCCGATGTCGCGTGGAGCTACGAGGACCCCTTGCCCGAATCCCTGCCCATCAAGGGATTTTTCGCGTTCGACGCCGGCCGCGTCGAGGTCGTCGCCGAGCTCCCGGGGCTATGACCCCCGTCACAGTGCCGATCGTGACCACGCTGCCTACGGTTGCGTCACCGTAGGTTACGGTTGCGTACGTTTTCGCTGGTCAGCGACACTTCGGGCAGTTTGCAGCGAAAGGAAACTGCCGTGGGCCACTACATCGCCAATGTCCGGGACATCGAGTTCAACCTGTTCGAGGTCCTCAACCTGTCGGCGGTCCTCGACTCGGGCGGTTACGGCGATCTGGACACCGACACCGTGCGCACGATGCTCGACGAGGTCGCCCGGTTGGCCGAGGGGCCCGTCGCGGAGTCGTTCGCCGACGCCGACCGCAACCCTCCGGTGTTCGACCCCGACCGGCACACCATCTCGGTACCCGCCGAACTCGCCAAATCCGTTCAGGCGGTGAAGGACGCCGAGTGGTGGCGCATCGGACTCGCCGAGTCGGTCGGCGGTGTCGCGGCGCCTGCCGCGCTGACGTGGGCCATCAACGAGATGCTGTTGTGCGCGAACCCGTCCGCGGGTTTTTGGTGGGCGCTCGGCCCTGCGATGGCACATTCACTGGCCGCCGAAGGCAATCAACAGCAGATCCGTTGGGCCGCAGAAGGTCTGGAACGCGGTTGGGCAGCGACCATGGTGTTGACCGAACCCGACGCCGGTTCAGATGTGGGCGCGGGCCGCGCGAAAGCCATCGCCCAACCGGACGGCACGTGGCACATCGAGGGCGTCAAACGCTTCATCTCCGGCGGCGACGTCGGCGACACCGCCGAGAACATCTTCCACCTCGTGCTGGCCCGACCAGAAGGTGCCGGGCCCGGCCCCCAGGGGGTG
>JAEZKH010000424.1 GCA_023415515.1 Actinomycetes bacterium
CATCGCGTGATGTCCACCCGGTTGTCCGCGCGACGTCCGCCCGGACAGGCATTGTGGATAACTCGTAGACCGGCGCCGCTGACCTGCCCTGTTGGTTGTCAAACCCGCGCTTGATCTTTCGAACGTAGCCAGCATCTATGAGTTCTTTGATGGCCCTTTTGGCCGTTGCGAGCGATCTGCCGTACTGCGTGGCCCGAATGTGGTCCCAGCGAACTGATGCCTGGCGGGTGTTGGTGTTGGCCTTCTCGGCGATCGCGATCACCGCTTGAAATCCACGCTCGGACAGCCCACTTGCCCGCAAGCTTTCTGACGCGGCGATCACTTCGCCAACGAGTTGTCCACTCACGACCCGTTGCCGTTATGCTGGTTACAGTCCACCACCAGGGGCTTCGAGGCCGCCGAATCCTGCCCGGGTCGGCGGCTTCTTCCTTCGTCGCTCATCATCAGACCGCGCCGCTCGTGGCCGTGGCGCTGGCCGGCCGGAACAGCTCGGCAAGGCGGGTCTTTTGCTCGTCGGTCAGCGGCGGGGCCTCAGCGAGTATCTTCTCGATGTACGCGGCTGCCTGCGCTTCAATGAGTCCGCGCTTGGCTTCGATCAGATCTGGGTCGTCGGCGGGCCGGGATCGGCTCAACGCACCGATCTTGGCTCGGTGATGCGCAGCGGCCTTCGACAGGGCCATTGGAACCTCTTATTCGCGTGAGGGATTTCCCTCCGCGAGAGGCTGTGGCAGACCACCCGACCCTTCCGGGCCTGTGCTACGACTTCACCATAGCAGCGAGCATCCGCAAGCTGATTTCCGCCGCGCCCGATTCTGCTGATGCCGGAAAGTCTTTGGGCATGGCTGCGATTCGGTCGAATATTGGCTCGATCCGCTCCGCGGGCACAGGCAGCGCGAACCTACACGACCTGCACTTGATCTCGAATGCGCGCCTGTATCCCCGTCCTGCGGTAGCGCTTAGACCATGTCGTCTATTGCCCTCGGCATCCAGGATCTTGACCACCGCCGGCCGCAGGTCGCGATAACCAGGTTCGCCGTCGACGACCTCGATCAGTGATCCCTCGCGACTCACTTCGACCCACACACGCTGGCCCGATCTGCCCATCTGCCGCATAAATGTCCAGTAACACGGCGGCTGCCCTTCGTTGTGGTGGTCGTTGCACACCACCGTTAACAACGCGATTTCGACGCCCCTACCCGTCATCGGTAGGACCTCCGCGACAGCCATTCGAACCTGACACTTGCGGGATCGAAGCCCGGCCCTGGTCGCGTGCGCTCGATAACCACCCTCAACCCGAGGGTGGTGAGCACCGCGCGGCGCTGCGCCACTGCCATTTCGTCCCATCGTTGACCGGCCTGCGGACCGGCCAGCGGACGCAGCGCTTCGAGGTCGAGCGATACAACCGACGCCGCGCGGCGATGCTCGGCGTCGTCAAGCTCCGGTTGCAGACGCGCAGTGATCCGTCGCAACTGTTCGGCTGTGATGGCACCGTCTGCGAAGGCGTCCGCGGCGTCGGCCAGGCGCCGGCCGATTTCGTCGATACGCTCGGACCATCGCCGAGCCTCAGCGTCGTCGCCGAGCAAGAAGTCGAGGGCATCGGGCATCGACATTCGGCCGATCACAACACCTATGACGAGATCGTCGACTGCGGGCTCAGATCGGCCGACGCAGCCTTTGCCGTCGCACACGTACAAGTCGAGCGGGCGCCCGTATGATCCACGTTTGGTGACGGCCCTAAGCTTTTCGCCGCAGACGCCGCACTCCCCGATCCCCCACGACAGCAGGTGCCGGCGCGCCCCCGGCCGGGTCGTTCCGTTCGACTGCCTACCAGGTTCAGACAGCAGCGCGACGACCTTCTCATGCTTGGCTCGATCGACCAGCGCGGGCCAGCACCCCTCGAAACGTTCCTCGTCTGCCTGGCCGCGATGGTGGATCCGTTGAGCGATGTTGGAGTCCCGCAACGCGAGCTTCTTCACCGAGGTCTTCCCCCACCGCGCCGACTTCGGCGCCGCCTCTCCGCGATCGTTCAACCGGTCGGTGATGCCGCGCAACGACTCGCCGGCCAGCAGGCGATCGACAACCTCGCGGACGACCGTGGCCTCGTGAGGATGCTCGGTCCACGTCGCCGCGGATCCCGCACCCTGCTTCACCCAGCCATACCCAAGATCGCCGGATGGCCTACCCGACCGGGCGCGTCGGACCGCAGCGGCAGTTACGCGCTCTGACTTAATCTCCGACTCCCACGTCGCCAGCGCTCCCTGAATATCGACCCAGCTGCGGCCGGCCGCAGTCGATAGGTCGTAGTCGCCGCCCTGGGCCTCCGAGACGTTGACCTTGCAGGCGTGGAAAGAGTCGATGAACTCGGCTCGCTCGCCGCGATTCCTGGTCATGCGAGTCAGCTGGTACACGATGACGCGGTCTATCTTGCGGTCGCGGGCCAGCCTCAGAACCTTCTGGTACCCGGGGCGCTCGGCGCCGCGAAAGGCGCTGATGTCGTTGTCCGAGTGTTCGGCCACGACCAGGTAATCGCGCGCGGACGCGAACGTCCGTGCGTGTTCGAGCTGATCGGCGACACCCACCGCTTGACCTGTGGTGTCCTGGCTTATCCGCGCGTAGAGCGCGACCCGTTCCCCCGGCAAAGTATTCACACCTTAGAACCTACGGTATTCCCGGGCGGTGTGGGCAAGACCTGGGAGCCCGGCGCGTTCGAGCAACTGCTCGGCGATGTGAGCCGCAAGGTGTTCGACGCCTACGGCGACGACACCGTCGTCTATCCCGGGCACGGTGACGACACCACGCTGGGCAGCGAGCGCCCACACTTGGCGGAATGGCGCGAACGCGGCTGGTGATCTCGGCTCAGGAGCAGGTCGCAACCAACAAAATACCCACTGCACCAACAACTCTCAGACATCGGATCGTCGTCGACGTCTCC
>JAEZKH010000011.1 GCA_023415515.1 Actinomycetes bacterium
GTGCTGGCCGCGGCGGGCCGGGGCATCCCGACGGGCATCTGCCCGACTGTCGGCGCGGCGGGCCACGCGCTCGGCGGCGGACTCGGCGCCCAGTCCCGACATGCGGGACTGCTCTCCGATGCGCTGACGTCCGCGACCGTGGTGTTGCCCGGCGGCCAGGCAGTGACCGCGTCGGCCGCCGAGAACCCTGACCTGTTCTGGGCGTTGCGAGGCGGTGGTGGCGGCAATTTCGGCGTCACCACCTCGCTGACCTTCGCCACGTTCCCGGTCTCGGACGTCGACGTGGTGAACCTGCACTACCCGCCGGCGTCGTTCGCACAGGTCCTCGTCGGTTGGCAGAACTGGTTGAGGACCGCCGACCAGAACAGCTGGGCGCTGGCTGACGGCACCACCGACGCGACCGGTACGCACTGCCGGATCATGGGCACGTGCCCGGCGGGTTCGGGCAACGGCATGATCGCCGCCGTCACCAAAGCGGTCGGGCTGCAGGCGCAGGGCACCGACATCCAGACGATGAACTACATGGATCTGGTGGCTTATTTGGCGGGCAACCTCAACCCCGCGCCGCTGGGCTACGTCGGCGGGTCCGATGTCTTTCCGGTCGTCGACGCCAACGCGGCCAAGGGCATTGCGGCCGCGATGAACGCCTACCCGCCCGAGACGGGCCGCATGCTGGTGATCATGCACGCGCTCGACGGTGCACTCGCCACGGTGGCGCCGGGTGCCACCGCCTTCCCCTGGCGACGGCACTCCGCGTTGGTGCAGTGGTATGTCGAGAACAACGGCTCCCCTGCCGCCGCGGTCAACTGGCTCAAGACGGCACATCAAGCGGTGCAACCGTATTCGGCAGGAGGCTACGTCAACTACCTCGAAGCAGGTCAACCGCCGTCGCGGTACTTCGGCCCGAACCTCGCCAAGCTCAGCGCCGCCCGGCAGAAGTACGACCCCAACCGGGTGATGTTCTCGGGCCTGAATATCTGAAATCGGCCCTCCGCCCATCGATGGACCACGTTAACGCTGCCAGCCCAGGTGGCTCACGCCACCGTGACGTGCCGAGCTTTTCGGCTGCCCTGTGATCACATACGGCGGTAATGTCAGCCAAGCGTGCGAGATGGGGGCAAGCGAATGGATGTTGGGCGGTAGCCGTGTTCGCATCGCAGTTCGCTCTCGCGGGAGCCGCCACGATCATCGTCCTCGCCGCTGACCAAGGGACGAAGCGCCTGGCGGAGCAGGCTCTGGCGACGGCGCCGCGAGGCTCGGCCGCTGTGCGACTTCAGCTCGTTCACAACAACCGCGCGCTGGTCGGTCGACTCGCCGTGTCGCTAGCGGTGCGTACGGCCATCAGCGTCCTCGCCGTCGTCGCCCTCTTCGCGTTGTGCGCCTTGGCGGGCCCCTTGCCGACGATCTCGACAGTGGGATTGGGTATCGTCGCCGGGGGCGGTATCGGCAACACAGGGGACCTGATCGCGCGCGGAACGGTCGTGGACTTCATCGCTGTAGGGCGATGGCCGGTCTTCAACCTGGCCGACGTCGCGTTGTGGGTGGGCGCCGTGCTGACGCTGGCGGGGCTGTGGTGACGGAGCCCGAGTCCGTCAGGACCGGGCGTTGGCTGGGTCATCGATATCTGTTTCGCATCGGGCGATTCCGCGTATCCAGTTATGCGGCCGCACTATACGTCGGCTTCGTCGTGGGCGTCTGGTGCGGTCCGGCGGTCGTCGGCTTGGACTTCGGACGGTTCGCATCGGCGTCCCTGGCTCTGCTCATCCCGGCGTTAATCGGGGGCAGGCTGTGGTATGCGCTTGCGCATCGGGGATCGGGTCGATCCGGCGGTTCGGGACTTTACGGCGGCCTGGTTCTGAGCTTCGCGGTGTCGTGGCCCGTGGTGCATGTCGCCGGGCTTGACTTCTGGCGGTATTGGGACGGTGCCGCTGTCGTTCTCTTGGTCGGCATGGTATGCACTCGAATGGGCTGTCTGATGACCGGCTGCTGCTCTGGGCGACCAACCGGGGGACCGTTTGGCATGTGGTTGCCCGACCATACCGGCACCTGGCGGAGGCGCTATCCAACTCAACTGTTGGAGGCGCTGTGGGCGGCCGCGGTCCTCGCGGCTGGCGTTGTTCTCTACTCGCCGGCGAGCGCGTCAGGCGCGCTGTTTCTCGGCACCGCATCCGCCTACGGCTTCGGCCGGTTCTGGCTGGAGTTGCTCCGTGCCGACGCCGAGTTCACCTCGCGCGCAACACGCATGAACCTCGGGCTATCTCTGCTGCTTGCGGTGGGCACCTGTGCGTCGGCGCTATGCGTATTCCTTTAACCTGACGCCCTCGTCGTAGTGTTGCTTAACCGTATTTTCGGAGAGAACGCTGGCGTACAACGAGACGTCGTCGATCCTGCCGCGGAAAGTCGGCGTCTGGACCGCCTGGTCGGCTGCGAATAGCAGCGGAACGACGATCCTGGGGATCGGTGCGAACGCCGTTGCCTCCTCTGCAGAAGTCTTGGAGGCGCGCTTTTTGCCGTTGAGGTACAGCACCACTTCCTTGGTCGTCGCGGTCAGCACTACGTGGAAGAAGGAGCTGACGTTCCGGGTCGAGCCGGCTAGCGGTGTCGTTAGGCCGGCGACGCTCGCCTCGAGGTGCGTGGCCGGATTGGGATTGGCGTCGTGCATGTCTTGTGTTGCCACACGGATCCGGAACCCGCTCCGCAGTGGGGATTGCGCATCGTCTGCGTCATAGCATCCGGCGACGACGGCCCAATCTCGAGCGTGCTCGGTGGCGTAGATCCACAGTTCAATGGAAAGCTCGGGGGACGGCTGATCCAACTGACCCGGAAATGGCACTCGGACATGGCCTCCCTCTCCCTTGAAGAACGCGCACCGGTTGTTGAACGAAGTGTCAATAGCGCCTGGGGCTTCTAGCGTGATGTCCCCCGGATTGACATAGACACCGTTGTATTTGCTGTCTTCCAGATTCCCGGCCACAGGCGGATTCTTGGAGAGCTCCGATTTCCACTCGAACAGCGGCCAGTACCCGATCAACCCGTGTGTCGTGCTGACGAAACCTTCGTATCGCATAGGTGGCAATTCCACACCGGCTATTGCGGCGCACCCCGCCGTGGTCAGCAGCAGGACTACGGGCAGTGCCGCGACCGCCACCGCGATCCACACGGCTTGTGTCATGACGCGTCTCCTCCCGCGATATCGGATCTGGCCGAGCTATGAGGGCTGGCCGAAGTTGCTGAGAGATCGGGAAATTCGAACACTCCGGAGCGCGCAACGTTGACCACCCCGTCTTCGTCGATTCCGATGGTGGTGGGCCAAGCCCTGATGCCGTAACTGTCGGCGATCTCGGCATCCGGGTCGGCGATGATCTCCAAGTCAGGGAAGCGTCTGGACAGCTCGGCGGCGTCGTGTTCGTCACCGTCCAGCACCACGACGAAGTTCATGGCTTTCGAGGCGTTGCGACTCACGATCCTGGCGACGGCGGTCAATTGTTGTTCCGACGATGCGGAATTCGGCAGGGCGAACACGAGCCCGGTGTTGACCAGCGACACGAAGAACTGCGGGCTGGGGCAGTTGGGGTCGCGTTTCTTGAGGCTTATCGGTGGTGCCTCGCCCATGATTGGCACGGTAGCGTCGATGGGTCGAAACGATACGGGCGGGCTGGGGCGAAGGTAATCATCCAGAGCCTGACCAAGCCGCTCAGGTGCCAACTGGCCGTCATGTGACCAACGAAGCGCGCCTTTGGGATTGATGAGCCGCCACGCGACGCCGTCCGCGGCGATGTTGAAGCGTCGAGTCCAAGCCTGCCCGAGATCTTCAATGACGTCCACGTGTGCTCCCGTGCGCTCGGAGAGCGCCGCGGCGACGCCGCGCTCCTTGCGGCCCTCCCTTACCAGAAGGAGGATTGTGAGGCCGGCATCCTCCCGTGTCGACGCCGCCAAACCACGGTCGAGCGCGGTAGCCGTATCCTCGTCGAATTGGCCGCCGGCATAAACGATCAGGGTGTTCGATGCGCTGGGGTCGACCGCCGCCCCGCCGAGGTCGATCATGACGGCGGCGGCGCCGTTCTGAGCGGGCGCCGCCTTCAAGAGGCGGTCTCGGCCGTCGACGATGACCGCGAGTGGATGGTGAAACTCCTTACACTTCTCGGCGAAGAACGGTACCGAGAACTCGACGCGCAGCCCGGAAACCGGGTCGAGCTGAAAACCTTCGATTGACAGGCAGATACGGCCGTAGCGGTCGATCCCGGGAATCGCAGGGACTCCGCCTAGCGGCGTCCCCTTGCCCCAGCGCGTCAACTCCAACGCGGGGCGTTTTGCGAGAAAGCTGTTGTGAATCGTGAGCGTCTCCGGCTGTCCGGAATCCGATGTCCACTTCCATACATATCTGTCGATCCACCCCGCGGGTGCCCAGGACGCGAACGCCGTAAGCGACTGACCGTCCGCGCCTTTCGTGAAGTCGATGACGGGTGGCTTCCGTTTCGCGACTGCGACCCGCCCGAGCAGCGCGATACCACCCTCGCTGAATGTGGCGCCGACGAGTCGAGCTTCGGCTGTCGGGTCGAGGCGCTGAAGCATCTTGATAAAGGGCTTCTTGTAATCCTTCAGAGGGATGCTCGGAAGCTCGGAGAGATGTTTGTTCACCGTGTTCTGGATGTCGTCGCGGTAGTCCTCCGCGTCCACGAAGAGATCGGCGAGCCACGGCAGGCCATACGGCCGCACCTTCGGATTGCCGTCGTGGATGAGCACCAACGATTCGGTCCCGGGATCGAAACCCACGTTGATCCGGGTGTTCAGCGTGAACTTGAGCACGACCTCGTCATCGGACTGGGTGTCGACGACCCGGCCTTCGACGTCGATGACGATCGCGCCGGATGGGTCCCATGTCACGTCGGTGTCGATGGCGTACCACTCGAGGAAAAGCACATCGCTGTAGACCGTGAAAAGGCCGAATGCCTCGGTGTTGATGTGTATCGGCGGAATGTCCTGCCGTTCGCGCAGCCGAGCTACCTGTCGCCGCGCCTCGGCGAGGACCACATCGCGACTTATCCCGACCGCGAAATGATTCCAAGCTGTGAAGACACGGTTGACCGAGGTGACATGGCGATCGGGATCATGACCGGAGGGCAGCACCGGTACGGCGACAACGGCTTGACCGTCTTCATCAAGGCAGCGCACCTCTGCGCCGCGGAATTCCTTACCGACATACTGCGGAGGAGCTTCGAAGCGATGCTCGAGCAGCCGTGCCAGCAGGCGTTCGATGCGGCCGTCGGCCTCTGTGGCTCCGCCGAGTATCGGCCGGTCATCGGTGGCCGAGCCGGTGAACTCGACGGTGTGGGGAAGGACCCGTGCCCAGATGAAGTCTTTCGCCTTGGTTCTCCAGCCAGGGCATCGATCGATCGGCTTGACCTCGTAGGTGGCACGCACCACTCCGTTGATGTAAGGCGGGAGGTAGGTCGAGTCGGGGTCGCCGAAGAATTGTGCGCGGACATTCGCGCGGATCCTGAAGCGGTCGGTTGCCCCGTTTATCAGGCTGAGTTCGGTGACACCGATTTGGGCGATGACCCAGCCGCACAGACCATCAGGGGAATCAGCGCTGTCGATGCGCAGGGATGCCATATGCGGTTGGCGTAGTCGCTTGTCTTTTTTGGCCGCGTTCTGGTGCAAAGTCGCCATCAAGCGGTTGATGGTCTTTTCCGTCACCTGCAGCACAGCGTCGTAATCGCCGGTCAATTCGTTGACCACAGCGCCTCCATTAGTTATCGCAGGTCTCGGCCGCACGTAGAAATAGACGTAGAGATATTTGTAGGAATAGCAGATACGGCTTCGATGATGGCGATTTCTGACCGTTCACCCTCGGGACGAGGACGTTGGTGGGATCAGGCGGCGGAGTATTTTTGCTCTTCGGTTCGGGGGCCGGTTTGGCCTGCCGGGCGACCGGCGCCGGGAGGTCATACTCCGGCTTGGAAGTGGTTGCCTTCAGCAATCCCCCGTCGGCCAGTGCGGTCATGAGATGCCTTCCGCATCGATCGTGCGATACGGGTCTGAGTATTTCGCCGCGGAATGACCGATTGATAAGTAGTCGAGTACTGCACTTTGCGTCGTCACGCCCGTGCTCACCTGAGTCCTAGCCTGTCGTCCGCCATGAAGAGACGGATAGCAACGCCGCCAGTTAGATGTTGGGACGCGGCGGTCTGATGATCCGGATCGGGTGAAGGACCCACGTCCAGACGGTATCGAGTAACCGACCGAGATCCGGCCAAGGATTCTGGCCGTCTGGCACCCAGCCGATCGCGGTGACGTAATCCTGCGCATAGTTCGTGAGGTACGCCAGTTCCTTGCCGGGTTGTACAGCCAAATCCGCTATCTCACCACCGGTTTGAACGGTGTCCAAGACTTTGCCTGCACCCGCATCTAGCACCGTGAACACGTGCTTGCCGCCGCAGTAGAGGCGTGTGTCAGTCGAGTTCAACGCGACCGCCAGTGCGGGAGGGCTGAATGGAATGGACCAGATCCTCGCATGGTCACCGACATCGAACGCACTCAACGGGCCGGCGTTGCGGTTCGTATTGAGCGCGATGGAACCGACATATACCCGAGCGTCGCCGGAACTGACGGTGATCCCGACGGGTTCGTCGCCCACCGTGATGGTTGACGTCACCGCATAGATGGTGGTGTCGACCACCGATACGACATTTTCTTCATCGTGGCCGACATACAAATTTTGGCCGCTCGAGCTGAGCGCCAGATACCGGTCTGCGTAGGTGAATTCGATGGTGGCGATGTTCACCCCCGAGGCAATGTCGATCACCCGAACGGTGTTGTCGTCGAAACAGCCCATGAACAGACGGGTGCCGTCCGGGTGGACCAGTACCGACGCGGGCAGAGCGGGCAATGAGAACGTGGCGTCGACAGTGTTGTTCGCGGTGTCGATCACAGACAACACGCCACCATCGTCTCGTTCGGACACCACGTACGCCGAGGCTCCATCGGGGCTCATGGCGATCTCGCGAAGGTATGGCCCCACGGGGATGTTGGTGGTCACGGCGTAGCTCGCGGTGTCGATCACCGACACCGAACCGGTCGAATTGCACGCGTAGACGCGCCCGCCATCGGGGGTAACGGCAATGCCGGTCCCCGTCCCCGGCATTGGGATCGTCTGCAAGATCTCGTAGTTCATTGCGGCTCGCCGATGAGACTCGTTGGACGCGGAGGCTTCTCGAACACACGGGGTAAGACGATGTCCAGCAGCCAGCGAATCCTTGCGACAGCCTCCTTGATGGAGGGCAACGGGTGGTCTTCAATCACCGCCACACTGCTGTTGTGCCCATCTGTGGCGTAGATGCGTTTCTGGTCCGGGCTGAGAGCCACACCTGATACCGAGTCAGCGATTGTCACCGTCTCGACAACGCTGTTCGTGGCTGTGGCGATCACCGACAGCACACCCCCGTTGCTGACATAGACATGGCGGCCGTCCTGACTGAAGGATGCGCCCAGAGGCACACCTGCCATCGGTATGGTCGCCGATATTGCCTTGCTGGCCGTATCGCACACGTACAGCGTTCCTGTGTCGTCATTCAGTTGGCCGGCACCGATATACGCGTGTGCGCTATCCGGACTGACAGCGATCATCCACGGCTGTTCGGCCAACGGAATTCTCGCGGTCACCAGGTTGGTTGCAGTGTCGACAACGATCACCTGACGAGTGTCGCCGCTGCTGACGTACAGGTGAGAACCGTTGGGGCTGACCGCGAGCCAGTAGTCCACCGAGTCGACATCGATTGTCGCGGACACACTGGCGCTGGCCAGGTCGATGACTTTGACCGAATGGTTTTCTCGGCATCCGACATACAGGCGGGTCCCATTCGGGTGGATGGCCAGACCCAGCGGATTATCCTCGATCAAGATGTTTGCGATTAGTTTGTTTGTGACGGTATCGATTACCCGTACGGCGCCGACAGGTGAAGCGGCGGCCGGGCCGTTGTTCAGCGGCGTGGCAACGTAGAGTTTGGTCCCGCTCGGGTGGATCGCCATCCCGGCGGTGGTGACCGCCACCCGAACAACGCCAATCGTCTTCTTGGTGCTGGTGTCGATTACCGACACCGTGCCGGATTCGTTGCTGCACGCGTAGGCGCGCGCGCCGTCGGGGTGCAGAGCGATGAATTGCGCCCGATCGTCTATGGGGATGCTGGCGATGACCCGCCTCATCGGGGTCGTCTCCGAATAAGACATTCAACCGATCGACGACATGCCTGGTCATGACCTTCGGCCGCCAGGGCGACAATCCCGCAGTGCGGAGCCGGCGACGCGTCCATGAATTTCCCTCCTCGTCATCGAATAACGTGATTGTCGTGAAGGCGCGATGCCCACGCGTCAGTAGTGCGGTACTTAATTTCGGTGGCCGAGCTACTTCACTCCGTGACGTTCGTCGACGCTAAATGTCAGACCCTTCTGCTTTCATGAGGTTGTGGTTGCACCGCTACCGTCGTTCGTTCCGTCGCCGCCTCGGGAGGCGCGGCTGACGTCGTTGTTCGACGAGTTGGCGGAGTTGACCGGGCAGCGCAACGCCGTGGATGCCCGCATCGTCGACATCGTCGCCGAGATCGACCGCGACGGGTTGTGGAGTACCACCGGGTGCCGTTCGGTGTCGGCGCTGGTGGCCTGGAAGACCGGCACCTCGACGACCAACGCCAACACCATCGCCACCGTCGCCCACCGACTCGCGCAGTTCCCGCGATGCGCCTCGGCGATGGCTGAGGGTCGGTTGTCGTTGGATCAGCTCGGGGTGATCGCCGCCCGCGCCGCCGACGGGTCCGACAAGCATTATGAGCAGTTGGCGCGCAATGCCTCGGTCACCCAGCTGCGTACCGCGGTCAAACTCGAACCCCGCCCCGAGCCTGCGCCGCGGCCGGCACCTGAGCCGTCGATCAGCAAGAGCAGCGACGAGCACGGCACCTACTGGCGCATCCGGCTGGGTGTCTTGGATGCCGCGACGTTCGACGCCGCGCTGAAGTCCCACCGCGACAAGCTGATCGCCGAATGGCGGCGCAACCGCGAGCGGGCCGCTGACGAGGACCCCTACGCCGACGCCGACCCTAACGCTCCGCGGATGACCGACCTGCCCGCGCCGATGCCGAGCACCCTGGATGCGTTCGTCACCCTCATCGAAGCCGGGTGGGACGCCGACGTCGCCGCCCGCCCGCACGGTCAGCACACCACCGTGATCGCCCACGTCGATGTCGACACCCACATCGGCGCGCTGCACCTGGGACCGCTGCTCTCTGATGCCGACCGGCAGTACCTGAGCTGTGATGCGACCTGTGAGGTGTGGTTTAACCGTCACGGCCAACCCATCGGCGCCGCACGCGCCACCCGCATCATCAACCGCCGGCTGCGCCGCGCGCTGGAACATCGCCACCCCACCTGCGTGGTGCCCGGCTGCGGGGCCACCCGCGGGCTGCACGCCCACCACATCCGGCACTGGGAAGACGGCGGGGCCACCGACCTGGACAACCTGGTGCTGGTCTGCCCCTACCACCACCGCCTACACCACCAAGGCCGCATCACCATCACCGGACCCGCAAACACCCTGCGCATCACCGACCACAACGGCAACATCCTCACCCACGGCTCCCTGGCCAGACCCCCCACCAAACCCCCACCGGCGGTGCCGCCCTGGCGCGGCACCAGCGGCGAACGCTGCCACTGGTGGTGGTATGACCCCTACGAACCCCAACCACCACCGAGCAACAACTAGGCCGACCATTTGAGACGCGCTCATCCGTGGGCGCTGCCGAAACTTCAACTTCCAACGAGCCGAGTTGGATGCATTGGGTTTGCGTTTCACTGCAACGAGATCCGGCTCGCTATGTCGTCCTTCGAATACTCCGCCGCGGACATACCGCCGCGCTCACGCAGCGCCATTTCACCGCCAGCAGACGCAAAAGCAACCGACGCGCTGTCGCGACACGCACTCTTGCGTCTGCTCGCCGGGTAACCGAGTCAGCGGCGGTTGCGGAAGTACTGCTTGTACGCCTCGGCGGACTGGCGCAACCCGGGGTCGGCCTCGAACTTCGGCTCGAACTTCGCCCACGCCGCTTCGCGTTTCGCCGGCAGGTACTCCGTCGGCCAGTACGGATGCGTCTGCGGTGAATAGTCGCGCAGCACCCGCCGCGCGACGGTGGCCTTGTGCACCTCGTCGGCGCCGTCGGCCAGCCCCATCGTCGGCGCGCCCGCGTACATGGCCTGCAGCGGCGTGAGATCCGTCGTGCCGAGCGAACCGAGGATGTGCAGGGCGTTGAACGACACCTCGCGCAGCACCTTGGCCATCGTGAATTTGACCGTCGCGATATCCGTGCGCGCCTCTTTGGTGCTCGAATTGTCGATCTTCCAAGCGGTTTCGAGCACCAGCAACCGCAGCATGCGAATCGCGGCATACGAGTCGGCGATCTTCTCCTGCACCATCTGATGTTCGGCGATGATCTTCCCGTGCGATTCGCGGGACAACGCACGCTCGCACATCATGTCGAACGCCAGCTTGCACTGCGCGATCGTGCGCATCGCGTGGTGAATCCGTCCCCCGCCGAGTCTGCGCTGCGCCAACGTCTTGGCACCGTCTTCCGGGCCCAGCAGATGGTCGAGGGGCACCCGCACGTCGCGATAGATGATGTGGTTGTGGTTGCGGGGTTCGGGCTGGATCTCCACCCCCGGCGTCTTGCGCGGCACCACGAACATCCCGTTGGTGCACATCACGAACAGGATGTCGGCGACGCGACCCGCTGAGGTGAACCACTTCTCGCCGTTGATCACCCATTCGTCGCCGTCGCGTACCGCGGTCGTCTTGAACAGGTTGGGGTCCGACCCGCCCTGCGGTTCGGTCATCGAATACGCCGAGAACATGTCCTGGTTCAGCAGCGGCTCCAACCACCGCTTCTTCTGCTCCTCGGTGCCGAACGCGGCGAGCATCTCCATGTTCCCGGTGTCGGGCGCCGCGGCGCCGAACATCTGCGGGGCACCCTGATAGCGGCCGATGATCTCGTTGAGCAGCGCCAGCTTCAACTGGCCGAACCCCGGGCCACCCAACTCCTCATCCAGGAACAGCGCCCACAACCCCTGGCCCTTGATCTGGCGCTGCAAGTCCCTGACGTACGCCTTGACCCGCGGGTCCGGGGAGCGGACCGCGTACGGGAAGACGAACTCGAGCGGCTCGACCTCCTCCCTGCAGAACGTCTCCACCCAGTCGAGCTTTTCCTGGAATTCCGGTTCGGTCGAGAAGTCCCACGCCATGTGTACGGATTCTGCCCGAACCGCGGTCAGCTCAGACCGGAGGCCGACCGGCGCCGCCGGGAGATCGCGTCCACACTGGCCGCCAGTAGCAGCACGCCCCCGGTGACCAGGAAGTTGATGTAGGACGACTGGTTGAGCAATCCGAGACCGTTGGCGATGGTTGCGACGACGACGCCGCCGATCACGGCGTCCAGCGCGCGACCGCGTCCGCCGAACAGGCTGGTGCCTCCGATCACCGCGGCGCCGACGGCATAGAGCAGCGTGTTGCCCGCACCCGACGAGGCCGACACCTTCCCGCCGTAGGACGCGGCGATGATTCCGCTCAGCGCCGCCAGCGACGAACACACCACAAACGCGGAGACCTTGATGCGGCCGACGGCGATGCCTGCGCGCCGCGCGGCCTCCTTGTTGCCGCCGACCGCGTAGATGTGCCTGCCATAGGAGGTCCGATTCAGCACGAAGGTGAGCACGATGAGAAGAAGACCCACCACCGGCAGAACGTAAGGGACACCGCGGATTTCGATGCTCGGATTGACGCTCCGGTTCAGGTTGAGCAGGTAGGTCACACCGAGGACGACGGCCGCGACCGCAGCCACCCGCGCCGCAACCACCGCGGTCGGTGGATGAGCGAGGCCGCGACTGATCCTGCCCCGTTGGCGGTAGCCCTCCAGCACGCCGTAGCCGCCCGCAACCAGCACCGCGCACACCCACCCGGTCGTCGGCGGCAGGTTGGCGATGGTGAGGCCGCGGATGACGGGATCGTCCACCCGCACCGATCCGCCCTCCCCGATCAGCCTCAGCGTCACACCTTGCAGGCCCAGGAAGAAGCCAAGCGTCACAACGAAAGACGGAATCCCGAGTTTGGCGCACAGCAGGCCGATCAACAACCCGATGACCGCACCGCAGGCGACGCCGGCGGCGACCGCCACCCACCACGGCAATCCGCTCGACACGATCATCAGCGCCATCACGCACGCCGAGACGCCACCGGCCACCCCGGCGGACAGGTCGATGTCGCCGAGAAGCAGGACGAACACCAGGCCCATCGCCAGCACGCAGATCGAGCCGGCCTGGGTGATCAGGTTGGCGAGGTTCAGAGCCGACATGAACCGGTCGTTGGCCAGGCCGAACACGATGAACAGCACGACCAGTCCGAGCACCGCGGGCAGCGAGCCCATGTCGCCGCCGCGGACCCGGCGGCCATAGCTGCGCAGCGCGTCGACGAAGGTGTCGTCGCTGCGGGAGTCGACGGCGAAATCGGCGTCCGCCAGGTTCACAGTGGCCATGCTCGGCTGTCCTCCACGTTCGGCATCACATCGACTCGGCCGCCGCGGCGGGCGCAAGGCCCAGGCTGCCGGACCGCCCCGCGGTGATGAGCTCGACGATCTGGCTGTGGGTGACCTCCGATGCCTTCACCTCGGCGGCCACCCGGCCCAGATACAGCACACACACCCGGTCGGCGACCTCGAACACGTCGGCCATGTTGTGCGAGATGAACACCACCCCGAGGCCCTGATCGGCCAGCCTGCGGACCAGATCGAGGACCTGGCGGGTCTGGGCGACGCCGAGCGCCGCGGTCGGCTCGTCGAGCAGCACCACCTTCGAGTTCCAGAGCACCGACTTGGCGATCGCCACCGTCTGGCGCTGTCCGCCCGACAGCGTGGACACCGGCGCGCGTACGGATTTGACCGTGCGCACCGAAAGCGACGACAGCGCCTCGCGCGCCATCGACTCCATCGTGGCCTCGTCCAGCATGCCGTGGCGTTTGATCTCCCTGCCGAGGAACATGTTCGAGACGATGTCCAGGTTGTCGCACAGCGCCAGATCCTGGTACACCACCTCAACCCCAAGGGCGGCAACATCATTGGGCCCATCGACGTCGACCTGGCGGCCCTCGAACAGATAGCGTCCCGAGTCGATCGGGTAGATCCCGGCGACCGCCTTCACCAACGTCGACTTGCCTGCGCCGTTGTCGCCGACCAGCGCCGTGACCTCACCCGGGTAGATCCGGAAGTCGACGTCGTGCAGCACATCCACGACGCCGAAACTCTTGTTGACACCTTGTAATTCCAGTATCGGCTGGTTCGCCATGACGATTCCCTCAGTGCGCGCCCGTCACAGACCCGCCGACGCACACATCGGCGCGAACCGACCCGCGCATACGTCCGACTTGGCCTGTCCACCATCGTCGAAGACCACGTTCACGTTGTCCTTGGTGATCGACTTCGGGGTCAGCAGCACCGACGGCACGTCGCGGTTGCCGGTGTCGTCGCGACTGGTCGAATTGGTCTTGATCGCTTCACCTTTGGCCAGCGCGATCGCCGCATCGGCCAGTGCGCCCGCTTCCTCCTGCGCCGACTTGTACACCGTCATGCACTGGGTGCCCGCCAGGATGTTCTGCAGTCCCTCGACGGTGGCGTCCTGACCCGTCACCGGAACCCGACCGGCGCGGCCGTTCTTCTCCAGAATCGACACGACCGAACCCGCCAGCCCGTCGTTGGCGGCGTAGACGCCGTCGACCTTTCCGTCGGCCGCGGTGTAGAGCTGCTCGAAGATCGTGACGGCGGCGTCGTTGTCCCAGTCCGGAACCGCCTGCTCGCCGACCACCTTGATGCTCGGGGTCTTGTCGACGACGGAATGCGCGCCGCCGGTGAACAGCGTCGCGTTGTTGTCTGTCGGAGATCCGTTGAGGAACACCACGTTCGCCGGTTTTCCTGCCAGGCAGTCCACCAGGCCCTGGCCCTGCAGTTCGCCGACCTTGGTGTTGTCGAAGGAGATGTAGGCGTCGGCCGACCCACCGAGGGTCAGGCGGTCGTAATCGAGGGTCTTGACCCCTTGGGTTGCGGCCTTCTGTTGGATCGCGGCGCCGCTGTCGGAGTCGAGGTTGACGATCGCCAGCACGGTGACGCCGTCGGCGATCATCCCATCGGCGATGGTGGCCATCTTGTCGGCCGAACCTTCCGCGTTCTGAATCGAGTAGGCGATACCCGCCTTCTTGAACGCCTCCTCCAGCGCCGGACGGTCTTTCGACTCCCAGCGAACCGACGACTTGGTGTCGGGCAGGATGACGCCGATCTTGCCGGAGTCGGATGCCGCGCCGTTGCCTCCGGCTTCGCCGCCACCGCTGGAACACCCGGTGAGCGCGACACCTACGCCGATCACGACGGCGGCTGCCAGGCCGGTGGTTCGCATCATCAACTGCGCCTTCCTTCTGAAGTGGTTGTCCGCGAGTGTCATCGGGCACCCATGAGGTGCTCGATGGCGAGCTGGTTGAGTCGCACGAAGCCGAAACCCTTTCCGCCGAAGTACGCTTCGGGGTCGAAGTCCTCCCAAGCCGACCGGTCGGCCAACAGGTCGGCGTAGCTCTCCCCCGGCTCGAGCGTCGGCTCGCGCAGTTCGCCGACCCGCGATTGCCGCAGCGCCTCGGCCACCTCCGGATCGGAGCGGAACGCCGCCGCCCGCTGCTTGAGCAGCAGGTACATCCGCATGTTCGCCGCCGCAGAGGCCCATACCCCGTCCGCATCCTCGGTCCGGCTGGGTTTGTAGTCGAAGTGCCTCGGCCCGGTGTAGGTCGGGCCGCCGTCGGGTCCGCCGTTCTCCAACAGGTCCACCAGGGCGAACGCATTGGCGAGGTCACCGTGCCCGAACACCAGGTCCTGGTCGAACTTGATCCCGCGCTGACCGTTCAGGTCGATGTGAAAGAGCTTGCCGCTGTAGAGCGCCTGGCTGATGCCGTGCATGAAGTTGAGCCCGGCCATCTGTTCGTGCCCCGTCTCGGGGTTGACGCCGAACAACTCCGGATGGTCCAGGGTGTCGATGAACGCGAGAGCATGCCCGACGGTCGGCAGCAGGATGTCGCCGCGCGGTTCGTTGGGTTTGGGTTCGATCGCGAAGCGCAGGCCGATGTGCTGGTCGAGAACGTACTGCGCCAGCAGATTCAGCGCTTCGCGGTAGCGTTCGAACGCGGCGCGGACATCCTTGGCGGTGTCGTACTCGCTGCCTTCGCGACCACCCCACATGACGAATGTCTCTGCGCCCAACTCGGCGGCGAGATCGATGTTGCGCAGGACTTTTCGCAACGCGAATCGGCGCACCGCGCGGTCGTTGCTGGTGAAGCCGCCGTCCTTGAACACAGGATGGGTGAACAGGTTGGTCGTCACCATCGGGACGACCATTCCGGTGGCCGCCAGCGCCGCCTGCAGCCGGTCGATCTGCTTGCGGCGCTCGGCGTCCGACGAACCGAAGGGGAAGAGGTCGTCGTCGTGCAGCGTCAAACCGTATGCGCCGAGGCCGGCAAGGCGCTCCACGGCCTCGACCACATCGAGGGCGGGCCTGGTCGCCACGCCGAACGGGTCGGCGGCGGGCCATCCCACGGTCCACAACCCGAAGGAGAACTTGTCGGCGGGGCGTGGCTGCAGATCTCCGGCCAGCGGGCTGGACTCGAGCACGGACATATCGAAGCTCCCAACACTGCACCTAGATTTTGTTCTGTCGCCGAACATATGATGTGGCCCGCGCCACTGTCAATAGGCTGGGCGCAGACGGCCGTAGACAGCACTGCGGAAGGGTGAGATGCGAATCGGGACCAGCACCGACGACGTGCGGCGGCGCAACCTTTCAGTGGTGCTGTCGCTGGTGCACCGTCGCCGCGCGCTCAGCAGGGCCGACCTCACCAAGCGCACCGGGCTGTCGCGCTCGACGGTCAAGGCGCTGGTCGAGGAACTCGCCGACGGCGGTCTGGTCGAGGAGATCCAGGCGGGCGCCTCGAGCCAGGTGGGCCGTCCCAGTCCGATTGTGCGCCCCAAGAGTCGCGGCCTTGCCGTCGCGGTCAATCCCGAAGTGGACGCGATCACCATCGGGCTGGTGGCGCTCGGCGGACGCGTGCTGACGATGAAACGCCTTGCGACGAAGGGCATCCCGACCGCCGCCGAGACGACCGCGCTCGCTGCCGAGGTGATCGCGGGGATGCGCCGCAACCTCGACACGCAGTGCCGCATCGCCGCGATCGGCGTGGCCGTGCCCGGCTTGGTGCACGCGTCCGACAAGACCGTGCAACTGGCACCACATCTGGACTGGCACGACGAGTCGATCGGCGAGATGCTAGGCGCGGCAACCGGTCTGCCGGTATTCGCCGCCAACGACGCCAACGCGGGCGCGATCGCCGAACACATCTTCGGCAATCACCACGATCCCGAGCACCTCATCTACGTCAACGGCGGCGCCAGCGGGATCGGCGCCGGTTTCGTCGTCGGCGGAGAACTGCTCGAGGGCGCGGCAGGCTACGCGGGCGAGCTGGGACACACCTTCGTCGGCGGCGTCGAACCATGCCACTGTGGTCGCACCGGTTGCCTGGAGACCGAGGTCAGCCAGCGGCAGATCAACGCCGTCGACGGTGCGGCCAAACGCGATGTCGTGCAACGTCAATCCCGGTATCTCGGCATCGCGCTGGGCAACGCGATCAACATGCTCAATCCCCGGCTGATCGTGCTCGGCGGGTTCCTGCGCGAGTTTCCGTTGCTGGCACCGCAAACCCTGCTCGACTCGGTGTCAGACCACAGCCTGCGCGGCCCCAACGACATGGTCCGTATCGTGCCCGCCAGCCTCGGCCCCGAGACGCTGATGATCGGCGCAGCCGAACTGGCCTTCGCGCCCCTACTCAGCGACCCCGCGGGGGATCACCAACGCGTCGACCGCGAGGGCGCCGCGCGCTGACACGACGACGGGGTTGACCTCGACCGCGTCCACCACCTCGCCCAACTCGACCGCCAGGTGCGAGAACGCGACGATCACGTCGGTCAGGGCACCGACATCCGCCGCGGCCGCGCCGCGCCAACCGTCGAGCAACGCCCGGGTGCGAAGCCCGTCGAGCATTGCCCTGGCACCGGCGTGCGACACCGGCGGGCACGCCACCACGCGGTCGGCGAGCAACTCCACCATGGTGCCGCCCGCCGCGACCACCAGCAGCGGCCCGAACCCCGGGTCGCGCACGATGCCGACCGAGATCTCAACCCCGGTTTCGACCATCGGCTCGACTGTCACCACAGGACCGAGGGAGTCGGCCATCCTGGTGTATGCCGCGCGCAACGCATCCGAATCGGCAAGATCCAGCACGACGCCGCCGATGTCGCTCTTATGCACGGCACCAACGGTTTTCAGCACTACCGGATAGCCGATGGCGTTCGCGGCGGCGATGAGCTCATCCACCGACGAAGCGGTCCGGACGTCGACCACCGGCACCCCGTAGTCGGCGAGCATCTCGAACGGAGCACGTGCCGGATCCCTCCGCCAGCGCGCGCGCCGCGCCGCGTCCACGTCGCCGGGCGCGGCGTCGACCGGTAGCCGCCAACCGGCCAGAAGCCCCAACGCCGACAGTCCGCAGCGCGTGCCTTCCAGTACCGGAATA
>JAEZKH010000045.1 GCA_023415515.1 Actinomycetes bacterium
CACCCCCCACCGGGTGAGCGCCGTTTCTCATTGTGCTCCTTAGCAGTGCGCTAGTCCATGGTCAGGACCATGCGGAACCGCGCCGCCCCGCTCATCATCTTGTCGTAAGCGGCCTGCGCCTCCGACAGCGGCATCGTCTCGATCATCGGCCGGACACCGGTCAGCGCCGAGAACCGAAGCGTGTCTTCGGAGTCCTGCGCTGTGCCCGACGCGTGACCCTGCACGGACGTCGACCCGGGAATGATCGCGACCGGCGGCACCTCGATGGCCTCCGGTGAGAGACCGACGACCACGAGTTGCCCGCGCGGCTTGAGACCGCCGAGAGCAGGTGACATCGCATCCGATGCGGTGACCGTGGCAAGGACGACCTTGGCGCCGCCGAGCTTGTTCAGCTCCGCAGCGACATCGGATGCCTTCGAATCGATGTAATGGTGTGCGCCGAGGTCTTTCGCCAATGGCTCTTTGTCGGTGCCCCGTGCAATGGCAACGACTTCGAACCCCATTTTGGCCGCGAACTGAATGCCGAGATGGCCGAGTCCGCCGACCCCGAGTATCGCGACCACATCGCCTGGCCGTGCGACCGATTCCCGCAATGAGTTGAACGTCGTGATGCCCGCACACAGCAGCGGACCCGCGTCGACATCGGAGAGGTCGTCCGGGATACGGGCCAGCGCCTCGGCGGGTGCAACCATGTACTCCGCGTAGCCGCCGTCATAGGCGATGCCGGGGACCTGACCGTTCTCACACGAGATGAAATCCCCTCTGCGACAAGGCTCGCACGTGAAATCGCAGCCGCCGAACCAGCCGACCCCGACGCGATCTCCCGCCTTCCACGTTGTCACACCGTCGCCGACGACATCGACCTCTCCGGCGACTTCGTGGCCAGGGGCGCGCGGAAACGAGTTGCCCATCGCGCCCTGCACGGTCACCGAGTCGGAATGGCAGACGCCGCAAGCGTGCACTTTGATACGCACGTGGCCAGGACCCGGCTCAGGAATTTCGACGTCGGCTATCTCGAATTTCTCATTCGCCGCGGGGACGCGGGCGATCTTCATCGTTGCCACGCCGGCGACACTACTCGCTGATTGTCGACCCTGTAGCGGTCATCACCCACACCCTGGCCGGCGGCAGCAGTCCCGCCATCGCAACGAAGATCAGCCCGATGGCCCAGCCGTTGACATCGAATGCGGTGAGCGCGATTACGCAAGATGTCCAGCCGCCGACGACACCGAGCGCCAACAAGTAGACGCTGAATCGCCCACTGCAGATCTGGACCGATTGCTGCCGAGATCGACCGCCATCCGTGGCAGCGCCAGGTATGACGATACGAACCGCAACCGCCCGAGTCGCCGAACTCGGACTTTGTGACTCGTTTGTAACGCATGAGACCTATGTGGCGATAGACGTCCCAGATACATTGTTTGTGCAGGTCGGGTTGGGGGTTTTATGTTTCGTCGGACGAGTGCGGCGGCGTGTGCGGTCGCTGTGGCAGGAAGTGCTCTGGTCGGTTTGGCCACCGGTACCGCAAACGCGGCGCCGGGTTGCCCCGACGTCCACTGGATGGGCGCCGCGGGCTCCGGTGAGCGGACCGATTACGACATCGCCGCCACCGCGGGCATGGGCCGGATCGTCTACCAGTCGTACCAGGTGCTCCAGCAACAACTCGCGCAAGAAGGCCGGACCATGACCGCAGAGGCGGTCAACTATCCGGCCAAGGATGTGCCCGCCGATGCGGGCGTGGGGGACTGGCTGGACTACATGGGCAGCGTCGACGCCGGAACCGCCGCACTGGGTGCCCAGTACGCGGACTTCACCGCGAAGTGCCCCGAGTCCAAGGTGGTGCTCGCCGGTTACTCGCAGGGCGCGATGGTGGTACATCGCAACCTTGCCGCTATCGGGGCCAATCCGAATCTCGCCGCCGCGTTGTTGATCGCCGACGGCGATCGGCACCCGGACGACACCACCGTCAATATCGGTACGGCTTCGACAGATCCGGAGAAGACGGGCGGCGCCGCGCAGGATTGGCCGATATTGGCGCACGCACCGGCGATCCTGCCCGCGAACGTCGGGGTGCGCACGGTGAGCGTCTGTGACGCCGGTGACGCCGTCTGCGACTACGACCCCGACGCCGATGAGGTCTCAGCGACCGCGGTGGCGATCCACACGAGTTACACGGTCGACGGCAGCAACGGGCAGATGTGGACCTGGATGGTCAAGCAACTCCTCGGGTCATCGTCGACGACGCCGCCACCGGATGCGCCCCCCGGCCGCACCACCCTCTCGTAACTCGGCATGAAACGCGCCTTTTGGCGTTAATCTGACACGCGAACCGCGTCAAGCGAGGAGCGTGGCAGATGGTGTGGCGTTTTTTCAAGGCGCAGCTGCTGGTGCTGCTGTTCGGTGGAATCGTCGGCCCGATCTTCTTGGCCGTCTACTTCGCCACCGGCCAGGACCATTTGCTGAAATGGATGTTCTACGTCGGCTTGCTGATCACGGTCGTCGACATCCTGCTCGCGATGGCGATCGCCAATTTCGGCGCGAAGTCCGCGGCGAAGACCGCAGCTCTGGAACAGAGCGGCGTGCTCGCGGTCGCCCAGATCACCGGTATGAGCGAAACCGGTACCCGCATAAACGACCAACCGCTTGTGAAACTCCAACTGCACATCGAAGGACCCGGCATCACGCCGTTCGACTCACAGGACCGTGTGATCGCCAGTGTCACGCGGCTGGGCAATTTGACCAATCGGAAGCTCGTCGTTCTGGTCGACCCCGCCACTCAGCAATACCAAATCGACTGGGAACGAAGCGCTTTGATCAACGGGCTGGTGCCCGCCACGTTCACGATCGCAGAGGACAACAGGACCTACGACCTCAGCGGCCAGACCGGTGCGCTGATGGAGATCCTGCAGATCCTCAAGACCAACGGCATCGGTATGGACAACATGATCGATCTACGCTCCAATCCCGCTGCGCGCCAACAGGTTCAATCCGTGGTCCGGCGGGCCGCAGCGCAGCAGGCACCCGCCGGGCAGGCCCCGGCACCGGCCGCCGGTGCACCGGCGCCGCAGTATCCGTCGATGCCGTCAGGACCGTCGGTCTCACAGCGGCTACAAGAGCTGGAGACGTTGCGTGCAACAGGCGTCGTCTCCGATGAGGAATACACCGCAAAGCGGGCACAGATCCTGGCCGATCTGTAGCCGGCTCGAACGCATAGTGGGTCTCGACCGTGACCTCAACAGCGTCTTCGACCGAGAAGTCGAGCAACAAGGTCAGCCTCCCCACCCTGACCGCGATGGTGGTCGGCTCGATGATCGGGTCGGGTGTCTTCCTGTTGCCGCGTCGCTTCGGCACCGAGACCGGCGTGCTCGGCGCGATCATCGCGTGGACCATTGCCGGCACTGGAATGCTGATGCTGGCACTCGTCTTTCAGCGACTTGCCAACGACAAGCCTGACCTCGACGCGGGAATCTTCGCGTATGCGAAGGCCGGCTTCGGCGACTACGTAGGTTTCAATTCCGCGATCGGGTACTGGGCATCGGCGTGTGCGGGCAACACGTCGTACTGGGTGCTGATCACCGCCACGATGAGCGCCGTGGTGCCGGGATTCGGCGCCGGCGACACCGTGCTCGCGGTGGTTGTGTCGCTGATCGGTGTGTGGTTGTTCTGTTTCCTGGTTCTGCGCGGTGTGAAAGACGCCGCAGTGATCAATTACATCGTCACGATCGCGAAGGTCGTGCCGATCCTGGTGTTCATCATCATCGCGATCGTCGCGTTCAAGGCCGACGTGTTCGCCGACAACTTCTGGGGCAACAGGGATTACTCCGCGGCGTCGGTGTGGGACCAGGCCACCGGCACCATGCTCATCACCGTGTTCGTCTTCCTCGGCATCGAGGGGGCAAGCGTGTATTCCCGGATGGCGCGCCGGCGCGAAGACGTCGGGCGCGCGACCGTTGTCGGCTTCCTCGGCGTCCTGAGTGTTTTCGCGCTCGTGACGCTCGTCTCCTACGGTGTCATGCCGCAGGGGGATCTTGCCGGTGCCAGTCAGCCGTCGATGGCTGCCGTCCTCGAGTCCATCGTCGGGCCCTGGGGCTCCGTCTTCATCCGCGTGGGCGTCATCGTGTCGGTACTCGGTGCATATCTGGCGTGGACATTGATGGCGGCCGAGGTCCTCTACATCCCTGCGACCACCGATGACATGCCGAAGTTCCTCGCGCGCACCAATCGTCACGACGCGCCGCTGCCCGCCCTGATCATGGCGGCTGGATTGGTCTCGCTTCTGCTCATCGCACTGCTTTTCGCGGCCGACGCGCTGGACTTCATGCTTGATCTGACCGCCGCCCTTTCGCTGATTCCCTATTTTCTCGCGGCCGCGTATTCGCTGAAGCTGGCCGCCGGAAGCCGATCCCGGATAGGGCAGTTCGTGATTCCCGCGCTGGCGACGGTTTACACGCTGTTCCTCGTCTACGCCGCGGGGTTCGACAAGCTGCTCCTGTCGTGCATCCTGTACGCCCCGGCGGCGGCGCTGTATGTGAGAGCCCGGCGGGAGCGGGGGCTTCGAGTTTTTCAGCCTTGGGAAGCGGCGTTGTTCGCGATCATCCTGCTGGGCGCCATTGCCGCTGTGGTGGCCCTCGCAACCGGAGCGATCGAAATCTAAGGAGCTCTCATGACCAATCCGTCCGCTGCCTACGGCGTGCATTCCGAGGTCGGGAAGCTTCGCAAGGTGCTGGTGTGCTCGCCTGGGCTCGCGCACGAGCGGTTGACCCCGACCAACTGCGACGATCTGCTGTTCGACGACGTTCTGTGGGTGCAGAATGCCCGCCGCGATCACTTCGACTTCATGGACAAGATGCGCGATCGTGACGTGGAAGTCGTTGAACTGCACAACGTCTTGACCGAGACGATGGAGATTCCCGAGGCCAAGAGCTGGTTGTTGGACCGCAAGATCGTCGCCAACGAGGTCGGCCTCGGACTGGTCGACGACACAAGGGGTTTTCTGGATTCCCTCCAGCCGCGCAGGCTGGCCGAGTTGTTGATCGGCGGGATGGCGACGCGCGATCTGCCCGCCGACATCCAGTCGGGCTACCGCGCGCTGGCGCGCGAGGACACCGGGGTGACCGAATACCTGATGCCGCCGCTGCCGAACACTCTCTACACCCGCGACACCAGCTGCTGGATCTACGGCGGGCTCACGCTCAATCCACTGTTCTGGCCGGCCCGGCATGACGAGACGTTGCTGATGAAGGCGATCTATGAGTTCCATCCTGAGTACGTCGGCTCGACGGTGTGGTGGGGAGATCCCGAAAAGGGCTGGGGGTTGGCCACACTGGAGGGCGGGGATGTGCTGATTCCCGGCAACGGGGTGGTGCTCATC
>JAEZKH010000056.1 GCA_023415515.1 Actinomycetes bacterium
GGGGCGGCCGCCGCGCGGCGGCGGGCCGGGCTGCTCGATGCCTTCGAACACCACCGCGTCGCGGGCGACCGCGACCTCGATCTGCCCGCGGGCGACCCGGTGCGCGGACCGACGAGCCTGGTCAACGAGGATGCGTTGCTGCAGATGACCCGTGCGCTCAACGAGAGTGTCGGCGCTGCGGTGACGTCGGGCAGGCTGCCGATCGTTTACGGCGGCGACTGTTCGGTGCTGTTCGGCATCGTCACCGGGCTGCGTGACCATCTGGGCGACGTCGGGTTGGTGTTCGTCGACGGTCATGAGGACACCATGCCGCTGGACGTCTCCGAAGACGGCGAAGCCGCCAACGCCGAACTGGGGCTGTTGCTCGGGGTCACCGGTCGAACGCTGCGCGGCGAACTCGGCGACTGCCTGCCCGCCCTTGCACGCGACCGGGTCGTCGTGCTCGGCCCCCGAGACGATGCGTGGCGGCGGAGGTTCAACGTCGGCACCCTCGCCGACAGCGGGGTGTGGGTGGCGCCGCTCGCCGAGGTCGCCGACGATCCCGCCGGGGCGGGACGGCGCGCCATCGCGCGGCTCGCCGAGCGGGTCGACAGGTGGTGGCTGCACATCGATCTCGACGTGCTCGACCCCGTCGAGTTCCCCGCCCAGGGCCTGCCCGACCACCCCGACGAGCCAGGTGGCCTGAGGTGGGACCAACTCACCGACCTCGTGTTGGCGTTATTCACCACGTCGGCGTCGTGCATCGGCGGAAGCGTCGTGATCTATGACCCCGACCAGGATCCCGACGGCAGGGGCGCCGCGCAGATCGTGGCATTCATCCGTAACGTGGTGGCCCGCCCCACGATCAGGCGTTGACCCGGGAGACACGTGGCCGAACCCATCGACGAGTACTTCACCGCCACCATCGCGGCGCTGGAATCCGCGCCGCGCCGTGGCGCCGACGACGAACCCGTGCGCGAGGGATCGGCGTTGACCGCGCGAGTGTGCCTGGCGCTGTTCGATGTTCAGCTCGGCAGCCGCCATCTCGACCTCGCCGCGCGGTGGCTGCGCGGCCAGGGCAGGGGCTACTACACGATCGGTTCCTCGGGACACGAGGGCAATGCGGCCGTCGCCGCGGCGCTTCGTCCCACCGATCCCGCGCTGCTGCACTACCGGTCTGGCGCCTTCTTCCTGGCCCGCGCCGCGCTGGTCGACGGCCGTGAGCCGCTGCGCGACGTGCTGCTCGGACTGGTCGCGGCGACCGACGAACCGATCGCGGGCGGTCGGCACAAGGTCTTCGGCCGCCACGATCTGCACATCATCCCGCAGACGTCGACCATCGCCTCTCATCTGCCGCGCGCACTGGGGGTCGCGTTCTCCATCGCCCGGGCCAAGAAGCTCGGCGTCAGCTGTGCGTGGCCCGACGACGCGGTCACGGTGTGCAGCTTCGGCGACGCGTCGGCCAACCACTCCACCGCGGTAGGGGCCATCAACGCCGCGCTGCACTCGGCGTATCAGGGTGTCCCGATGCCGCTGCTTTTCGTCTGCGAGGACAACGGGATCGGTATCAGCGTGAAGACTCCGCGCGGCTGGATCGAGCGCAGTTACCGAAACCGCGACGGCCTGAAGTATTTCGCCGCGGACGGATGTGATCTGCCCGCGGCTTTCGACACCGCAACCGCGGCCGCCGACTATGTGCGGACACGCCGCCGCCCGGCGTTCCTCCATCTGCGGACGGTTCGCCTGATGGCCCACGCGGGTTCCGATTACGAGCCCGCGTATCGCAGGCCCGACGAGATCACCGGCGACTACGAGCGGGATCCGGTGGTGCGCACCGCGAGACTGCTGGTCGCCGAGGGCGTGTTGACGCCGGCTGAGGCGCTCGACCGCTACGAGGCCAAACGCGCTGAGGTGATGAAGCTCTCGAGTGACGTCGTCGACGCCGCGCAACTGGACAGCGCGCAAGCGGTGATGCGGCCGCTTCGACTCGGAATGGCCGACGCGGTCGCCGCCGCGCCGGCCTCCCTCGCCGCATCGGTTCGCGGCGGTGACCCCGATGCGCCGATGACTCTGGCCTCGGGCATCAACCGCGCGCTCGACGACATCCTCGATCGCTACCCGGAGGCCATCGTGTTCGGCGAGGACGTCGCGCGCAAGGGCGGCGTCTACGGGGTGACCCGCGGACTGCTCAACCGGACCAGTTCGGCCCGGGTCTTCGACACCCTGCTCGACGAACAGTCCATCCTCGGACTCGCGCTGGGCGCCGGGGTGTCGGGGCTGCTTCCGATACCGGAGATCCAGTACCTGGCCTACCTGCACAACGCCGCCGACCAGATCCGCGGGGAGGGTGCGACGCTGCAGTTCTTCTCCGACAGGCAATACCGCAACCCGATGGTGGTGCGGGTCGCGGGATACGGGTATCAGAAGGGTTTCGGCGGCCACTTCCACAACGACAATTCGATCGCCGCGATCCGCGACATCCCCGGGGTGCTGATCGCCTCGCCCGCGCGTCCCGACGACGCCGCGGCGATGTTGCACACCTGCGCAGCCGCGGCCACGTCGGCAGGCGCGGTGTGTGTCTTCCTGGAACCCATCGCGCTGTATCACACCCGCGACCTGTACGACGACGGCGACGAGCAGTGGCTCGCGGTCTATCCCGAGGCGGGTGTGCCCGTCGGCGAGGCCCGAACCTACGGCGACGGAACGGATCTGACGATCCTCACCTTCGCCAACGGACTGCGGATGAGCCTGCGCGTCGCACGCCGACTCGAGTCCCGCGGCATCGGTGCCCGCGTCGTCGACCTGCGATGGCTGGCGCCGCTACCGGTAGCCGACATGCTGCGCGAAGCGAACGCCACCGGCCGCACGCTGATCGTCGACGAAACCCGGCACACCGGGGGAGTGGGCGAAGGCATCCTCACCGCCCTGGTCGAGAACGGCTACACCGGCGAGGTCGACCGGGTCGCCAGCGCGGACAGCTTCATCCCGCTGGGCGACGCCGCGCTTCAGGTGCTGCTGTCGGAGGACACCATCGAGGCCGCGGCGGTCAAGCTGGCCGGCTGAGCGGCCGGCAGCGCGATTGATAGCTTGGCCCGGTGACTGTGGACCCGACACGACCCCTTGCCGGTGTGCGGATCGTCGAGATCTCCAGCTTCGTCGCGGTGCCGCTGGCAGGCATGACGCTGGCGCAACTCGGTGCCGAGGTGGTGCGGGTCGACCCCATCGGCGGCGCCGCCGACTACCTACGCTGGCCGGTCACCGACGACGGCACCAGCATCTACTGGGCCGGGCTGAACAAGGGCAAGCGGTCGCTGGCCGCCGACTTCCGCTCGGCCGACGGCCAGGAGCTGGTCAGGCGATTGATCGCCGAGGCAGGTGTGCTGATCACCAATGTCGCTGGGCGAGAATGGCATTCCTACGACAGCCTGACGACGTTGCGGCCCGACCTGATCCACGTCGAGGTGTCAGGGCGTGCCGACGGAGGGACCGGCGTGGACTACACCGTCAACGCCGGCCTCGGGTTCCCGATGGTGACGGGCCCGTCCGACTTGGCCACGCCGGTCAACCACGTGCTTCCGGCCTGGGACGTCTCGTGCGGCCTCTATGCGGCGCTGTCGGTCGTCACCGCACTGCGCCACCGCGACGTGACGGGGCAGGGTCAGCGCATCTCCATTCCGCTGGAGAACGTCGCGCTCGCCACGGCGGGCAACCTCAGCTTCTTGACAGAGGTGATGGTGAACGGGACCTCGCGCGAGCGGATCGGCAACTCGATCTACGGCCAGTACGGCCAGGAGTTCACCAGCGCCGACGGAGTGTCGTTCATGGTGGTCGCGCTGACCAAGCGCCACTTCCGCGATCTGACCGAGCTCACGGGTACGGCGGAAGCCGTTGCCGCACTTGCTCAGACGCTCGAGGCGGATTTCACCGACGAGGGTGAGCGGTTTAGACACCGTGACGCGCTGTCTGCGCTGTTCGCCGAGTGGTTCTCCGCGCACTCGGCATCGCAGGTCGCCGACGCGCTCGCGGCCTCATCGGTGCTGTGGGAGCGCTATCGCACGTTCGCCGAGGTGGCCGTCGATGAAAAAGTGACCGCGAATCCGATGTTCACCCGGCTCGACCAACCCCGCATCGGGGAGTACCTGGCGCCCGGTCTGCCCGTCGCGATCGACGGCGACTACCCGGCGGCCGTCGCCGCGCCCGCGCTGGGCGACGACACCCCGGGCGTGCTCACCGAATGGCTGGGGCTTGGTGACGCCGAAATCGCGGCGCTCGACGAGTCGGGCACTGTCGGATGAGTCGGCTCCTGAAACTGCTGGAGGTCCAACCCGGCGGCGACGGCGAGACGTGGATCGGACCGGCCAGCGGCCCGGAGGGCAAGCGCTCGTACGGCGGTCAATTCGTCGCTCAGAGCCTGGCCGCGGCATGCCGGACCGTCGACTCCGACAGACTCCCCACCAATATGCATCTTCAGTTCCTGCGCGGCGGTCAGGCGGGCGACCCCGTCGAGTACACGGTCGCGGGGGGTTTGGTCGGGCGGGCCGCGGCGGGCCCCCCCGG
>JAEZKH010000136.1 GCA_023415515.1 Actinomycetes bacterium
GGTGGGCGTGCACGCTGACGTGTCCGAGGACCTCGACGCCACCGGAGTCGACGCCGACGGCGTCGCGGGCCCGCAGGTCGCAGTGCTGTCCGGCTCGCCCGCTTGCCGAATCTCCTGCGCCCGCCGGATGGGTGTCGATGCTGCTGGTGCGGCGCACTACGCCTGCCGACAGCGGGGGCCAGGTCGCAACGGGATGCTGCGGGCCGACGATGTCGGTGACGAACGGCATGGCGAGACTCTAGACGTTGCGGCGCAGACCGCCGAGCACCGAGACCAGCACACCGAATATCGCGAGCACACCGCCCACCGCCAGCGTCATGTTCAGCCAGTGGTGAATGCTCCCCTCGGCGGTGTCGACCATGACGTCGGCCACCGTGCGGATGTCGCCCGTCGTGGTGTTCAGCGCGGCGGCGATGTGACGCCGGAGGACCTCGAGTCCGGCCCAGCCTGCCGCACCGACGAGCAACGCTGAAACCCCCAGCGCGGCAATCGCTTTGCCGCGCTGACGCGCGACAACGAGCGTCAGCAACGCGAACAGGGCGGTGAGCGCACAGGCGCCGATACTGACCGGCGTCCCCCAGACCGACACCGCCTTCAATTGGCCGGGCCGCAGCGCCGACGACTCCGGAACCGTGATCGGCACGGTCAGTGTGTCCGGCACGTCGAGGTCGAGGTTGCCCAGCGTCTGGCGCAGCGATTGATCCTTCAGCATCGGCGCGACGTCGACGAACCACCGATTCTCGTCGCTGGGAGCGTGGGTGACCGAGTCGGTGAACATCCACCGGTGGGCGATGCGGTTGGCCTGGGCGAATTGGCCGGGGAAGCCTGCGTTGGCGGTGTAGGCGGACGTCACTCCCCGGACCAACGCGGTGTTGCTGAGCTCGTAGCCGTTGTCGGCGGCCAGTCCGATGATCTGCGTCGACAGCATCGACGCCATCGCCTCCTGCAACCGCGGATTCTCGGCGGCGTCGGCGGCGAGGGCGGCATACCCGTCCTCGCTCACCACGTTCTGCTGAGCCCAGACCGCCGGGACCGCGACAGCGAGCAGCACCGTCGTCGTCAACCAGAACAGCAACGCCGCGAGAAATCGCACGCTGCCTTCTTACCCCGAACCCACCGCGCGGACGCCGCGGGCTTACTTCGCGATGCGCTTGGGCCTGATCAGCGCAAGCCTGGTCATCAGCTTGTTCATCCGGGTCAAGGCTCTGTGTGAATTGTTGTAGTAGTTGCCGCCTGCCCCGAGGTTGGTGCGTGGCTCGACGACGACCTCCTGCCTGCAATACTTGCGCAGGCCCTCGGCGCCGCCGAACCGCGCGCCCATCCCCGAGGTTTTCCAGCCACCCATCGGGGCGGTGGTGCACATCAGGTTGGAGATGACGTCGTTGATGTTGACGGTTCCGCAATCAAGCTGCATCGCAACCTCTTTGGCACGCCCGACGTCGGAGGAGAAGATCGACGCCGACAATCCGTAGGGGCTGTCGTTGGCCAGGCGCACCGCCTCCCGCACCGTCGCCACCTTCATGATCGGCAGAGTCGGGCCGAACGTCTCCTCGGTCATGCACGACATCGTGTGGTCGACGTCGACGAGCACTGTCGGCGGATAGAAACTGCCTCCACCGGCAGGGCGCTTGCCACCCGTCAGCGCCTTCGCACCTGCCGCCAAGGCTTCGTTCACGTGCCGTTCGGTGACGGCGACCTGACTGTCGTCGATCATCGAGCCGACGTCGTAGCCCTGGCCCGCACCCACCTTCAGGTTCTCCACGTCGCGCACGACCGCTGCGACGAACTGGTCAAACACCGACTCCATGACATACACCCGCTCGACCGAAACGCAGGTCTGTCCGGCGTTGAACATCGCTCCCCACACCGCGGCATGCGCGGCGAGTTCGACGTCGGCGTCCTCGAGCACGATCATCGGGTCCTTCCCGCCGAGTTCGAGGCTGACCGGGGTGAGCGTGCGCGCGGCCCGCTCCATCACCTTGGCGCCGGTCGCAGACGATCCGGTGAACTGGACGAAGTCGGAGTTGTCGATGACCGCCTCTGACACCTCGCGGGCGCCTTGGGCCAGCGCGAACACCTCCGGCGCGCCGGAGTCGTGCCAGCCGCGCAGCAGCACCTCAGCGGTCAGCGGGGTGCGCTCGGAGGGCTTGAGCAGTACCGAACAGCCCGCCGCCAGCGCGCCGATCGCATCCATCAGGGCGTTGGCCACCGGATAGTTCCACGGAGCGATGATCCCGACGACCGGACGCGGCCGGTAATGCACGGTGACCTTCTTGATGGCCAGAAACGGCAGCGACGCGGGCTTGGCTTCGGGCGCGAGCGCCTTCTCCATCGTCTTCAGGTAGTAGGACAGGATCATGATCAGCAGCGGCACTTCCTGCGCCGCGTCGACCGCCGACTTGCCGGTCTCCTCGATCAGAAGCTCTTCGATCTCGTCGCGGTGCTCACCGAGCCAGACTGCGTAGCGGGCAAGCACTTTCGCCCGGCCTCTGGCGCCCCGCGCTTCCCACTGTCGCTGCGCGGCGCGCAACCCCGCCGCGATGCGCGCGACATCGTCGGGGTCGGTCCAGCGCACCTGCCCTGCGATCTCCCCGGTCGCGGGGTTGCTGATCGTGATCGCAGATGAGGACGAGTCAACGTGCGGCGTCGCAGTCATGAGACCAGCTTAACGAGCGGTGTGATCTGCATCGCATTCGGGTTGACGGGTGTCAAGTTTGGCGGCGGGCACGGCGAGGGCCGTCACCGCAACTCCGAGCAACACGGCTCCGACGGTGTCGGTGAAGTAGTGGTAGGTGACACCCTGGCCGATCATCGCGAGCATCACGAAGATCGCACCGACCAGCACCGCCCACCACGCCGCACCGGCCAGCAGAACCAGCATGCCCACCACGATCACGGCGGTCGCGGTGTGCCCGCTCGGGTAGGCGAGCGACGGCCCCTTGTACCGGCCGAACACCCGCTTGAGCAGCTGGACGAGGACGATTCCGACCAGCGGGGCCACCACCATCACCGCCGCGAGCCTGCGCCTGCCCGCACAGAGCGCGACCGCGACGCCGAAGACGAGCAGGACCGTCAGCAGCCACGGGTCGGTCAAGAACAGCAGCGCCCGCGCGGGTGTGTGCCCGAACCGGTGAAACCAGTCGTCGAGCGGCGTCGATCGGGTGCCGACCGCCCAGCCGAGCGCGAATGTCGCCGCCACCGCGGGCACCGGCCACCACAGCGACCGAGTGCGGCCTGCGGCGGCGGGCACGTCAGCGGGCGATTCCGCGCACGTAGGCAGCCTGTCCGAGATGCTGTGCGGCGTCGTCGACGATGCTGACCAGCCGCGCGCTCGCGGTGACCGGCGGTGTCCAGTGCGTGTCGACGACACGCTCCAACTCCTCCGCGGTGACCGAGGCGATGTATTCCAGCGTCGCCTTGTGCACCGCGTGGTAGTAGCCGGCCAGCAGATCGGCAGGCACGCGAACCTTTCCGACGTCCTCGGCGCTGTGCCCGTACCCGTGATCGTTGCTGCCGAGGTCGAGTCCGAACCGGTCGGCCCAGCCATCGCGGGTCCATACCTGCTCGACGCCCGCGATGTCGCAGACCTGCATGTCCTGCTGGCGTGCGCTGTGCCAGATCAGCCACGCGATGCTGTTGGCGTCGGCGGTCGGGCGGAAGAAGGACACCTCGTCGGTAAGGCCGTCGGTGAGGTCGTCGACGTGCTCGATCTGCCGGGTGAACGCGTCGCGCAGTAGTTCTCGGACCGCTTGAACATCGGAGTCAGCCATGCGATCGACGCTACCGTGCTTCGAGATGCATGACTTGCGGCGCCGAGGGCGGCCGCGTGGTCTGCCGGGATGCCGCGGCACACGGCTTAGCACACGGCTTAGAAGCGTTGCGCGACCGCTACACCGAGTTACTCGACAGTCAGCCCGACGCGCCTTGGTGGCACACAGCCTCGACGTTGTTGCCGTCGGGATCGCGCACGAACGCGCCGTAGTAGCCGGGGTGGTACTCCGGCCAGAGTCGCGGCGCGTGTAGCGGCTCGGCACCCAGACGCACCGCGGTGTCGTAGAACGCCTGCACCGCAGCGCGGTCCTTGGCGCGGAACGCCACATGCACCTCGCGGTTGGGGCCCGCGGCCTGCCCGGCGTTCATGTCGGCGATCCAGAAGTCGGGCTTGCCGTCGCCGCCGTATCCGATGGCCACCTGATGGTCCATCTGCCGGGTGTAGCCGAGCACGCCGAGGACTTCGTCGTAGAACGCCTTGGATTTCTCCCAATCCGCACAGTTGATTCCCAGGTGATCGATCACCGGCCCATCCTGGCACGACGCTGCGACGTCGTCGTAGATTGACGCTCATGCCCTATGACCTGATCATCCGCAACGGCACGATCGTCGACGGCCTCGGCGGCGAGCCCTACACCGGCGACGTGGCGGTCTCCGACGGGGTGATCGTCGCGGTGAACCGCGGTGCGAGTGCCGGCTCGGCCGACGGGGATGCGGTGCGCGAGATCGACGCGACGGGGCTTCTCGTCACGCCGGGCTTCGTCGATTTGCACACCCACTACGACGGACAGGCCATCTGGAGCGATCGGATGACGCCGTCGTCGGCACACGGCGTGACCACCGCGGTGATGGGCAACTGTGGCGTCGGCTTCGCGCCCTGCCGCAAGGAGGATCACGAGGTCCTCGTCGACGTGATGGCAGGCGTGGAGGACATCCCAGGGGTCGTGATGGTCGACGGGCTGCCGTGGACGTGGGAGACGTTCGGAGAGTTCATGGACACGCTGGAAGCGGGCAAGCGTGACATCGACGTGGCCGCGTTCCTGCCGCACTCGCCGCTTCGGGTGTACGTGATGGGTCAGCGCGGCGTCGACCGCGAACCCGCAACCGCAGAAGACCTCGCGCTGATGCGCAAGCTCGCGGCCGAGGCGATAGACGTTGGCGCCCTTGGCTTCGCGTCGTCACGGCTGACGATCCACAAGACCGAGAGCGGGCAGCCGATTCCGAGCTACGACGCGGGCCACGACGAGATCGAGGCGATCGCACGCGGTGTCCGCGACGCGGGCGGCGGCCTGATCCAGTTCGTGCCCGACCTGGTTGCCGGAGACTACGAGCCCGCGCTGCAGACGGTGTTCGACGTCGCCGCCGACGTCGGGCTTCCCGTGACGTTCACGCTGGCGATCGGCAACGCCGGACCGGCGTTCTTCGAGGACGCCATGACGATGGTCGAGAAGGCCAACGCCAACGGAGGAGACATCACCGCACAGGTCTTCCCGCGGCCGATCGGACTCGTGATCGGTCTCGAACTGTCGGGCAATCCGTTCGTGATGTATCCCAGTTACCGCGAGATCGCCGGGTTACCGTTGGCCGAGCGAGTGGCCGAAATGCGCAAACCCGAAGTGCGGGAACGGATTTTGAACGACACACCCGCCTCCGACGGCCATCCGCTGATGTTCGCCGTCCAAGCCTTCGACTGGATCTTCCCGCTCGGCGATCCGCCGAACTACGAGCCGGCCAAGTCGGACAGCATCGCCGCGCGAGCGATGGCCCGCGGCGTGAGCCCGTTGGAGGAGGCCTACTACCGACTGCTCGACGACGACGGGCATGCGATGTTGCTCGTCACCCTCGCCAACTTCCGCGACGCCTCGCTGGACACCGTCGCCGAACTCTTGCGCCGCGACGACGTCGTGCTCGGCCTCGGCGACGGCGGCGCACACTACGGAATGATCTGCGATGCAAGCTTTCCCACGTACCTGCTGACGCACTGGGTGCGTGACCGGGCGTCCGGCCGGTTGACGGTCGCAGAGGCGGTCCGCGAACTGACCTCGGCGCCCGCGCGGGTGGCCGGCCTCGCCGACCGCGGCCGGATCGCCGTCGGATACAAGGCCGACCTCAACGTCATCGACCACGACGCGCTTCGCCTGCACAGGCCGGTCGTGCGGTACGACCTGCCCGCAGGTGGACGTCGTCTGGACCAGACCGCCGACGGTTACGCGGCGACGATCGTGAGCGGCGAGATCATCGCCGAGAACGGTGTGCCGACCGACGCCAGGCCCGGCAGGCTGGTGCGCGGGCGACAGCCGGCGCCCGCGTGACGCGTGTCGAAGCGCTCTCAGCCGACTGAGCGGCGGTCGCGGCGCAATGCAGGGTGCTGTCTGGCGAGCGTCTGCAGCAGGACGGGCTTCGGGAGTGCCTGCATGAAGCGGGTACTCGCCACGTTGCGCAGGCCCGCGATCACGATGCCGCGGTCCTTGTCGAGCGCGTCCACCCCGATGCGGGCGACCTGCCGCGACGGCATCCAGAGGAATTTCGGGAACGCCGCCGCGAATGCATCCTCGTCCATACCGGCGGCTTGCAGGAATTCGGTGCGGACCGGCCCGGGCGCGAGCATCGCGACGGTGACGCCGGTGCCCGCCAGCTCTGCGCGCACGGCTTCGGTGTACGTCCGCACGAACGCTTTGGTGGCGGCGTAGCCGGCCTGGCCGGGGAACGGGTGGTACCCCGCGGTGGATCCGACGTTGAGGATCGCGCCGCGCCCCCTTGGCACCATCTGCTGCACCGCGCGGGTGGTCAGGTCGATGACGGCCTCGACGTTGACCCGCACCTGCGCGATCTCCTCGGCGACCGGCGTCTTGGTGATCGAGCCGATGGTGCCGATGCCCGCGTTGTTGACCAGGATGTCGACGGTGAGGCCGCGGTCGGCGACCGTGTCGAGCAGGCCCGCGCGCGCGTCGGGGTCGGCGACGTCGCAGGCGACCACCTCGACGCGCACGGAGTCGCCGAGTTCGGCGGCCAACACGCGCAGCTTCTCCTCTCGGCGGGCGACCAGGGTCACGCCGTGTCCACGTGCGGCGAGTTCGCGGGCGATGTCGGCTCCGATCCCCGACGAGGCGCCGGTGATGAGAGCGGTGGACGTGGACGACGACGGCGGAAGTGGCATGGGTCGAACCTAAACCGCGCCGTCGAACGACAGTGCGCTACGCCCAGATGTCGGCGATGGGAGGGGCGTTGGCGGCCAGCCCGCTCTTGGGCAGGCCGTACATCTGCTCGATGGTCGACAGCACGCTGTAGTGGCTGATCGGCTCGCTGTAGACGCCCGGTCTGACGTAGGAGCCGTAGATGATCGTCGGGATCTGGTTCCTCGGCCCGCCGTCGTCCTCGTCGAACGTGATGATCAACAGGCTGTTGTTCGCCTGCGCCCAGTTCGCGTAGTGCGACAGGTTGGCCTGCAGCCACGCGTCGGCCTGCGCGACGGTGCCGTCGTGCATGTCGTTGTCGAGGTTGGGGATCACGAACGACACCGTGGGTAGGCTCGCGTAGTCGGTCCGGTTGTTGAACGCCGAGAACGGCACCGACGCCGTCGCCGGAACGTTCGTGAAGTCGACCCACGGGGCGTGCTTGCGGGCGTACGTGCCCGCGCTGCACACCGTGGCACCCACCGCGGGCAGGTCTTCGGAGAATCCGCCGAATGTGTACCCCGCGGCCAGCAGCTCCGACGCGAGGTTGGGTGCCGCGCCTGCGTTGACAGGACAGGCGTCCGAGGTCAGCCCGAATGTGCTGCCCGAGAACAGCGCCAGATAGTTCGGCTCGCTGGGATGGGTTTCGGCGAACGACTGCGCCATGTTCGCACCGGCGGAGGCGAGCGCGTTGAGGTAGGGCGCGGCCTTGCTGCCGATGATGCTGTCGTCGGGCTTGTTCTCCTCCACGACGATCACGATGTGGGCGGGCACCGGAAGCGACTGCGCGACGGCCACGGGCGCCGAACCGGCCACCACGCAGACCGCGGCGACCGCACACGCCAAGCGCCTCATGCGCGGCAATGGTAGGACGCTGATCGACGATGCTTGGTGAGGCACGCTGCACGCAAGGAGCACAGATGGCTGACGACCGCGCCGACCGTTACGACACCCTGTTGGCCGCGACCGCGGTGCTCTTCACCAACGGACAGTCCACCCAGATGACCCAGACCGCCGTCGAACGGTTGAACCGTGGGCTCGACGTCGACGCCGTCGTGGTGCCGTCCTGGTCGATGCTGACGCTGACGTCGGCCGGTTCGCCCGCTGTGGTGCTGACCGCGCCGGTGTCGCCGACGGCGGTCAACATGAGCAAGGTGGCGACGATGATGGCCGTCGTCGACCGCGCGCAGGACGGTCCGCTCGACCTGGCGCACGTGGCGCGCGGCGTGGCCGACGCGCAGGCGAAATCCGTCTCTGCCACAGTGCCTTTCGTGCTCGCCTGCGCGACGGGTGCGGCGGCGTTGTCGGTCATCTACGGGGCGACGCAGCCTGCGGCGATCCTGCTGGTGGCGGTCGCCGCTGCCGCCGGGGGTCTGCTGCGTCGCGGGTCGGGACACCTTGGCGCAGGTCCGCTCGTGCAGGCCTTTCTGGCGGCAGTGGCCGCAGGCGCGGTCGGCGCCGCCGCGACGCATCTCGATCTGGGCGCGTCGGCCGCCGTCGTCGCGATCTGTCCGGCGATGGTGCTGGTGCCGGGGCCGCACATTCTCAACGGCGCACTGGACCTGCTCGACCTGCGGGTCGCGCTCGGACTGGCCCGGTTGGCCTACGGAATGCTCGTGCTCACCGCGATCGCCGCGGGCCTGATCGCGGGATTGCATGTGGGCGGCCAGTCGCTGGCGGTGACGGCGCCGTCGGGCAGCGCACCGCTGGTCGTCGACGTCCTCGCCGCGGGCGTCGCCGCGGCGTCGTATCCCGTGTACTTCTCGATGCCGTGGCGGATGATCGGCTGGCCCGTCGCGGCGGGCATGGTGGCGCACGCCGCGCACTGGTATGCACTCGAGTTGGGGGCGAGCCTGGCGGTCGCCGCGTCCGTCGCATGCCTGCTGGTGGGCGCAATGCTGGTCCCGGTCGCGCATCGCATGCGAATCCCGTTCGCGGGCATCGGATTCGCCGCGGTCGTCGCGCTCGTACCCGGGGTGTTCGTGTTCCGGACGCTGGCCGGCTTCGTCGAATTCGCGGGCCATCCGTCGGCGCAACTGCTCAGCTCGTCGGCGGCCGATCTCATCGTCGGGACAATCATCGTCGCGGGCATGGCGATCGGCTTGGCCCTGCCGATGCACGTCTACCTCGGCCGCCTGGCCCGCCGCGGGTCCGAGTGACGAAAAATCGAAGCGGTTGTGCGAATCCGCACGCCCGCCCGGCACGTTGCGTACGAAACGGCACGGTCGCGATCCGCTGGCCTACGCTGACGTCATGAGCGCCAAGGTCGATCTCGATCAACTCGAGTCCGCACTCGCCGAATACAGCTTCGCCTACCTGGTGACGGTCAACGACGACTTCCGAGCCCACACGGTCGCGGTGACCCCTGTGCTGGCCGACGGCGTCTTCTCCATCGACGACATCGGCGGCTCCACCGGACGCAATGCCGCCGACCATCCCGACGTCACTCTCGTCTGGCCCCCGCGCGATCCGAGCGGCTACACGCTGATCGTCGACGGCCGCAGCGACCTCACCGACGCCGGGATGCGCGTAAAGCCCAGCCGCGCCGTGCTTCACCGGATGCCCAACGACTGCATGCCGCTGGAGCCCAAGCTGCAGACATGACAGATATAGGGAAACACCCTATTTCTTTGGCCGGCATGCCCGGCTTAGCGTCGAACCCAAGGCATCCGCCTACTGATTCACGGATCGGATGCGGCGGCCCACGAGTCGCCCGGCGACTGAAGCTTCACCGGAACATCGACGGAATGAGGCACCGAATGAGCATCGCACGTAGCATCCCCGTCGCGCTGGCACTGACCGCCGCCGCTCTTGGCCTCGCGCCCATCGCCTCCGCGAGCCCGGAAGACAGTTTCATGGACGAGTTGCGCACGACCAACGCCGCACCGCCCGATATGGAATACCGCGAGATCGTCAGTGCCGGATATGAAACCTGCAGCGAACTCCGCAGCGGCGCTTCCGTTCTCGACGAGATGAGCGCGGTGGAGAACCAGTACCACTTCAACCAGGGCACACTTTTCGTCAGCGCAGCAACGACGAATCTGTGCCCGGATTTCGCCGGGTAGAACTCGTCGCCTGCTCCTCCGCCGCTGACCGCCTATCCCGCCGTACGCACGTGAGCGCACGCGACGTCTCAGGCTAGAGACATGAAAAAGCCCGACCCCTTGTGGGGGCCGGGCCTTTTCGTATGCGATGAACGGACTAGAAGTCCATACCGCCCATGCCACCGGTCGGGTCGCCGGCGGGTGCGGCGGCCTTCTCCGGCTTGTCCGCGACGACCGCCTCGGTCGTCAGGAACAGTGCCGCGATCGACGCGGCGTTCTGCAGCGCCGAACGGGTCACCTTGACCGGGTCTGCGACACCGGCCTTGAGGAGATCCTCGTACTCGCCGGTGGCGGCGTTGAGGCCGACGCCGGCATCGCTGTTGCGGACCTTCTCGGCGACCACGCCGGGCTCCAGGCCACCGTTGAAGGCGATCTGCTTCAGCGGAGCCTCGAGCGCCACGCGCACGATGTTGGCGCCGGTCGCCTCGTCACCGGTGAGCTTCAGCTCCTCCAGCGACGGTGCGGCCTGCAGCAGGGCCACGCCACCGCCGGCGACGATGCCCTCCTCGACGGCCGCCTTCGCGTTGCGGACGGCGTCCTCGATGCGGTGCTTGCGCTCCTTGAGCTCCACCTCGGTGGCGGCGCCCGCCTTGATCACCGCAACACCGCCTGCCAGCTTGGCCAGGCGCTCCTGCAGCTTCTCGCGGTCGTAGTCGGAGTCGCTGTTCTCGATCTCGGAGCGGATCTGGGACACGCGCCCGGCGATGGCATCGCCGTCACCGGCGCCCTCGACGATCGTGGTCTCGTCCTTGGTGACGACGACCTTGCGCGCACGACCGAGCAGCTCGACGCCCGCGGTCTCCAGGGAGAGGCCGACTTCTTCGCTGATGACCTGGCCACCGGTGAGGATCGCCATGTCCTGCAGCATCGCCTTGCGGCGGTCACCGAAGCCGGGCGCCTTGACGGCGACGGACTTGAAGGTGCCGCGGATCTTGTTGACGACCAGGGTGGACAGGGCCTCGCCCTCGACGTCCTCGGCGATGATCAGGAGCGGCTTGCCGGACTGGATGACCTTCTCCAGCAACGGAAGCAGATCCTTGACCGTCGACACCTTCGACGAGACGAGCAGGATGTAGGGATCCTCGAGGACCGCTTCCTGACGCTCGGCGTCGGTGACGAAGTAACCCGAGATGTAGCCCTTGTCGAAGCGCATGCCCTCGGTGAGCTCCAGCTGCAGGCCGAAGGTGTTGGACTCCTCGACGGTGATGACACCCTCGTTGCCGACCTTGTCCATGGCCTCGGCGATCAGCTCGCCGATGGACGCGTCGCCGGCGGAGATGCCCGCGGTGGCAGCGATCTGCTCCTTGGTCTCGACCTCCTTGGCCGACTTCAGCAGCGTCTCGGTGACCTTCTCGACGGCCTTCTCGATGCCGCGCTTGAGGCCGAGCGGGTTGGCGCCCGCCGCGACGTTGCGCAGACCCTCGCGCACGAGCGCCTGGGCCAGCACGGTGGCGGTGGTGGTGCCGTCGCCCGCGACGTCGTCGGTCTTCTTGGCGACTTCCTTGACCAGCTCAGCGCCGATCTTCTCGTAGGGGTCCTCCAGCTCGATCTCCTTGGCGATGGAAACGCCGTCGTTGGTGATCGTGGGGGCACCCCACTTCTTTTCCAGCACGACGTTGCGGCCCTTGGGGCCCAACGTCACCTTTACCGCGTCGGCGAGGCTGTTGAGGCCCCGCTCGAGGCCACGACGGGCCTCTTCGTCATACGCAATTGTCTTAGCCATTGCGAAGTGTTCCTCTTCGATTGGGGATGGCACGTCTGCGGCCGGGATCAGTGCCCGCGACGGACGGCTGGGGATGTGCTCCGCGTGTGCGGCCCCTGCCTCACCGTCCCGACCTAGCACTCGCCGGTCGCGAGTGCCAACTGCATTCTTAGCACTCGACCTAGGAGAGTGCAAGGTCAGTCGGCCGGTGTTCACCGTGCGCGTAGACCATCCAACAGCACCTCGGTCGCCCGCTCGGCAGCGTCGGGATAGGCGGCCCGAATGGTGCCTGCGCCGCTGAGAAGCGCCTTGACGTCGCGGACCGTGACGTCGCCGCGCACGGTTCCGGCTCGTTGTCCGGCGCGCAGCAGGTCGTCGAGCATTTTCAGGAACTTCGTCTCGAGGTCGGGCATCGCGGTGGCGATGTCGATGCCGACGCCTGCCAGCGCCTCGGTCAGCCCCAAGTCGGTCGCCCCCCACTCCAGCACCATGGCCCGCACGAACGTGAAGAGCGCGGTTCCGGGGTCGTCGGTGTGCAGCAGAGCGCGGCCGCCGTCGATGATGCCGCCGATGCGGTCCTGCACGACAGCCCGATACAGGTCGTCCTTGGTCGGAAAATGACGGTAGACGGTGCCCGCGCCGACACCGGCGCGTCGCGCGATCTCGTCGATCGGCACCGAGAGCCCGTCCGCGGCGAAGGCCTCGTAGGCGACCTCGAGCACCTTGGCGCGGTTGCGCGCCGCGTCGGCACGCACCGGGCGCTCGGATCGGTCCACCGTTGCCTCTCGGAATAAGTAAGCGGGGCGCGCGTTCCGTATAAACGTGCCCAAACGGAGCGTCCGCCCCGTTTAGTCGATTCTAGGAGTCACCATGACCGGATGGACCACCGCCGACATTCCCGACCAGACGGGCCGCACGGCCGTCGTGACCGGAGCCAACACCGGCCTCGGCTTCGCGACCGCCGCCGCGCTCGCCGCCAAGGGCGCCCATGTCGTGCTCGCTGTGCGCAACATCGACAAGGGCAACGACGCCGCCGCGCGCATCGCCGACAAGACGCCCGGCGCCAGCGTCGCAGTGCAGAGACTCGACCTTGCCTCGCTTGACTCCATCCGCGCCGCCGCCGATCAACTGCGGGCCGACCAGGACACGATCGACCTGCTGATCAACAACGCGGGTGTGATGATCACGGACAAGAAGACGACCCAGGACGGCTTCGAATTACAGTTCGGCACCAATCATCTCGGTCACTTCGCGTTGACGGGTCTGCTGCTCGACCGGTTGCTCGCAGTACCGGGATCGCGCATCGTCACTGTCAGCAGCGTCGGTCACCGCTTCGCCCGCAACGGCATCCGCTTCGACGACCTGCAGTGGGACCGCGGCTACCGCCGCTTCGGCGCATACGGCCAGGCGAAGCTGGCGAACCTGATGTTCACCTACGAGCTGCAGCGACGGCTACGAGGCACCCGAACCATCGCCGCAGCCGCGCATCCCGGCGGATCGAAGTCGGAACTGGGGCGCTACGCGCCGCCGGTCATCGGGTTGGCGTTCAAGCTGGTCGACCCGCTGCTGCAGGACGCCGACATGGGCGCACTGCCCACCCTGCGCGCCGCCACCGACCCCGATGTGATCGGCGGCCAGTACTACGGGCCAGACGGCTTCGCCGAGCAGCGCGGCCACCCCGTGGTGGTCGCGTCGACCCGGGTGTCACACGACGCGGCGGCCCAGAAGCGGCTGTGGACGGTGTCCGAGGAGCTGACCGGGGTCACGTTCCCGGTGCCCGCTACGGTGTGACGGCCTCGGACGGAGTCGAGCGGGATTCCCGCTCGGCCTTCCGTTCGGCGATCCTCTGCTTCAGCGCGTCGAAGCCGGCCTCGACGCGGTCGCGCAGCGAGTGGCTGGCCGGACGCGCGTCACCGCCGCGCTCACGTCGCTCCGCGCCGACGCCAGGCTTGTCCCCGGCGGTGTTCCGCGCCGATTCCCGCACGGTCTGTTGGCTCTGCACATTGCGGCGGATCTCGCCGTCGTAGAGATACGGGCGGGTGTCGCCGGGTTTGTCGTGTCGGACGTATCCGGCGTCGACAACAGGACGCAGGACCTCGTCTGCCTTGTCCACCAACGCATCGGGCACGCCAACGTCGTGGAACACCTGCGTCAGCGGAAGGGTCTGCGCCGGAAGCAGATACGTCGTGACGGAGCCGTGCTGATCGGTGCGCGGGACCACGCTCTGCGGCGTCAAGTCGCTGACATCGGCGGTGAAACTCGGCGGCCCGTGGACGTAGGCGATGCCGGCCAGCGCGTTGGCGGAGGCGACGAGGTTCCACGGCCGATCCGGCGGATCCGACCAGCCGTCGTACTCGCCGACCACGATTGTCGTGTCGTAGGGCGAATCTCCGACGCGACGGATCGTGTAGTTCAGGATCGGGATGTGGGTGCCTTCTTTGAAGTACTCGGAGATGCCGACATCCGGTGAGGCGATCAAGACGAACCTGACGGGTTTCTTCCCCTCGGGATCGGTCTTGGCCAGTTCCTCGGCGACGCGCCACGCAACCATCGAGCCCATCGACTCACCGATCACGACCACGCCACCTGTCGAGTCATCCAGCGCCTCGATCGTCTCGTCCACGCCCTGGGCCAGACTCGTGTCGGCGGCGAGCGGGTCTTGTGAGTACTCGATCAGCCGCCCAGCGTCGGAGGTGTGAAAGAACTTCCCGATGTCGGGGTAGGTCTCTGCGACTGTCGGATAGAGCGGGTTGATCTTCTTGAAGGGCATCGCCCCGGGGATCAGAATCGCTTGTTCCGCCTGGCTCACCCCGATTGCCGGGCTGCCCGATCCGATCAGCACCGACGCCGCCACGATCAGGGGCACCAGCCGTTTGCTCGACATGCCGGCAGCGTGGCACAGAACGCGCGATTCGCCACCTCGTCTGCACAAACTCCGGTGAACGAGTTTTCGGGCCCGTTTTCGCTCAGCGTGGGCGTACTATTTTGCGCCGCTTCACCTGGTGTCCAGCAGCTCTTCGTGGAAGCCGCCGAATCCCCGCCCGGGGTCGGTCAGGTGCACCTCGAGGATCCAGTGGCAGACGCGTCCCATCCGGTCGGTGCCGCGCATCGGACGGTCGGATCCAGGCGCGATGTAGGACTCGCTGCGGTCGCCGTCGATCAGCTCGTGCGGGAACTCGCCGACCAGGTGGCCCGCGATCGTGCCGCCGAACTCCCAGCCCGCCTCATGGCTGCACGCCACGACATGATCGAACAGCTCGGCGCCCGTCACATCGGGATGCGTGTCGAAGTAGTCGCGCCCCTTCGCCCACACCCGCGGCAGGTCGTCGCGCAGCGCATGCTTTCGGGGATCGTCGCCGAGGACGTACGTCCGGCCGAAGTCGGCCTCCCAGTGATCGAAGATCGGACCGAAGTCGCAGAAGAGGATGTCGTCGGCGGCGATGACGCGGTCCGGCGGATTCTGGCGGTAGAGCTGCAGCGTGTTCTCCCCTGCCCGCACGATCCGCTTGTGCCAGTGGCGATCGACACCGAACATCTCGGCGGCGAGGTCGCGGATCTCGTCGGACAATTCGCGTTCACCAACGCCTGCGCGGATCATTCCGCGGCGCTCGATCTCGGCGAACAACTGCTCGGCCTTACTCTGGGCAGCGAGGAGCATCGCGGTCCGGAGGCCCTCGTCCGTGGCGCTCACCCCTCGATGCTACGACCGCGATGGAGAGCTGATGTCACTTGTCGTGCCGCCCTACCCGCCGCAGCGCTACACGAGGGACGAGCCGGAGGTCAGCGCCTGGATACGGCGCGGCGACGAACCCGCCGACTACGACTCCTTCGGCCTCGTCCGGTACCACTATCTGGCCGATCAGAAGCAGACCAACGGCGACTACGGGCTGTACCGCGTCGACATCGCGCCCAACGGCGGAGGACCCGGCCCGCACTTCCACCGCGCGATGTCGGAGGCTTTCTTCGTTCTGTCGGGCACCGTCAAGCTGTACGACGGGACCGCATGGAAAGACGTGGGTCAAAACGACTTCCTCTACGTTCCCCCTGGTGGCATCCACGGCTTCCGCAACGAATCCGACGCCGCGACATCGCTGTTGATGCTGTTCGCCCCCGGTGCGCCGCGCGAGCACTACTTCGAGGGTTTCGCGAAACTCGGCGACATGACCGACGACGAGCGCCGGGAATGGTTCGTCAAGAACGACAACTTCTTCGTCGACTAGGACAACCGCGCGGCCAGATACGGTGCGGTGCGGCTGCCGTCGGCGCGCCTCACATCGGCGGGTGTGCCCGCCGCGACGACCCGACCACCGTCGTTGCCTGCGCCCGGGCCGAGATCGATCACCCAGTCCGACCCGGCCACCATTCGCATGTCGTGCTCGGCGACCACCACGGTGTTGCCCGCATCGACGAGCCGATGCAGTTGGGCGTCGAGCAGATCGACATCGCACGGATGCAGCCCCGTGGTGGGCTCGTCGAGCACGTAGAGCGTGTGACCACGGCGTGGCCGTTGCAGCTCCGAGGCCAGCTTGATGCGCTGCGCCTCGCCGCCGGACAGCTCGGTCGCCGGCTGGCCCAGCCGCAGATAGCCCAAGCCGACCTCGCGCAACGTGGTCAGGCTGCGCGCCGCGCCCGCGATGTCGGCGAGGAATTCCGACGCCTCGTCGACGGTCATGGCAAGCACATCGGCGATGGTGCGGTCGCGGTAGCGCACCCGCAGCGTCGCCTCGTTGTACCGCGCGCCGTTGCAGGTCGGGCAGGTGGCGTAAGTGCCTGGGAGAAAGAGCAATTCGACCGATACGAAGCCTTCTCCCTGGCAGGTGTCACAGCGGCCGTCGGCGACGTTGAACGAGAACCGGCCCGCCGTCCAGCCGCGCCTGCGCGCCGCGGTGGTGGCCGCGAACTCCCGCCGCACGGCGTCGAACAGTCCGGTGTAGGTGGCCAGCGTCGATCGCGGTGTCCGCCCGATCGGTTTCTGGTCGACGGCGACGAGCCGACCGATCGCCTCCACCCCTTCGGCCGTCACCCCGATGCTGGCGTCATGGTCGAGGTCGACGATATCTGTATCGGAATCGTCTGCACCGCTGTCATTTTCGGTTTGGCCGACCGCGTGGCCCAGGTGGCGGTTCACGACGTCGCCCAGCACTTTGACGACCAGCGTCGACTTCCCCGACCCCGACACGCCGGTGACGGCGGTGTAAAACCCGAGGGGCAGGTCGACGTCCAGGTCGCGGAGGTTGTGGAAGCAGACGCCCCGCAGCCTCAGGCGTCCCGACGGCGTACGCGCAACGCGCGGCGCGTTCGCCTCGCCGTCGAAGAGATAGCGACGGGTGACCGACTCGTCGACATCCTTCAAACCGGCGACGGGACCGCTGTAGAGCACCTGCCCGCCGAACTCCCCCGCGCCGGGTCCGACGTCGACGATCCAGTCGGCACGCCGCACCACATCCATGTCGTGCTCGACCACGAACAGCGAATTACCCGCCCGCCGAAGACGATCGAGCACATCGAGCAACGGCTCGGCGTCGGCGGGATGCAGCCCCGCTGACGGTTCGTCGAGCACGTAGAGCACGCCGAACAGCCCGGCACGCAGCTGTGTGGCCAGCCGCAGCCGCTGCAGTTCACCCGGCGACACGGTCGGGGTGCGCCTGCTCAGCGTCAGATAGCCGAGCCCGAGGTCGATGAGCACCCCGACGCGGGCGACCAGGTCGGCGGCGATCATCGTGGCGACATCGGTGAGCTCTCCGGATGCGGTTGATTCGAACGCCGCAGCGGCGTCCTCGCGGGCCGCGGTCGGACCCAGCACCTCGGCGAGTTCGACCAGCGGCATCGCCGTGTAGTCGGCGATCGTGCGGCCGGCGAAGGTCACCTTCAACGCCTCTGGCCGCAACCCCGATCCGTGGCACAATCCGCATTCGACGCTGTCGACGAACTGCAGCACGCGACGACGCATCATCGCGCTCTGCGAGTTGGCCAGCGTGTGCCTGACGTGTCGTTCGGCACTGGAGAAGGTGCCGTTGTAGTAGTAGTCGGCGGTGACCGGATGTTGGCCCGGATCGATCTCGACGGTGGGTTGCTCGTCGGTGAACAGGATCCAATCACGTTGCCGCTTGGGTAGTTTCCGCCACGGCTTGTCGATGTCATAGCCGAGTGTGATGAGGATGTCGCGCAGGTTCTGGCCCTGCCAGGCGCCGGGCCACGCGGCAACGGCACCCTCGCGGATCGTCAACGACGGGTCGGGAACCAGCGTCTGCTCGGTCACCTCGTGTATGCGGCCGAGACCGTGACACCGAGGACAGGCGCCGACGGCGGTGTTCGGAGAGAACGCGTCGGAGTCAAGTCGCTCGGTGGCGCCGCGCGGATACGTACCGGCCCGGGAGAACAGCATCCTCAGCAGGTTGGACAGGGTGGTGACGGTCCCGACTGTGGACCGTGACGTGGCCGACCCTCTGCGCTGCTGCAGTGCCACGGCGGGTGGCAGCCCCGTGATGTCGTCGACCTTCGGCGCGCCGGTGGGCAACAACAGGCGCCGCGCGTACGGGGCGACCGACTCGAAGTATCGGCGCTGTGCCTCGGCGTAGATCGTGCCGAACGCGAGCGACGACTTGCCCGACCCGGAGATCCCGGTGAACGCCACGAGCGCGTCGCGCGGGGCCGCGACGTCGACCCCCCGTAGGTTGTGTACGCGGGTACCGAAGACGCGCACGCAGGGGTCGATCTGGTCGGTCCGCTGGTCAGAGGTTGCTGGCATGTTGCGCAGAAGGGTACCCACGAGGCGGCCGATGAAGCATCGGCTTTGCTCACGTCGACGAATGCCGCCATCCGCGACACACCGGCTGTCCGGCGACGCGCCACGTATAGATGCAAACCCGTAATCCGTTGCGCTAGGCTGCTGTCCGATCAGTTGAGGAGTCTTGGGTGCGGGTTGATGCAGCGCCCGACACCCAGGCTCTGCGGAGCTGGCAGCGTCGGGCATTGGTGCGGTATCTTGCCGCGCAGCCGCGCGATTTCCTCGCCGTCGCAACGCCCGGTTCAGGCAAGACGGCCTTTGCCCTGCGGGTCGCAGGCGAGCTGCTGAGCGACGGTGTCGTCGAGCAGGTCACCGTCGTCGTGCCGACCGAACACCTGAAGACGCAGTGGGCGGCGGCGGCCGCGCGGGTCGGCATCGCGCTCGACCCGAAGTTCAGCAATTCCGCCGCCCACACATCGTCGGAGTACCACGGTGTCGCCGTCACCTACGCGCAGGTCGCCAAGCACCCGACCAGGCACCGGGTGCGCACCGAGAACCGTCGAACCCTCGTGGTGTTCGACGAGATCCACCACGGCGGAGACGCCAAGAGTTGGGGCGACGCCATCCGCGAGGCGTTCGGCGACGCCACGCGGCGCCTGGCACTGACCGGTACGCCGTTTCGCAGCGACGACTCCGCGATCCCGTTCGTCACGTACGAACCCGATGCCGACGGGCTGATGCGGTCGCAGGCCGACCACACCTACGGCTACGCCGAGGCGCTGGCCGACGGCGTCGTGCGGCCCGTGGTGTTTCTCGCATATTCCGGCGAGGCGCGCTGGCGTACGAGCGCGGGCGAGGAGCACGCCGCACGACTCGGCGAACCGCTCAGCGCCGAGCAGACGGCGCGGGCGTGGCGCACCGTCCTCGACGCGAAGGGTGAGTGGATACCGGCGGTCCTGCAGGCCGCCGACACCAGGCTCACGCAGCTGCGCAACGGCGGTGTGCCCGACGCGGGCGCGATGGTCATCGCCTCCGACCAGAAGGCGGCCAGGTCCTACGCCGCCGTGCTCACCAGGCTGACGGGCGAGACGCCGACCGTCGTGTTGTCCGACGACCCGGGCGCGTCGGCACGCATCGCCGAGTACTCGGCGGGCACCGGCCGGTGGCTGGTCGCGGTGCGGATGGTGTCCGAGGGTGTCGACGTGCCGCGGCTCGCCGTCGGCGTCTACGCCACCAGCGCCTCCACCCCGCTGTTCTTCGCTCAGGCGATCGGCCGCTACGTCCGGTCGCGGCGGCCCGGCGAGACCGCGAGCATCTTCCTGCCGTCGGTGCCGACGTTGCTCGACCTCGCCAGCGAGATGGAAGCCCAGCGCGACCACGTGCTCGGCAAGCCGCACCGTGAGTCACAGGGCTTCGACGACGAGGCGCTCGCCGACGCGGAACGCACGAAGTCCGAACCCGACGAAGACAAGGGCTTCGAGGCGCGCGGCGCCGCGGCCGAGCTCGACCAGGTCATCTTCGACGGCTCGTCGTTCGGCACCGCGACGCCCGCGGGCAGCGAGGAGGAAGCCGACTACCTCGGCATCCCCGGGCTGCTCGACGCCGAGGCGATGCGAGACCTGTAGCGGCGCAGGCAAGAGCACCAGATCACCAAACGCACGGCATCCGGCGAGGTGCCGCGGGCTTCCACGCACGGGCAGCTGCGCGAGCTGCGCAGCCAGCTCAACGCGCTGGTCTCGGTCGCCCACCACCGCACCGGCAAACCACACGGGTGGATTCACAAGGAGCTGCGACGGATCTGCGGCGGGCCGCCCATCGCGGCCGCGACCAGTGAACAGCTCAAGGCCCGCATCGAAGCCGTGCGCGATCTGAAGGCCTAGCGTGCCTCGGCGAGGGCGCCGAGGTTCCGCAGCGAATCGTTCAGGTGCGACAGCTCGAACGGTGGAAAGTCGATGTCGCGCATCTGGGGCGCCACGCCCGACCAGTCATAGGTCAGCGTCACCTCGGTGCGGTCGGCGCCGACCGGCCGCAGGTCGTAGCGCCAGAGCCAGCCGCCGTACACGAGTTCGGAGTTGCCGCTGAGGTTGCCGCGCTCGTCGGGTCCCTGACCGGGCAGCCACGCGATCGCCCGGGGCGGATCGAAAACCTCGACCCGGTTGGCCATCTCGTAATAGCCCTCGGGGTGGTTGTCGTGATGCATTCCCATCCGGAAGACCTGGCCGAGTCCCGTGACGGGTTTGCCGTCGAGTGATTCCCGCACCCAGCCGGTGCCGTCGATCGCCTGGTGGGTGGTCGGGTCCGCCAACACCTCGAAGACGGTGTCCGGCGAGGCGTTGACGATGGCGGTCACATGTACTCGTTCTTCGGTCATGTCAGGGCAGACCGCGGGGCGCCGCGGAACTCATCGTCACAGGCCGAGAACTTCGGGCAGATCGGCGACCGAGTCGATGACGAAGTTGGGTTGCATCGCGAACTCGTCGGCGGCCCACCGGTCGAGGGTGTCCTGGCGGAACTTGCCCGTGCGCACGAGGACGCCGGTCATCCCGACCACCTGGGCGGCGAGCACGTCGTTGTTCAGGTCGTCGCCGATCATGTACATCTCTTCTGGGTCGACGCCGAGACGCGCTGCGGCAGCAAGGAATCCGGCCGGCGCCGGCTTGCCCACAGCGGTGGCCTTGCGGCCCGACGTCTCCTCCATGCCGATCAAATACATCCCGGTGTCGATCCGTAACCCCTCGGCGGTGTTCCACGACGTGCTGCGGTGCATCGCGACGACCGGCACCCCCTGGGCCATCCAGTCGTACACGCGGCTCAGCGTCAGATGGTTGTACTCGGGACCCGCACCGCCGAGCAGGATCACGTCCGGGGTCTCGGGCACCGGACCGCCGGGGCCGTACTCGCCCGCATAGACGATGTCGACTCCTGGCATGTCCTCACCGATCTCCCCGTAGTTGACCAGGAAGCAACGCGCATCGGGATACCGGCTGCGGACGTACTCGGCGGTCAGCGCCGCGGCGGTGACGACCTCGTCGGCCCGCACCGACATGCCCGCCTCGTTGAGCAGAGCGGCGATCTGCGTCCGCGTGCGGGTGGTGGTGTTCGTCAGATACGAGCAGGCGATCTGGTGGTCCGACAGCACCCGAAGTGTCTCTGCGGCGCCCTCGATCGGCTGCCATGAGGTCACCAGGACGCCGTCGATGTCGAACAGCACACCACCGATCGCCATGGTGCGACAGTAAACCGCTCGCTACGGCCTCGCCCACTCACTGTCGGCAACCCATGGCGACGCGGTGCCCGCGATGGACCAACTGCGGTCGGCGGGAACGTCGATCACCTGATAGTGCTTGGTCCCCGCCGCGGTCGCGGCGATCAGCGTCGCAACCCCGGCGCGGCGTTGGAAGAAAGTCTGCCGCACGGTCCAGCAGATGATGCCCTCGGCCGCGATGCAGTCACGCCTGCGCTCGAGACTGCCTGCGCGCGCGACCAGCCAGCGGTCGTCGACGCGATGGCCGAGTGCCCGGACCCGGTCGGCGGCCAACCCTGCGCAGCACAGCGCCAGCGCCGCCACCACGACCCACGCCCACACCGGGACCGTCACGAACGCCGATGCGATCGCCAAGCCGGCCGCGAGGACGCCGGGCAGCGCGAGCCCGCGCGTCCACCGCCTGCGCGCGGCCG
>JAEZKH010000152.1 GCA_023415515.1 Actinomycetes bacterium
GTGCTGGCCCCACGGCGCACAACCCGCCAGCTGATGGTGCGTGACGTCGGCGTCGGCAGCGATTACCCGATCTCGGTGCAGTCGATGTGCACCACCAAGACCCACGACATCAACGCGACGCTGCAGCAGATCGCCGAGCTGACCGCGTCCGGATGCGACATCGTCCGGGTCGCGTGCCCCCGTCAGGAGGACGCCGACGCGCAGCCGTTCATCGCGAAGAAGTCGAAGATCCCGGTGATCGCCGACATCCACTTCCAGCCCAAGTACATCTTCGCCGCGATCGACGCCGGCTGTGCCGCGGTGCGGGTGAACCCGGGCAACATCAAGGAGTTCGACGGCCGGGTCAAGGAAGTCGCCAAAGCCGCTGCCGCAGCAGGTATTCCGATCCGGATCGGCGTCAACGCCGGATCGCTGGACAAGCGGTTCATGGAGAAATACGGCAAGGCCACCCCGGAGGCGCTCGTCGAGTCCGCGCTGTGGGAGGCGTCGCTGTTCGAGGAGCACGGCTTCGGCGACATCAAGATCAGCGTCAAGCACAACGCCCCCGTCGTCATGGTCGCCGCCTACGAGCAGCTCGCCGCGCAGTGCGACTACCCGCTGCATCTCGGCGTGACCGAGGCCGGGCCCGCGTTCCAGGGCACGATCAAGTCGGCGGTCGCGTTCGGTGCCCTGCTGTCGAAAGGCATCGGCGACACCATCCGGGTGTCGCTGTCTGCGCCGCCGATCGAAGAGGTCAAGGTCGGCAACCAGATCCTGGAGTCGCTGAACCTGCGGCCCCGCTCGCTCGAGATCGTCTCGTGCCCATCGTGCGGCCGCGCGCAGGTCGATGTCTACACGCTGGCCAACGAGGTCACCGCCGGGCTGGAAGGCATGGAGGTGCCGCTGCGCGTCGCGGTGATGGGATGCGTCGTCAATGGCCCCGGCGAGGCCCGCGAGGCCGACCTGGGGGTGGCGTCCGGAAACGGCAAGGGGCAGATCTTCGTCAAGGGCGAGGTCATCAAAACCGTCCCCGAGCACCTGATCGTCGAGACCCTGATCGAAGAGGCGATGCGAATCGCCGGCGAAAAAGAGTCCGAACGGGGATCTGATGATCCCAGCGGTACGCCCGTGGTGACCGTAAGCTGATTGTGATTCCCCTACTCGGGATCACCACGCCTTGAGGCCGCAGAAAGAGTGCCGATGTCGGCTCCGCCGCTGTTCCGCTTCATCGACGAGCGACGCGTTTCGGTGGTGCGCGACCTCGCCGCGGTACGCCAGGTGCTGGATGCCGACCCGGTGGGCAGCTGCATGGTGGACTCCCGGGTGGCCGAGCACGGCGTCGACCCGGGTGCCATCGGCGGTGAGCTGTGGACGCGCGGCCGGGCCACCGAATCGCTGTGCTACGCCGGCGCGAACCTGATCCCGCTCCGCGGTGTATCCGCTGATCTGCACGCATTCGCCGACAAGGCGGTCAGCAGTGCCAGACGGTGTTCGTCGCTGGTCGGGCGGGCAGAACTCGTACTGCCGATGTGGCGCAGGCTCGAGCACACCTGGGGACCGGCGCGCGACGTGCGCGAGCGGCAGCCGCTGATGGCGTTGGACACCGCGCCGCAATGTCCCGTCGACCCGGCGGTGCGCCCCGTCCGCATGGAGGACCTCGACGCCTACCTGGTCGCCGCGGTGGACATGTTCATCGGCGAGGTCGGCATCGATCCCCGGGTCGGCGACGGGGGCCGCGGCTACCGTCGGCGGGTGGCGGGTCTGATCGCCGCCGGACGCGCATGGGCCCGGTTCGAGCGCGGGCAGGTCGTGTTCAAGGCCGAGGTCGGGTCCCAGTCGCCGTCGGTCGGTCAGATCCAAGGTGTCTGGGTGCACCCCGATTGGCGCGGTCACGGGCTCGGCACCGCGGGCACCGCGACGCTGGCCGCCGCCGTGGTGCGCAGCGGTCGCATCGCGAGCCTCTACGTCAACGACTTCAACATCGTGGCCCGAGCCACCTACGACCGGATCGGCTTCGCCGAGGTCGGCACCTTCGCCACCGTCCTGCTGGACTGAAGCGCCCCGCGTTGGCGGGACTTGGCTACGCTTCACGCCATGACCGACGACGCGCAGAAGGCCGAACGCCGAGAGATCGCCGACACGCTGGTCCGCGCGCTCGAACGGCGCCACGAACTCCTCGACGTCGTCGTGGAGTCCGAGGATTACGACGCGGCGGTCGAGGCGATCGCCGCGATGCTGCAGACCACTCATGCCGGCGGGGAAGCGGTGCTTCGGCTGTCCTTCGACAGGCTGACCAAGGTGTCGCGTCGGCGCATCCGCGACGAGCTCAACGATCTCAACCACGAACTCAGCTTCACCGTGGGGGAGCGGCGGCCCGCACCAGGGGACAGCCTGGCGTTGCGCCTGTTCTCCGCAGATGCCGACCGCGACATCTTCGCCGCGCGCACCGAGGACGTCCGCGCGGCCGGCGACGGGTCCGGGGCTCCCGCGGGCGACCTCGACGAGGAGATTCGCGCCGCCGTCGGGCGGGTGCACGCCGAGGAGGCGGTGTGGCTGGTGGCCGTCGACGGCCCCGAGAAGGTCGGCATGGTGTTCGGCGAACTGGCCAACGGAGAGGTCAACGTGCGCATCTGGATCCGGCCCGCGTTCCGCAAGCAGGGCTACGGCACTGCGGCGCTGCGTAAGTCGCGGTCGGAGATGGCGGCGTATTTCCCGGCTGTACCTCTCGTGGTGCGCGCGCCGGCCGCAGGCCCGCTCGGCGCCTGACGTCGCTCGAGATCGACGTTTCGGCGCGATCCTCTCGAACTTTTCCGCCCGATTGTGAGTTTGGGCGTCGCGCCTCCACCACTTTGAGGTCTCGGTTTCTTAACATTTGCCTCAATGGCAACAATATTCACATCTGCAACGCGTATCGCCGGTTTGCTCGCGGTCGTGGTCCTGGCGGTGCCGTTGAACGCATGCACCCCGAAACCCAGCGGGCCCTCTCCTGCCGCAGAAGAGTTCTTCGCCGCGCTGGCCAAGGGCGACACGGGCGCGGCGTCGGGGTTGACCGACCGCCCCGAGGATGCGCGGGCCGCGCTCAACGAGGCGTGGAAAGGCCTGCAGGCCTCGTCGCTGGACGCTCAGGTGTTGGGCTCGCGGTTCGCCGAGGACACCGGCACGGTGTCCTACCGCTACACGTGGCACCTGCCGAAGAACCGGACCTGGACCTACGACGGCCAACTCAACATGGTGCGCAACGAGGGCCAGTGGGAGGTGCGCTGGACGACCACCGACATGCACCCGAAACTCGGTGAACACCAGACGTTCGCGTTGCGCGCCGACCCGCCGCGCCGGGCATCGGTCAACGAGCGCAGCGGCACCGATGTCCTCGTCCCTGGCAACCTGTATCACTTCGCGCTGGACGCCAGATCGGCGGGCGCATCGCTGATGAGCACCGCGACCGCGGTGGCAGATGCGTTGCGGCCGTTCGACGACACCCTCGACCCGCAACGCCTCGCGGAGGAGGCGAGTTCGTCGCCCGGTCCGCTGAGCCTGATCACGCTGCGGCAGTCCGACCGCGACCAGGTGGCCGCCGTGCTCGGCGAACGGCCAGGCCTGGTCATCACACCCCAGGCCGAATTGCTGCCCACCGACGAGAGTTTCGCGCCCGCGATCATCACCGAGGTCAAGAAGGCCGTCGTCGACGATCTCGACGGGCAGGCCGGATGGCGGATCGTCACCGTCAACCAGAACGGCGTGGATTCCGACGTGCTCCACGAGGTCGCCCCTTCGCCCGCCCCCTCGGTCACCATCAGCCTCGACCGGGCCGTGCAGGACGCCGCGCAGAACGCGGTCGACGGCATCGGCGGCAAGAAGGCGATGATCGTGGCGATCAAGCCGTCCACCGGCGAGATCCTCGCCGTCGCACAGAACGCCGACGCCGACGCCGACGGCCCCACCGCGACGACGGGCCTGTACCCGCCGGGGTCGACGTTCAAGATCATCACCGCAGGCGCCGCCATCGAGCGCGACATGGCAACGCCCAACACGCTTCTCGGCTGTCCGGGCACCATCGACATCGGACATCGCACGGTGCCGAACTACGGCGGTTTCGATCTCGGGGTCGTCCCGATGTCGCGTGCCTTCGCCAGTTCCTGCAACACCACCTTCGCCGAACTGGCCAGCAAGATGCCGCCCCGCGGTCTCACCCAGGCCGCGGCGAAGTACGGCATCGGCGCCGACTACAAGATCGAGGGCATCGACACCGTGACCGGTTCGGTGCCCCCGACGGTCAACCTCGCGGAGCGGACCGAGGACGGTTTCGGCCAGGGCAAGGTGCTGGTGAGCCCGTTCGGCATGGCGATGGCCGCCGCCACCGTCGCGGCGGGCAAAACGCCTGTGCCGCATCTCATCGAGGGCCGTCAGACCGCGGTCAGCGGGGACCAGGCCTCGATATCGCCGAAGATGCTCGACGGGCTGCGGCCGATGATGCAGCTCGTCGTGACCAACGGCACCGCCAAGGACCTCAACGGAATGGGTGATGTGCGGGGCAAGACCGGAGAGGCCGAATTCGACGGTGGCTCGCACTCCTGGTTCGCGGGATACCGCGGCGACATGGCTTTCGCCGCGCTGATCGTCGGAGGCGGCAGTTCGGAGTACGCCGTGCGGATGCTGCGCGGCATGCTCGAGGGCCTACCCCCGGATTACCTGGCCTGAAGCCTATTTCAGCGGTTCGCTGGGGACGTGGTAGCGCTCCTGGTAGGCGGTCACCTGCTCGCGCAATTGCTCGGCGTCGAGCCCGGTATCCGCCCAGCAGTACCTGCCGCCACCCCCGTCCCCGGGATGGGCGGCGAGGTGATCCCGCATGCGCTGTTCGGCGATCGGCGTCAACTCGCGGTTCATGCGGCCGTAGAGTGACCGGATCGTCGCAAACGGGTCGCGCATGAAATCGGTGAACTGCACGTCGATGACCTGACCTGGCGGCAGCGACTCGCGCAGTGCCATGCCACGCTGCAGCCCGACCACGATCTCCTCGCAGGACTGCATCGCGCAGTCGGCGATCGAGGTCTCGTCCGACGCCATCCGGCGCAGGTGGTTGGTCAGCGCGCTGATCGACGCGATGACCGTCAGCGGATCACGGTGGGTCTGCACGACCACTGCGTCGGGATAGGTCTCCACCAGCGAATCCAGTGTCCATAGATGCGCGGGCGATTTCAGCAGCCACTGGCCGCCCACGCCGGATTGCAGGTGCTGCAAGAAGATTCGATGCCACCGGTAGGCCTGCCGATGATCGGCTTCGTAGAGCAGCCACCGGTAGTAGGTGGGCAGCCGGTATTGCACCGAGAAGATCATGCTGCAGAACTGTGACGCGGTGATCCGCACACATTCCTGGCCGACCTGCGCGCCCATCGGATGCCAGCTCATGAAGCCGGGAATGATCTGCTCGCTCATCTCCAGGCCGGCTTGCGTTTCCGCGATACGTGGATCGGTCTCATACGTGTCGGGCTGAGGAACCGGCAGCGGCGTGTCGACCTCCCATGTCAGCGGCGGCCGCAACTGCGGGTCCTGGGCCAACAGGTCGAACAGGATCGTGGTGCCGGTGCGAGGTTGCCCGACGATGAAGATCGGTCGCTCGATGCGTTGTTGGGCGACCTCGGGATGCTTTTTGCGCCAGTCGACGACCTGCAGCCGGTTCTTCAGCGCCCGCACGATGTCCAGCGCCGCGATCTCCACACCGAGGTCGTTGAGCCTGGCCTCGCCGCCGAAGCCCTCGCACAAGAGGTCGAGCCCCTCGCGCCAGGTCTCCTTCTCGTCGAAGTCCGCGCCGAAGTCGTCGCTGCCCGCCCAATCGCACGCCTGTCGGACCAGCGTGTCCTGGTTGAACCGGTCGACCGCGCTCATCGGGTCGCCTCACCGCGTAGCACCTTGACGGAGACGTTCGGCGGGGCGGGGTTGTCGAGCCATCGCAACACGACGAAGCCGCGATGCCGACCGCCGGTGTCCAACCAGTGTCCGTGGCCGGAGTCGTTGGCGCCGATCGAGATTCGCACCATCCCGTCGGCATCGGGCGATACGCCCTTGTTGGTCACCGAGCTGTGCCTGCGCCGGGGCTCGAGGCATTCGTGCCAGATGTTCTCCAGCGTGATGTTCCAGTAGCGGGTGTCGGGTGGTTCGAATTCGAGGACCAGAGACTCGTCGTCGGCCAACCGGAAGGTGCCGATCATGTAGAGGTTGTCGGGGGTGGTGTCCGCGGCGCCGAGGTCGGCGGCCGCCGATGTGACGAGGGTGTTCGGCTGGTCCAGCAGCTCGGGCTTGATGGTCCGGTGAGGGTGGTCAGCTTCACGATGGTCCACGCCATCGCGGTGAACTGTTCCGCCGCTTCGTGATCCGACACCGGCTGTGGTGGTCGCCGGCGGTCCAGCGGTTCGATGTGCAGCGTCGCAGGCTGCTCGGTTTCGGCGTCGGAGATGTACTCGCGGACGACGATGGACGCCGCATCGTCGGGGATCTGGACCCACTGCGCTCCGGCGAGGTCGGTCGGTTCGGTCGCGGAGAAGACCAGTGCGAAGTCGCCGCCGTCGAGTTTCAGGTCGGTGTCGCTGACGTAGGCGGCCATCCGCCGCGGTGTCATGCCGGTGCCGGCGAGCACCTGCAGGCCGAGATAGGCGGTGGTGCCGCGGGTGCCGGTGACGCGGTAGCCGCGGTCGCCGCGGATCATCGCCAACAGGTATCTGCCGTCGGGGTTGGGTCCGCCGACGAGCCTGGTGGGGGAGCACATGTCGAAGAACCACGGCAGGTCGGGGTCGGCCTCGACGCTGAGCTCCGAGCACAGCGCCGTGACGCGGGAGACGACGCGCAGGCCCTCCAGCAGTTCGCGTTCGTTCTCGGCGTCGGCGGCGATGATGCCGGTGCTGTCGGCGATCATTTTCTGCACGAAGGCCCAAGCCTCGGTGGTCTTGGGTCCCGACGGGCTGTCGTCAGTCCTCACGAGAGACAATTACCAAGATCGGTGCCCCGGAAGTGGGCGATTCAGCCGATTGTCGAAGTCGCGCGTCGAGCCGCCTCCTGCGCCAGCTGGACTCGCGACGTCAGCCCCAGCTTGGTGTAGACGCGGGTCAGATGCGACTGCACGGTCCGCGGCGACACGAAGAGCCGCTGCGCGATGTCCTTGTTGCCGAGTCCTTCACTCACCAGCCGAACGACGTCGGATTCGGCCGGGGTCAGCGACGCCCAGCCGCTCGACGGTCGTCTGCGTTCGCCGCGGCCGCGCTGCACATAGGCGATGGCCTCTTCGGTCGACAAGGCTGCCCCTTCGGCCCACGCCGCTTCCAAGTCGGCGGGGTCCATCGCGTTTTGCAGCGACTGCACCGACGCGTCGTACCAGTCCTGATATATCGCGAAGCGCACTTCGCCGGTGCGACTGCGAATCCCTTCGGCACTTCCGAGGAGCCGGGCGGCTTCGTGATGGCTGCCGGCCTTGCCGGCCACATCGGCGAGTATTTCGAGGGTGTCGGCGACACATGTGTACGCTTTGACGGCAACGACGCAGCGGAGTGCTTCATGTGCGTCGCGGTGAGACTGTTCGGAATCATCCTCCGCGAGAGCGACGCGGGCGCGGGCGGTCAGCGCGGCGGCCCGATACCAGCCGGTCGTTTTCGAGATGGATACATCCGCCGCGTTTCGGGCCATCACGAGGTCGCCTACCGCGAGAGATGCGTGGGCCATGTATGAACTGTTGATCGACGCTGTGCCGTACAGGTCGCCCAACCGGGCCCAGCCCGCGTCTGCCGCCTTGATTGCCTCTGTGCTGTCACCCGCAGCGAGGTGGGCGACCATCAAGGCGATGTAACTGGCGCCGAGGTATACGTCACCGAGTTCACCGGCGGAAGCGATGCCTTCCTCGGCGACTGTTCGTGCCTCGGCGGTGGCGCCGACGTACGCCAGTCCCCAGGGGAGCATCAGCAGCGCATTCGCTCGCAGGAACAGGTCATGGTCGTTCTCGGCCTCGGCAAGAAGCGCCCGCATTTCGGCTATTGCTCCGGTTATGTCGCCCTGCATCATCTGCGCGCCGCCGATCCGCCAGCGGCATTGACGGGAGCCGAACCGGTCTCCGATCGCGTCTGCGATGTCGCGCCCCTCGTCGGCAGCAGCACGTGTTCCGATCGGGTCGCCGGCCACGAACGCGGCGTGTGCTCGCTGACCGAGGATGTGGTTCAGCCGCCACAGGTCTCCGACTTCTCTGGCGATACCGATCGCCTCTTCGAAATACCGCAGAGCCACATCGGCGTCATAGACAGATGCCGTGCCGCACGCGTGAAGCGCCCGCACGATGAGGATCCGGTCGTCGAGTTCCCGCGCGATCGACAAGGCTTCCTCGGCGTCCTCCAGGTGGTAAACGGCCAGCCACGCGTTCAGGACGGCGCGGTCCGCCAATGACCGTGCGCGAACCGCGGGTGCCACATCTATGGGAAGCGAGTTGCCTTCGGTGAAGACTGCATCAAACCAGGCCAACCCTTCCTGGATTCGGCCGCGCGACAACCACAGTGACTGAAGTGACGACGCCAATGACAATGCGTGATCGATGTCTCGGGTCTCGAGACTCCACGCAAACGCGCCACGCAGGTTGTCCATTTCGTTGTCGGCCTGGGCAATGCGTTTCTCATGGTCGGTGCCCGCCGGTGCGTCGAGCAGTGCGGCGATCGCCGCATAGTGATCGCGGTGGCGGGCGCGCATCGCCGCGGCTTCTCCCGATTCGCCGAGCTTCTCCTGCGCGTACTGGCGTACTGTTTCCAGTAGACGGTATCGCGTTGTCCCGCAAGAATTCTCGGTGACCACCAATGATTTGTCGACGAGCAGTGCGAGCTGGTCGAGAATCTGGTAACGCTCCACGTCGGCATCGCCGGCGACCGCTTGCGCCGCATCGAGGTCGAAACCGCCGAGGAAAGCCGCGAGTCGACGGAACAGAATTCGCTCGGTCTCGGTCAAGAGCGCGTGTGACCAGTCCACCGATGCGCGCAACGTCTGCTGCCTGCGCACCGCGGTGCGCGAGCCCCCGGTGAGGAGGCGGAAGCGGTCATGGAGGCTGTCGACGATCTCCTGCAACGACAGCGCCCGCACGCGCGCCGCCGCCAGTTCGATCGCCAGCGGCATTCCGTCGAGCCTCTTGCAGATCTCGGTCACGGTGGCGGCGTTCTCGTCGGTCACGGCGAAGTCGGGCCGAACCCGGCGGGCCCGGTCGGCGAACAGTTCCAGCGCCTCGTCGGCCAGCGCCAGCGAGGGCACCGAATACGTCACCTCGCCGGGCACCCCGACCGGTTCGCGGCTGGTGGCCAGCACCTGCAGGCCCGGGCAGGCCGCGAGCAATTCGGCGGTCAGCGAGGCTGTGGCATCCAGCAGGTGCTCGCAGTTGTCCAGCACCACGAGTGTCTGCCGTTCGGCCACGAACTTGGCCAGCGTCTCCATCGTCGAGCGCCCGGGTTGGTCGGGCAGGCCGAGCGAGCGGGCCACGGCCACGGGCACCACGGCTTCATGCGTCACGGGGGCCAGGTCGACGTAGGAAACACCGTCCCGGTATGCGCCCGCGATGTCGGCCGCGACCCGGATCGCGAGCCGTGTCTTGCCCGCCCCACCCGCGCCCGTCAAGGTCACGATCCTGGTGTCGCTCAACAGGGCGCGTATATCGGCCATCTGCGCGACACGCCCGATGAAGCTGGTCAACTGCGCGGGCAGGCTCGGCGCTTGGGAACTTCTCGACACCCGCAACGGCGGGAACTCGTTGCGCAGGTCGGGGTGGCACAGCTGCGAAACCTGTTCGGGTCGATGGAAGTCGCGCAGTTCGTGTCTGCCGAGGTCGGTGAGCCAGGCGTCGTCGGGCAGCCAGTCGGCCACGAGTTGCTCGGTCGCCCCCGAAACGACGGTCTGGCCGCCGTGCGCGAGGTCACGCAGCCGTGCCGTCCGGTTGATGGTCGGCCCGATGTAATTGGCCTCGTCGCGCAGCTGCACCTGCCCGGTGTGCACGCCGATGCGCAGCCGGATCGGCGCCAGGGGTGCCCGCTGCAGATCGAGCGCGCACGCCACGGCGTCGCTGGCGCGAGCGAACGCCGCGACGAAACTGTCACCCTCGCCCTGCTCGACGGGACGCACGCCACCATGGGCGCCGAGTAGATCGGTGAGCGTGGAATCAAGTCGTGCGACAGCGGCCGTCATCGCCTCGGGCTGGGTCTGCCAGAGCCGCGTCGAACCCTCGACGTCGGCCAGCAGCAACGTCACGGTTCCGGTCGGCAGTTCGCCCATGACCTCGCCCACAACCAGGTCGTCCCATTCGGATTCGGTCATGCTAGCCAGCATCGGAGCTGCAGAGTCAGGAAACATCAGCGAAAACGCGCAAAGTTCGGGCCACGTCCGCGCAACTGTCATGACCGCGGCGGTATTTTGGAGTGGCCATGACCGAGAGCAACGGGCGATCTGCTGCGCTGCGCGTATCCGATGCCGATCGCAACGGCACTCTGCGCCGGCTGCACAACGCCGTCGCACTGGGTCTGATCGACATCGACGAGTTCGAGGAGCGCTCGGCGCTGGTGTCGCAGGCTCGCCTTCGTACCGATCTGGACACGCTGGTCGGTGACCTGCCGGGACCCGGCGCGATCGTCACCTCGGCGACCGACCGAGTCGAACTGCGCGGGGTGATGGGGTCGCTGAAGCGGCAGGGCGAGTGGACCGTGCCGACCCGGCTGGCCCTCTACCGGCGGATGGGCTCGGTCGACCTCGACCTGACGACGGCGCGCTTCGCGGGCCCGATGGTCATCATCGAGCTCGACATGAAGTTCGGCGGCCTGGAACTGCGCCTGCCGGACGGTGCGAGCGCATCGATCGACGACGTCGAGGTCGTCGTCGGAAGCGCGAGCGACCACCGCAAGGACGCGCCCGGCGAGGGCAGCCCGCACGTCATCCTGACCGGAAGGGTGATGTGCGGCTCGGTCGACATCCGTGGCCCGCGACGATCGCTGTGGCGACGGGGCGGCTGACTGAGGCCTGCACGTGGCGGGCCGGCGTCCCTTGTGGCCGGTCCTCGTGGCCGACGGTGGCCGCGCGTCCGACTATCCTGGCGTCATGGCCGTTCGCACCGCACTTCGTCCCGGCGTGGTATCGCCGACCCTCCCGGTGCCGAGGTCGATCGAACGCCCCGAGTACGTGGGGGAGGCGACGGCGAGGGAAGGCACCGAACCGTGGGTGCAGACCCCCGAGGTGATCGAGAAGATGCGGGTCGCGGGCCGGATCGCCGCCGGTGCGCTCGCCGAGGCGGGCAAAGCGGTCGCACCGGGAGTCACCACCGACGAACTCGACCGGATCGCACACGAGTACATGATCGACAACGGCGCCTATCCCTCGACGCTCGGCTACAAGGGCTACCCGAAGTCCTGTTGCACATCGCTGAACGAGGTGATCTGCCACGGGATACCCGACTCGACCGTCATCGAGGACGGCGACATCGTCAACGTCGACGTCACCGCCTACATCGACGGGGTACACGGCGACACCAATGCCACCTTCCTCGCGGGCAATGTGTCCGAGGAGCACCGACTGCTCGTCGAACGCACCCACGAGGCGACGATGCGCGCGATCAAAGCCGTCCGGCCCGGACGCGCGCTGTCGGTCGTCGGCCGGGTCATCGAGTCCTACGCGAACCGGTTCGGCTACAACGTCGTTCGCGACTTCACCGGCCACGGCATCGGCACCACGTTCCACAACGGGCTGGTGGTTCTGCACTACGACCAGCCTGCGGTGGAGACCGTGATCGAGCCGGGGATGACTTTCACCATCGAACCGATGATCAATCTCGGCGAGCTGGACTACGAGATCTGGGACGACGACTGGACCGTCGTCACCAAGGACAAGAAGTGGACCGCGCAGTTCGAGCACACACTCGTGGTCACCGACGACGGCGCCGAGATCCTGACCCGACTCTAGAACCGTGAGTGGTGCGCTGCTGGTCGCGGGAACCAGTTCGGACGCCGGGAAATCATTGGTGGTCGCCGGGCTGTGTCGCCTGCTGGCCCGCAAGGGCATCAGCGTGGCGCCGTTCAAAGCCCAGAACATGTCCAACAACTCGGCGGTGACCGTCGAGGGCGGCGAGATCGGCCGCGCTCAGGCGGTGCAGGCGCGCGCCGCGGGCCTGGCGCCCAGCGTGCGCTTCAACCCGGTGCTGCTCAAGCCGGGAAGCGACCGAACGTCGCAGTTGGTCGTCCGCGGCCGTGTCGAAGGAGCGGTCGCCGCCGGCGACTACTTCCGGCACCGGGATCGACTCGCCGACGTCGTGAACGACGAACTGAGCTCTCTGCGAAGCGAATTCGACGCGGTCATCTGTGAGGGCGCCGGGTCTCCCGCGGAGATCAACTTACGCGCAACCGATGTCGCCAACATGGGCCTCGCCCGCGCCGCGCAGCTACCGGTCATCCTGGTCGGCGACATCGACCGGGGCGGGTTGCTTGCACACCTGTTCGGGACCGTCGCCATCCTTTCGCCGGAGGATCAGGCGCTGATCGCGGGTTTTCTGGTCAACAAGTTCCGCGGCGACCCGGATCTGTTGACCCCCGGCCTGACGCAGCTCGCCCACCTGACCGGTCGACCCACCTACGGCGTCGTGCCGTTCGACGACGGATTCTGGCTTGACACCGAGGACTCCGTCTCGGTGCAGGCACACCGCGTCATCGGCCAACCGCAGCCGCCGATCGGCGACCAGTGGCTGCGGGTCGCGGCGATCCGGCTGCCCCGGATCTCCAACTCCACCGACGTCGAAGCGCTCGCCTGCGAGCCCGGCGTGCTGGTGCGGTGGGTCACCGACCCCGCCGATCTGCCCGACGCCGACGTCGTGATCATCCCGGGCAGCAAGTCGACGGTCGCCGACCTCGAGTGGCTACGCGGTCGCGGTCTCGCCGACGGCATCGTCGCGCACGCCCGCTCGGGGCTGCCGCTGCTCGGCATCTGCGGCGGCTTCCAGATGCTGTGTCGTCGCATCGACGACGAAGTGGAGTCCGGTGCCTGCGGGGTCGACGGTCTCGGCCTGCTCGATGTCGACATCGCCTTCACGCAGACAAAGACCTTGCGACGACACGACACACCGCTGAGTGGCTACGAGATCCACCACGGCCAGGTGGTCAGGTCCGGGGCGCCGGACTGGTTGGGCGTCGGCGTCCGCGCCGCCGAGGTGTACGGCACACACTGGCACGGGTTGCTCGACAACGACGAGGTCCGGCGACGCTGGCTCACCGACGCCGCCGCTGCGGCCGGGCGGACCCGATTCGTCGTCGCCACCGACGTCGACGTCTCGGCGCGGCGCGATGCTCAACTGGACCGGATGGCCGACCTGCTGGCAGCGCACACCGACATCGACGCGATTCTGGGCTTGCTGGACGCCGGAGCGCCTCCGAGGCCGACGATCGTCACATCGCGCTAGCGTCGCTCTCCCCGTGTCCCGCGCGCACCTTCTGACCCGGCATCGCGCACGACGTGCGGGTCACAAGCGACACCGGGAGGACGGTCCGCCTGCGCAGCCGCCGGTTAGGGTTTTCGAGCCGGGCGAAAAGCCGATCGGCCGCGAAGCGTCCCATCGCGTCACCGTCTTGATGGATCACCGTGATCGCGGGTTTGAGAGCGGCGGCCGTCGGAAAGTCGCCGAACCCAACCAGGCCGATGTCGCTGCGGCGCAACGCCTGCAGCACCGATATCAGCGCAATGGTGAAGCGGGCGTTCGAAGAGAAGATCGCGGTGGGCGGATCGTGAGCGGCGAGCGCCTTCTGCAGCGCTGCTGTCAATGACGGGACGTCGTGCGCACCGATGTGAACGTGGTTGGGCGGCAGGTCCGCCTCGGCGAGTGCCTCCTGCCAGCCCCGCAGGCGCAACAGGCCGGTGAATGTGTCGTCGCCGAAGAACGCGATGCTGCGGTGCCCGTGCGACATGAGGTGACGGGTTCCGTCGCGGCTGCCGCCGAGATCGTCCTGCACGACAGCGTCGGCGGTCAGTCGGCCGGGCTCGCGATCGACGAATACCAGCGGCGTGCGTTCCCGCCACGGTCGCAGATACGACATGTCCTTGCCGACCGGACAGATGATCATCCCTGCCACCTGACGCATCAAAACGGCTTCAAGTGAGCGCTGTTCGTGGGACGGCTCCCAGCCCGCGCTGGTCAGGATGACAGCGACATCGCGTTTGCTCGCCTCGCGTTCGACGGCTTCGATGATGCTGGCGAAGAAGGGATCTGCGACACCTGGCATCGAGATGCCGATCGCGGCATCTCGTCCTGCGCGGAAGGTGACGGCGAGCATGTTCGGTACGTATCGCAGTTCGTTGATCGCCCGCTCGACCCGTTCACGGACATCAGCGGAGACATAGCGGTCGTTGTTGATGACCCGCGAGACCGTCTTTGCGCTGACGCCCGCTCGGTGGGCGACATCGCGCATGGTGGCCATCGATCGTCTCTCCTCGGTCGGTCAGCGGCCAGTATGACACCGATGTCAGATCGCAGAAGGGGATTCCTCTGACACCGGTGACATAACAGCCAAGGTGGCGTACTGTCACCGCACAGGCCGATCGCACAGTGACGTGGGTAACGCAGACCGGGAGGCGTCGAGCGAGTGACCGCGCAACCGCAGCTACTACCGCCGAATGTAATTCCGCACTGGTACGCGGGAGGGCCGGCGTTGGCCGACTGGCGTGGCCTTCCGCCGATCGGAGAATCCTCTCCCGAGGAGTGGGTCGGTGCCACCGTCGCGCGGTTCGGTGAGCCGAATCTCGGTCCGTCGTCACTCGCCGACGGCACGCTCCTGCGCGATGCAGTGCGAGCCGACCCCATCGGCTGGCTCGGGCGTGACGACGCAGAACCGGGCGACACCGGCGTCCTCGTGAAACTGCTCGATGCCGGGCAGCGGCTGCCTGTTCATGTGCACCCCACACGGGAGTTCGCGTGCAGCCATCTCGGCTGTCCGTACGGCAAGACGGAGGCGTGGTACATCCTGCAGGCGTCCGACGATGCCGCGGTCTGGGTGGGTTGGCGCGAAGAAGTTGAGCCTGAACGACTCTCGGCTCTGGTCGACGCGCAGGACACCGAAGCGATGCTCGCGCTGATGCACCGGATTCCCGTCCGACCGGGTGACGGTGTGCTGGTTCCCGGTGGCACGCCGCACGCAATCGGCCGCGGCGTTCTGCTCGTGGAGGCCCAGGAGCCGACGGACCAGTCGATCCTGCTGGAGCGGATCAACACGACCGCATCCGATGGCGAGATCTTTCTCGGCCTCGATCGCGACGTCGCGTTGTCGGCCGTCGAATCCGCTGCGCTCACCGATGTCGATCAGCTGACTCGCCATGCCAGTGCCGACAGACTGACATCTGTGCTGCCGGAATCGGCGGCGGAGTTCTTTCACATGGATCTCCTGACGCCGAATGCCGGTGTGCCCGCGGGATTCGCTGTGTCGGCGGTCCTCTCGGGCGCGGGGTCACTCAAGTCCACCGAGAGCGACCCGGTAGTCGTGAGCGCAGGCGACACCGTCGTCGTCCCGGCAGTCTCGGGCGAGTGGTGGGTCGAGGGCGATGTGCGACTTCTGGTCTGCCGTCCGGGTGACTCGTGGCCGCCACAACGCGCGCCCCACGGGCGGGAAGGTACCAGATGAGATCGATCCTCGAGGCGCGTGGGCTTTCGCGCAGCTTCGGCCACGTGCGGGCGCTCGACGGCGCCGACTTCGATGTGCAGCCAGGCGAAATCGTCGGCCTCATCGGCGACAACGGTGCGGGGAAGTCGACCCTCATCAAGGCGCTGTCGGGCAACCTTGACCTCGACGACGGCGACATCTACTTCGACGGCGACCGTGTCAGACTGTCCGGCCCACGGCACGCAGAAGAACTCGGCATCGAGGTGGTCTATCAGGATCTGGCGCTGGCGCCGCACCTCAACCCGGTCCAGAACGTCTTCCTCGGCAGGGAGATTCCGCGTAGAGGCATACTCGGCCGCCTGGGATTCATGGACGAGAGGGCGATGCGCCGCAGCGCGGTCGAATCGTTCGCCGAACTGGGTGCGACCGTGAAATCGCTTGCTTCACCGGTCGGTTCGATGTCCGGCGGGCAGCGGCAGGGGATCGCGATCGCCAGGGCAATGGCGTGGGCGAAGAAGGTGCTGATACTCGACGAGCCGACCGCGGCTCTCGGTGTCGTGCAGACCAAGAACGTGCTCGAGTCCATCAAACGGGTACGGGACAAAGGCATCGCGGTGGTGTTCATCAGCCATTCGATGCCGCACGTGGTCGAGGTGTGCGACCGCATCCAGGTATTGCGTCTCGGAAGGAGGGTCGCCACTTTCGACGGAAAGCAGACCACCGTCGAGGAACTCGTCGGAGCGATGACGGGAGCGCTCGACAGCAGGGACGGCGCCGCATGAGCACGGTCGCGAACGAGAAGGCTGTGGTCTCCGGTGCGGGCGACCTCGACCCGGCGCAGTCGTTTCTCAAACGTGTTGTGGGACTCCAGGCATTCTGGATCCTCGGCGTTCTGATCGTCATCTGCCTGTGCTTCGCCGTCCTCGCCGGCGACCGGTTCATGTCGACGGGCAACTTCCTACTCATCTCCCAGAACGTTGCGGTATGGGCTGTACTCGGCGTCGGAATGACGTTCGTGATCATCACCTCGGGCATCGACTTGTCGGTCGGTTCGGTGCTGGTGTTCGCGTCTGTGGTGTCGGCGAAGGTCATGGAGGCCATGGGCGGTGCGGGTCCAGGGGTGGCGACGGCGGGGTTGGTCGTCGCGATCCTGGGCGGTATGGCGTGGGGAGTCGTGAACGGTGTGCTGGTCGCCGTCGCCAAGGTGCCCGCGCTGATCGTCACCCTCGGCACGCTCTCCGTGGCGCTCGGTCTCGCGCAGGTACTGACCGGCGGGATCGACATCAGGTCCGTGCCCACCGAGCTGACCGATTTCAGTGTCTACACCAAGATATTGGGCATTCCCGGCCTGCCCTTCGTGGCCCTGGTGATCGTGTTGTTCGGTGGAATCCTGTTGCACAAGACGAAGTTCGGCCGATACACCTACGCAATCGGCTCGAACGAGGAGGCCGCGCGCCGCACCGGAATCAAGGTGACGCGGCACCTGGTTCTGGTCTACGCGTTCGCAGGCACCCTGGCAGGTGTCGGTGCGATCCTCACCCTCGCCCAGTTCGGCACCACCACCATCGCGGGGCAGTCGCTGACGAACCTCAACGTCATCGCCGCGGTGGTCATCGGAGGGACCTCCATATTCGGAGGTGAGGGCAGCGTCTTCGGGACCGTGGTCGGCCTGTTCATTCCCGCGGTGCTGCAGTCGGGGTTCGTCATCATCGGCGTGCAGCCGTTCTGGCAGGGGGTCGCGGTCGGCACGGTGCTGATCGCCGCCGTCTACGTCGACCAGTCACGCCGCGCTGCCGCGCTACGCGGTGCGCGCTCGAGAAACATCTTCAAACACACCAACTCGCAACGAAAGGAACGCCAGTGAACCGTAGGCGCGCAATGGTGGTCGCCGGGACCGTGGGGACCGTTGTCCTCGCGCTATCTTCCTGCACGTCGTCGAAACCGCAGTCATCCAGTGAAGGCGACGCGTCGAACGGCAGCTCGCAGGGAGCGGCAGCGACGACCGTGACTGCGCCGCCGAAGGCCGGCAAGGAATACAACATCCAGCTGCTTCAGGGCGTCACCGGTGACCAGTTCTACATCACCATGCAGTGCGGCGCTCAGGAGGAGGCCGCCAAGCTCGGCGTGAAGGTCTCGACACAGGGGCCGCAGAAGTTCGACCCGACGCTGCAGAAACCGATCCTCGACTCGATCGTGGCCGCGAAGCCGGACGCGCTCCTTGTCGCACCCACCGACGTCAAGGCCATGCAGCAGCCGCTCCAGCAGGCCGCCGCGGCAGGCATCAAGGTGGTGCTCGTCGACACCACGACCGAAGACCCGTCCTACGCGGTGTCCCAGATCGCCAGCGACAACGAGGGCGGCGGGCGGGCGGCCTTCGAGGCGATCAAGAAGCTGCGCCCCGAGGGCGGCAAGGTCATGGTGATGAACATCGACCCCGGCGTCTCGACAACGGACGCGCGCGCGAAAGGCTTCGAGGAAGCGGTCAAGGGCGACAGCAAGTTTCAATATGTCGGCGTCCAGTACAGCCACAACGATCCCGCGACCGCCGCCCAACTGATCGGCGCGCAGCTGCAGAAGGATCCGGATCTCGTCGGCGTCTTCGCCACCAACCTGTTCTCGGCAGAGGGTTCGGCTACCGGCGTGCGGCAGGCGGGCAAGAGTGGACAGGTGAACGTCGTCGGGTTCGACGCCGGTCCCAATCAGATCAAGGCTTTGCAGGAAGGTACCGTCCAGGCGCTCGTCGCCCAGGATCCCGGCCTCATCGGCAGGTTCGGCGTCGACGAGGCGGTCACGGCCCTCGAGGGTGGGCAGAACACCGCGAAGGTGCAGACCGGGTTCACCATCATCACCAAGGAGAACCTCAGCGGCGAAGGCGGCGCGGCGGCGTACAAGTCGAACTGCTAGCCGGTGTCGTCGATGTCGAGTCGGCTGCCGTCGAAGCGCATGCCGCGCAGGTCGGTGACGGCGAACGTGATGTCCGCTTGTGCGGCAGCCGCTCCGACGCCGATGACAGTGACGACGCCTGCGGCGCGTGCCGCCGCCACACCGGCCGGGGCGTCCTCGAGAACCGCGCAGCGTGCGGGGGGGAGTCGCAGTCGCCGCGCGGC
>JAEZKH010000168.1 GCA_023415515.1 Actinomycetes bacterium
TGAGACGAGCATTAGCGTGGGACACGAGGACCTCCGTGGACTAGCGAAGACTTCAGACATCTCCACTAAGCCCGGAGGTCCTCCCTTAAGCAACAGTCATCCGTTACGAATGTCACCGCCGAGTACAGCTAGTGCTTAGTAGTGCTATTTAACATTCTCTGTAATAGTGTTCCGCACGGAGGATGGTGTCGATGACAACAACCGACTTGCGCTGGGATCCGTTCGACCGCGCCCTGCACAAGGACCCGTACTCGGTGTGGAAACGGTTGCGCGACGAAGCGCCTGTTTACTACAACCCGGAACACGACTTTTACGCCCTCAGCCGGTTCGACGATGTGATGACGGCATCGCTGGACACCGAATCTTTCTCGTCGGAACACGGCATCATCCTCGACACAATCACCGAAGAACCTTTGCCCGCGCCGCAGCCGATGATCATGATGGATCCTCCCGACCACACCTGCCTACGGAAGATGGTCAACCGCACGTTCTTTCGTAGCCGGATTGCTCAGCTGGAGGACCGCATCCGCGAACTGTGCAGTGGCTATCTGGATCGATACGTCGGCACCGGCGGGTTCGACTACGTTGAGAACTTCTCCGCCAAGCTGCCGGTGATGGTGATCAGCTCACTCCTCGGCTTCTCCGAGGAGGATCACGACAACCTGCGCGAGTGGTCGGACGCGCAACTGCATCGCGAGGAAGGGAGCACGGAACTCAGCGCCGCGGGAATGGAGGCATCGGCGAAGCTCTATGGCTATTACCAACAGCAGATCGAACTGCGCCGCCAACACAGTACGACGGACATTGTCAGCGATCTGATGAATTCCGACGTCGTCTTGCCCGACGCGCAACCACGCCGGCTGGATGACGGCGAACTGTTGATGTTCATCGCAATGATCAACGTGGCGGGCAACGAGACAGTCGCCAGACTTCTCGGCTGGGCGGCACTCACCCTGGCGCGCAACCCGGAGCAGCGGGCGAAGTTGGTGGCGGATCCCGGATTGATCGGCGGCGCGGTGGAGGAACTGCTGCGATACGACGCGCCGTCTCCAGTCCAGGGGCGTTTCGCCCTGCGCGACACCACGTACCACGGCACGGTGATTCCGGCCGGAGCGAAGGTGATCCTGCTGACCGGCTCGGCGGGGCGCGACGAGCGTCAGTACGAGCGCCCGGACGTCTTCGACGTGACGCGAACCGGGATCCGCCACGTCAGCTTCGGACACGGCTCGCACTTCTGTCTGGGTGCGGCGCTGGCCCGGCTGGAGGCCCGGCTGGCGCTGGAGGAGACGTTGAAGCGCTTCCCTGAATGGGACGTCGACGAGGCCAACGTCGAGTACGTCCACACCAGCTCAGTGCGCGGTCCGGCCAGCGTCCCCATCGCGCTGTAGATGAGTGCCAAACCATATGGCCGAGAACGTGTTCGCCAGTTTGGGACGTCGTTCGAGGAAGCGTGATTAGTTCCAACAATTGCGACGAGGCGCCTGCGCACTGGCGCACCGGAAGGGGTACCCGATGAGCGCAATTGAAGACGCAACCGAGTCGAAGACGACTGGACAGGTGCCGCCTCGCTATGCGTGCGGTGAGACTTTCGTCCCCAAAGGCCGCTACATCGATTCCGAGTTTTTGCAGCTCGAACTCGACCATCTCTTCACACAGGTGTGGCAAACGGCGTGTCGGGAGGAGGAGATTCCCGACCCCGGAAGTTACTACGAGTACACGATCGGCCGGCAATCGATCATGGTGGTGCGGCAGAAAGACAGGAGCATCAGGGCCTTTTACAACGCGTGCACCCACCGCGGCATGAAGGTGGTGCGGGGACAAGGATGCGCGGTCGACGGCGAGCTCCGCTGTGGGTTTCACGGCTGGCGGTACGCGCTCGACGGCCGCTCGTCGTTCGTCCCGTGTCGCGACGAGTTCCTGAACCGACCAAGAGAGCAGTGGGCGTTGCGCCCGCTGTCGGTGGGGACGTGGGGCGGTTGGGTGTTCATCAGCGTGGCCGAGAATCCGCCGGATCTCCTCGAGTGGCTGGACCCGCTTCCGGCAGCGCTCGCTCCGTTCCGGTTGGAAGACATGCGTTTCCGGTGGCGCAAGCGAACCCCGTTGGCCGCCAATTACAAGACCGTCATCGACGCGTTCATCGAGGGTTACCACTCGCCCGGCACGCACCCGCAGACCGTGCGGAGCGATCAGGGAGTGCGGGCATCGACCGCACCTGCGGCACCCCACGAGTTCATCTACGCGCCGTACACACCAACCACTGTGTACCGGAACCACTCACGGTTCACCTACACCGTGCGGCCCGACAGCAACGGCGGCGCTGCACGCGCGGAGCGGGAGTCGTCACCAAAGATCTTCGCGAATGGGATGCAGTACCAGTATCTCGAGATCAACTCCCTGGTGACAGAACGCGATTACCGCGTCGCGAAGCAGATGGCCGACATGGAACCCGGGCCGATTCCACCCTTCGTGATCTACCACCAGATGTGCGAGAAGCTCGCCATTGCCGAGGGTGTCGATTACCCGAGGATGTCGATGGAAGAGTACTTCGCTGGCAACGGCGACTGGCACGTCTTCCCAACCCTGGTCATCCTCGTGGAGAAGTCGTGCGTGCTGGGCTACCGGATGCTTCCCGACGCCGAGGACCCAATCGCTGTGTGTTTGAGATGTTCTCGCTGGAGCACTTTGCGCCTGGTGAGGTGCCGGAGTCCAGCTGGCTCGAGTTCGAGCGTTGGCAGGAGCATGATGGCTGGGGCGAACTGCCCACGCAGGATCTCATGAACATCGATGCCATCCATGCTGGTTTGCACTCGCGTGGATTCGAGGGACTGTGGCTCAATACCAACCAGGAGATGTCGATCCGCAACGAGCACGCGATCGCCGACCGCTTCATCTTCGGCGTCGACGACCCCGATGACTGAGGTGCCCGTTGGCGAGGATGACCCGCCGTGGTGGACAAACCCCATGCCTGCATGCTGATTGATGAGCTGTTCCGGGAAGAACGACGATTAACACCCAATTACGTTGTCGAAGAAGGTAGTTGTGCGAGTCATACAACAAGGTGAGCTTGAGATCGCTTACGAGATCATCGGCGAAGGTGAGCCATACATCCTTACCGGTGGCGGCCGCTTCAGCAAGGATGCCGGGGGAGTTCGCGAGATGGCTGAAGCGCTCGCTGATCGGGGTAAGCAAGTAGTGATTTACGATCGACTCAACTGTGGTGCGTCAGCGGTGTGTTTCGAGGGCAGCTCAGAGTCGGTGATGCAGGCGGACTCGCTCGCTCGGCTCATCATAGATTTGGGCCTCGGACCGACGGTGTTGCTCGGCGGCTCCGGAGGGGCGCGGATCTCATTACTCGCTGCGGCGCGGCACCCCGAAATCGCTCGTGCCGTTGTGATGTGGTGGGTCAGCGGCGGAGCGTTCGGCAGTATGTCGCTGGCCGAGGTGTATAACTTTCCCTCGATCCGGGCAGCGTGGAACGGAACAATGGCCGATGTAGCCGCCCTTCCCACGTGGGCCGAGGTCATCGAACGCAACCCGCGTAACCGCGACCGATTTCTTGCGCAGGACAAGCACAAATTCATAGAAACGATGGAACGCTGGGCGCACGCTTACTGCGCATGCGGCAACCCACTAGTGGCGGGGCTTTCGGATGAGGAAGCCGTAGCGATCACTCTTCCCATACTCGTATTTCGCAGCGGTGAAAGCGATTACTATCACACCCGCGCGACGTCGGAGCGGCTAGCCGCGAACCTGCAGAATGCACATCTCGTCGATCCCGTTTGGGGAGACCGGGAATTCCTCGACCGATTCGAGGCCAGTCGGGACCGTGGAGAGTCAGTCTGGGCGAACTGGAAGCAGCTCGTACCCCAAATCGTCGCTTGGACAGACGAAGTGCTCGGCTGACGAATTACGGGAGATCGGAATGATTGGGAAGCCCTATGGCGAGCTGTGAAGGCGGTAGCGACAACGAGATTGCACGCCTGGCCGCGTTCGTTGGTCGCGGGTTCGAGCCCCGGCCGCCCCACAACCCGACATCGAAAAGGCGCAGACTCGGCGATTACTTCGGGTGATGCTTCACACCTACTTCGGCTGTTTCTTGACGCTCTCTATCAGCCCGCGACACCGCCTTGTCGCAGAAAGTTCAGGGTGTAGCCCTGATACGTCAGGGTGTCGGGGTCAAGGCCGATGATCTCCAGGAACGGGTACCACTCGCGAGAATCGACGAACCAATCCCAGCGGGTGATGTGCCCGTCGTCGTTGGTCCAGATGTAGTCCCACTCGTGCAGCTCTAGAACCGCTCCATCGGATCGTGTCCCCGCGTAGGTGTCGCGCATGGCGAAACCCCACTCGGCGGCGTCGCAGTCGAAGTCGGTGACTATTCGAAAGTCTGGGATGTGTTTCCACCACATTCGGAATTCGGGGGTGAGCATGTCCCCGTCTGGTGCGTATCTTGTCATGGCTGCCGCGAGTTCATCTGTAAACAGGTCGGCCATAGGTTGCGCGACGCCGCCGTTGAACAGCGGGCACATCATTACTGCGTCTGGCGCGTAGATCCACTCGTCTCCGTATGTGACGTAGTTGGTTTCGGTGGCCTTCGCATACGCCTCCCACTTGGCGTGGGCCATCCTTCGATGTAACGCCGCGCGATCAGTCATTGAACCGCCTCCGCTTGCGTGGGAATGCCTAAACGCTACTGTAAATCCTATTTGCATTTTGTGAGAGCGATTGTTCTCCAGTGCCCTTCGCAAGTCACTGCCGGGCAGGGGACGGTGGCCGGCCCCTCCGAACAGCTTGTCGACGAGATGCCCGCCAGGCCACTGTTGGCGGCATAGCGGGCCCCCCGAGACTTGCAGGTCACGGCGGTCAGCCGGACGCCTTGCCGGTCGAACTGTCGGACATGTCCGAACTTTCGTCGGCGGTGACCGGGGCGATGCGTCGGGTCACGGCCGAACCGGCTATTCCGATGACGATAAGCGTGATCGCAAGCCAATCGGGCACCGCGTCGATGATCCAGCCGATGACAGCGGCAACGAGGACGTATGTCGGAATCCAGTCCACCGCAAGGAGCAGCGACGGCAGCGGACCGGTTGACTGGCCGTACTCCATGTCCAATTTGGCGCCGACGTAGTCCGGGTACACCTCCGTGAAGGCCGCTGCGAGGAACGTCACCCCGAGCTGCAGGATCCACGCGGTCCAGAAGTTTCCGGAGTCGTGCAGGAACACGATCCCGATGAAACCGAATACGGCGCAGAGTGTGAATGCCGCGGCCCATGCGGCCGATATGACATTGTTTGTCCGGACGAATGCCGGTGTCTCCCAGTACTCCTCGGGCGTCATGTCCTTCGCGTAGGACATGGTGAACGGTTTGCGAAGCGCCAGCGTTGTTAAAGCGAAAGTCGCAAGCGCGACGTTCGACATCTCACCGGTCCACGTGCTGAGCCAGGACTCGATATTGGCGCCCACAAGCACCCTGATGACCAGGAGAAGCCCGAAGAAGGCGACACCGAATGCAGTCAGCGAGTGCACGCGATCTCCGCGACGTCGACCCGCCCACAACACGAAGATCGAAAACCCGAAGGCGATCGCGATGGCACTTTCGTAGTGGCCCGGACTGCCTATGACGGCCAAGAGGATCCACGGTGCGATACCCGAAAGCGGAGAGTCCAAGAAGCCATCGATCACTTTCGACACGCTCAACCGCTGCTCCGACGCGGCGCCGTTCTTCACCTCAGTCATGCTTCGTACCTTTCAGGTCTGGCGGGCACGCCGGTTTGCTGCCCGTCGGTAGGTCAACTATTGACCCGCCCACGCTTAGCTCTGTCCGCACATCGGACGATTCGCCGGGGGACATTGATGTCCACCGATCAGCTGACACCGGCGGTCGATGCCGGTCGGACCGATGAGTAAGCCGGCCCTCGCCGGTCTACTTTGCGACGGAGACAATCAACGCATCGGGAGTCACCCATGGGCCTCATTCATCTCGAGCTGTTCGCAACACTGGACCTCGTCGGGCAAGCGCCCGGCGGCCCCGAGGAGGATCCGAGCGACGACTTCCCGTTCGGTGGCTGGCAGGCACCTCTGATGGACGACGTCACGGGCGCGCAGGTCGGAGCCGCCTACGAGGGCACCGACGCCCTGCTGCTCGGCAGGCGCACCTATGACATCTTCGCCGGGTTCTGGCCCCACCAGGAGGGCGGCCAGGACGACGACATCGCCACGCTTTTCAACAGCGTCCCGAAGTACGTGGCCTCGCGTGGCACGCCCGACCTGTCATGGTCCGGATCCACGCAACTCGGCCCCGACCTCGCCGCGGCAATCCGCGACATTCGCGACCGACACGAGAACATCAAGGTCGTCGGCAGCCTCGACTTCGTGCAGACGCTGTTGAGGGAGAAGCTCTTCGACCGCATCGACCTCTGGCTGCATCCGATCACGCTCGGTGTCGGGAAGAAGGTGTTCGACGCCGGGGTTGTACCGGCCAACATGAGGCTTCTCGAACCGCCGGCAGTCAGCGGCAAGGGCACGGTTTACCTGCGGTACGCCCTCGACGACGGCGAGCCGGGCACGGGCGACATGAGCGCGCCCAATCGAGGCATCTGAGCCCCATGTTGGTGAGGTAGGCTAACTTTCAGGCCACACCCGAGGGGAGGGGTAAGCAGCGTGATCTGGGGCGAACTCACGATCCTCGACGGGCTGGTGGTGTTGGCGTTCGCCGCCTGCGTCTTCGTCTACATCACACGGCTGGAGAACCGGACACCGCATCCCATGGGCGAGCAGGTGGGCGCCCACAAGGCGGTGCTCGCCAAACTTCGCAAGGGCGAGCCGCTGTCGCGGGACGAATTCGACTACTCCTCCGAACTGGTCGCCGACGCACGGTCCCCGCTCGCATTGGCGATCCCGGCCACCCTGTTCTGCATCGGGTTCTTCTACGTGGTCGGCTGTCTGTACGAGTTGCAAGTGCTCGGAGGCAATCCGTCATTTCGCACGTTCGTCGGCGGCATTCCGATGTTGACCTCGACGAACATGGCCACCCAGTTGCGTCGGGTGGCGAGGCTCAAGGGCAAGCTCGCCACCGTCGAGGTGCTGGCGCCTGAGGCGACCGCCCAGGTGTCGCGGGTCTAACCGCGAGAGGGCACCGTCGGATCGTCGTCGTCCCACAGCGCCGGCTGTCGCCGCCTGGCGTTGCCGGCGAACGACTGCGGAACCGGACGTTGCCGCACGTTGAGCGGCCACCAGAACCAGCGACCGATCAGCGCCGCGAACGCCGGAGTCATGAACGATCGCACGATCAGCGTGTCGAACAACAGGCCGAGGGCGATGGTCGTCCCGATCTGACCGAGCACCCGAAGGTCGGCGAACAGGAACGACGCCATCGTGGCGGCGAACACCAAACCGGCGGCCGTCACGACGGCTCCCGACCCCGCCATCGCGCGGATGATGCCGGTGTTCAAACCGGCGTCGATCTCCTCCTTGAATCTGGATATGAGCAGCAGGTTGTAGTCCGAACCGACCGCCAGTAGCAGGATCACGGCCAGCGCCAGCACGATCCAGAACAACTCGATACCGAAGATGTCCTGCCAGATCAGCACGGAAAGTCCGAATGAGGCGCCGAGCGACAGCGCGACGGTGCCGACGATGACCATCGCGGCGACGATGCTTCGCGTGATGAACATCATGACCAGCAGGATCAGGCTCATTGCTGCGATGGCGGCGATCAGCAGATCGTATTTGGCGCCGTCCTGGATGTCCTTGTAGGTGGCCGCGGTGCCGGCGATGAAGAGCTTCGAGCCGGCCAACAGCGTGCCTTTGACGGCTTCCTGCGCCGCATGCCGGATGTTGTCGATATGCGAAATGCCCTCGGGCGTAGCGGGATCCCCGTCGTGGGTGATGATCATCCGCGCGGCCTTACCGTCGGGCGACAGGAACAGCTTCAGTCCGCGCTGGAATTCCGGGTTGGTGAACGCCTCGGGCGGCAGATAGAACGAATCGTCGGTTTTCGACGCGTCATACGCCTGGCCCAGCGTGGTGGCGTTCTGGAGCGCAGCCTCGGTCTGGTCGTTGATGCCCGACGTGGTCGCGTAGTTCGTCAGCGTCAGTTCGCGGTTGGTCTCCTGTGTGTCGAGCTGCGGCGGGATCAACGCGAGCAGCTTCGGTTGCAGCGCGTCGAGCTTGGCGATGCTGCCGGAGACATCTCCCAGTTGATCGGTCAGCGCGTCGATGCCGTCGAGCGCGTCGAACAACGAGCGCAGTGCATGGCAGATCGGGATGTCGAAACAGTGCGGCTCCCAATAGAAATAGTTCCGCAGCGGCCGGAAGAAGTCGTCGAAGTCGGCGATCTTGTCGCGAAGCTCCTGGGCGGTGGCGACCGTCTGCTGGAATGCCTGCGACTGTTCGTCGGTGATCTCACCGGATTGCTGCTGAAGCGCATACTGCCGGCGCAGCGTGTCGATCGAGTTGTTGATGGTGTCGACCTGTTTGAGCAGGTCGACCCCGCGGGCCTGCTGGAACGGCAGGTTGTTGATCTGCGACGCGCTTCCGGCGCTGATCTGGAAGGGAATGGAGGTGTGGTCCAACGGCGTGCCCAACGGACGGGTGATCGACTGGACCTGGGCGATGCCGTCGGTGTGGAAGACGGCCTTGGCGACCCGTTCCAGCAGGATCATGTCGGTCGAATTGCGCAGATCGTGGTCGGCTTCGACCATGAGCAGTTCGGGATTGAGCCGCGCCTGCGAAAAGTGGCGCTCGGCCGCCGTATAGCCGACGTTGGCCGGCGCGTCGGCGGGCAGGTAGGGCCGTGCGTCATAACTGGTCTTGTAGGCCGGAAGCGCGATCAGCCCGATGAGCGCGATCGCCACCGTCGCCACCAGAATTGGTCCCGGCCACCGCACGATCGCGGTGCCGATGCGCCGCCACCCGCGGGTGCGCATGGGACGGGCGGGCTCGAACAGGCCGAAATGGCGGCCGATGACCAGCAACGCGGGCGCCAGCGTCAACGCCGCGATCACCGCGACGAGGACGCCGATGCCGGCGGGGACGCCCAGGCTGTTGAAATACGGGAGTCGGGTGAACGTCAGACACAGCACCGCACCGGCGATCGTCAGACCCGAACCCAGAATGATGTGTGCCGTCCCGTGGTACATCGTGTTGAACGCCGACACGCGATCCTCGCCCGCATACCGCGCCTCGTGGAAGCGTCCGAGTATGAAGATCGCGTAGTCGGTGCCCGCCGCGATGACCAGAAGTGTCAGCAGATTCGTTGAGTAGGTCGACAATTCGATGATGCCGGCATTGGCCAGCACCGCGACCACGCCGCGGGACGCGGTCAACTCGATCATCACGGTGAAGATCACGAGGAACACCGTGGTGAGCCGACGGTAGAGCACCAGCAGCATCACCATGATCACCCCGAGCGTGATCAGGGTGGTCTTCAGCGTGCCGTGACGGCCGACTTCGAACTGATCGGTCACCAGCGGCGCGGCTCCGGTGACATAGACCTTCAGACCCGGCGGAGGTGGTGTGTCGTTGACGATGTCGCGCACTGAGTCGACGGACTCGTTCGCCAACGACTCACCCTGGTTGCCCGCGAGGTACAACTGCACCAGCGCCGCCTTGCCGTCGGCACTCTGCGAACCCGCAGCGGTCAGCGGATCACCCCAGAAGTTCTGGACGTGCTGGACGTGTGCGGTGTCCTTTTCGAGTTTGGCGATCAGGCCGTCGTAGTAATGATGGGCTTCGGCGCCCAGCGGCTGATCCCCCTCCAGCACGATCATCGCCGAGCTGTCGGAGTCGAACTCGTCGAAAACCTTCCCGATCCGCTTGGCGGCCTGCAGGGACGGCGCATCCTGCGGACTCAGCGAAACATTGTGCGCCTCGGCGACCGTCTCGAGTTGCGGCACGAAAACGTTGGTCAACACCGCCAATACGAGCCAGAACAGGGCGATCAGGACCGAGTACCGCCGGATCAGGTCGGGAACCGACCGGCGCGACGAAACGCTGTGGGCGCTCATCCGGACCTGTCCAAGCAGTGGGTGACGCTGTCGTGCTCGACCACGTCATCGCTCGCGGTTGCGCCATCGATCGGGCCGCCGCCACCAGTGGGGGTGACGTCGACAGAGGATCGACATCGCGTGGACGTAGGACACTCCTCCCAGACGGTTAGATCAGCTAGACAGACCGTACGACACCGCCGCGTGCCGGGCACATCGGAGGTCTCGCCGGACAGCTGACGTCCAGGTAACTCCCAGCCGCGAAACCTGTTGTGCGGCTAGCTGAGGACCGCCGGGCTTACACGGCCACGCACGTGGTGAACGAGGCACCCTCGCAGTCGGTGCGGAAAGCGGTTTGGAGAGACGTCGCCTGATCCGGGATGAACGTGATCGCCGGCGGCGGTGGCAGGATCGGGAACAACCTGACCCCGTAGACGCCGGTCGCGAAGGCAACCACCTGCGAGGGCACGTTCGTCGCGACATACAAGATGTCACCGAGAGGCGCAGGCAAATCCGCGCCGTGCACGAAGTACGGGATGAACGCGAAGATCGTGCGGGCACTCAGCGCGACGTTGACGATGATGTTGGGATAGTCGTTCGAAGCGATCTGTGCTTCGAGCAGATCCTGCAACTCGTCCCCAGTCAACAGGGCTGAACTGCTTCCGTTGAGCGACTGCAGTGGCACACCGTCGGTTCTGGGGGGCTGCGGGGCGCCGAACAGGCTCAGAACCGTCGGCGTGACATCGACGATCTCGTAGTCGGGATTGAACCTGGCGCACGCCGTCGTGCAGCCCGGCGTATCGAACTGCGGGCCGTTCGCGATGACGAATGTCTCTGTCTCACGGGGGGACTGGAATCCGTGGCCGAAGCCCGGTTGCGGTTGGTGGCCGTGGTCGGTGACCACGATGATGGTCCATTCTTCACCGCATCCGGTGTTGTTTCCGCCCACGCATGGCTTCTCACGTTCTGCCACCGCGTCCAGGATCGCACCGAGGTTGGCGTCGGTGCGCTGTAGGGCAGCGTCGTACTCAGGCGAATCGCCGCCGTACATGTGGCCGGCTTCGTCCACCTGGACCAGGTAGGCGACCATGAAGTTCGGGACGTCGCTCTCCGGGATGGTCGTAGCCAGGGTGTCCACGGTCGCCTGTGTGACCGCCGCATCAGTCGCCGCCCAGTTCGGGTCGTCGGGCAACTGGGCAATGTAGACGACCTGGTCGGCACCCTCACCCGACGCGGAGATGGCACCGATGACATCCCAGTCGCCGATCTGCTTCGTCCTGATGGCCTCGTCGTAGTTCTCGAGCTGGGTGAAAACCGTGGGCCATCTGTCATAGGTGGTCGGCGTATACACATTGTTGACGACGCCGGTCTTGTTGTTCCAGGCGCCGGTCAGGATGGCGGTCCACGACGGGTTGGACACGGTGGTGTGCCCGACGATGCTCGGCGCGGATACCGTGCTGGTGCTCATCAGCTCTTCGAAGTTCGTGTTGGGAGTGCCGTCGTCTTCCATCACCTTGCTCAAGTTGGTGCCGTCGATGGCGATCACCAGCACGTGCTGCTTCGTCGGATCGGACGGCAGGCCCGGGTCCACCGGCTGATCGGTTCTCGGCGGATACGCGACCTGCGTCTGGCGGGGGAAGGCGATTCGCTCGATCTCGTCGCGTACCGCCGCCACGATCGCCATCAGCGTCGGCAGCTGTGGCTGCGGCGACCCGGTGTCGGGGTAGAGCAGCGGTCGCAGGAGCGAGCCGAGCGCGTTGGTGAAGATCGGCACGACACTTGTGCGCGGCTGCGGCGTTGGTTGTAGCAGCGGTGTGGCCGCCGTCGTCAACGCCTGCGGCGCAGCGTTCACCGCTGGACTGGGCGTACTGCCGGCTGTGGGTGCGGTGTACTTCTGAACGGCCTGCTCGACTCGTTGGGTGAACGACGTCGCCGCCGACTCGACCTTTTCGGTCACCTCGGTGAGGTCATTGGCGCGTTCGCGCAGCCTGGTGGTTTGTGGGGACGGGTTCGATGTCTTCAGGGCACCCGATGCATTGCCCGCCGTACCTTGCCGTTCGAGTCTGCTGGTCGCTCCCGCGGCATTGCCCGTGGCGGCGCGGCCACTGTCAGTGACATCCCGGATATCCCGGAGCGCTCCGATGACTGCGCGCAACACCGGCCTGCGTTGCAGCTTTCGGTCCGAACTCGGCGATTGGGGGTCGTCGGCGTTGGCGGCGCCGGTGACCGCACCCGGCGAGGGCTGACCGGCTGTGGTGTCCGTTTCCGACGATGTGGTCTTGGTTTGGCCATCGCCCTGCGAGGTGTTCGTCGAATCGGCTTGAGCGATCCCAGGCGAACTGGCGATCGCCGCGCCCACCCCTAGCGTGACAGCAAGTGCGCCGACTCGACCGATGTGCCTCGCATACCCCATGACCGCTCCTTTGCGTGCCGGGCCCGTGTGGTGACCACGGCGTAAATTACGCCTCTTTCTCAGGTTGTTGTCAGGATTCGAGAATTTGCCCGTTACCAGGGTCGTTGGGTGCTGATCGGCCGAGTTCCTCGAAACGCGCCAGCGCAGCATCGAGGTCTGTTTCGTTGAACAGTTCGCAACGGCAGGGACCCTCGGTTTGCGGAAGCAGGACGACGATCATCCGCCACCTCCGAACGATTCGCGCACCCGGTGGTCGACCGTCTCCCAGTCCGACATCGTCATCGGCACCTCGTGCCGGTTCATCGCCGCGTAGCCCTGCGACACCTCCGCCCACACCGCATTACCTGCCGCCTCGCCCGCGAGATAGCGGGCTTCGAGCTCAGCGAAGGCGGCGTTGTCGTCGTCGGCACCGAAATGCACTGTGAGACACACCGTCCCGTCATCGCCGATCTCCGTCAGCGTGAGTGCCTCGGTGGTGATCGGTTCGTCGACCTCGCTGCTGTCATAGAAGCGCGCACGCGTCAGGGCGAGGCGGGATCCCCTGAGCGCTATCGGTTCCACATGTAGCCGCCAGCCCTTCGGCGCTGTGAAGACGTGTTGCACCACTTTCGATTCCGTCTGGCCTTCGAATCGCAAGCCCTTCCGGTGGTCTTCGTACCGTCCGCCTGCTCGGACGACGGTGAAGAATTCGTCCAGGTCGCGCCGGTTGAACGCGTCGGCCGCACGCGTCCACGCCCGGGTGGCCGCGTTGCTCAACTCCGGCTTTCGCCCGGTGAGATCGTCGAAACGATGAAGCGCGGAGTCGAGGTCGGATTCGTCGAAAAGCTCGCAGCGCTCCACGGTGTCTGCGTCGACGGAGATGACGAGGTCCCAAAACCCCCAGTTCCACCGCTTGAAGGGTAGTCACTTCACGATCGTCGGTGGGTCGATTCAACACGCGGTCAAGGTTGGGTAGAGGCGGTGCCGACGCCCTCTCCGAGGGCTTCGCCCGACGAGGTGGCGACGACCTATGCCGAGATGAGGTAGTCGACTACTTACCTCGCCGCTGTCGCGCTCTCCCAAGATGTCTCCATGATGCTGTTGGCTCCTCTGGCGGGCGAGCGCAGGCTCGCATGGGTCGCACGCGCACGGTGCCGCGACACCGATCCCGACGAACTGTTTGTGACAGGCGCGGCGCAGAAGGCGGCGGCGGTCATCTGCCGCCAGTGCGCCGTCGCCACCGACTGTTTGGCCGATGCGCTCGACAACGGCATCGAGTTCGGCGTCTGGGGCGGTATGACCGAGCGTCAACGCCGCAAGCTGGTCAAACAGCATCCCGAGGTGACGTCCTGGTCGGACTACTTCGCCGGGCATACGATTCGGGAATGACCGAGGTCGGGACCCGCTCCAAGCTGTCGTCCTGGGCTTACGCCCTCCGTACCACCAATCCGCCGCCGGGTGCGCCCGTCGATACGGTCACACGTTGGCTCGTCGTGACCAGGGCAGCGGTGCTTCCGATGACTCTGGTGTCCGGTCTCGTCGCGGCGCTGCTCGCGGTGGGGCAGCCGGGACTCGACTGGCGTTGGCTCGTCCTCGCGCTGATCGGCATCACCCTGGCGCATGTGGCCAACAATCTGATGAACGACTTGTTCGACACGCAGGTCGGCACCGACAGCGCCAACTATCCGCGTGCGCTGTACGCACCGCATCCCGTGCTGTCGGGGTTGGTGAATCGAAAGACGCTGATCACTTCGATCCTTCTGGTCAACATCGCCGACCTCGCCATCCTTGTGGTGCTCACGGTGGCTCGCGGCTGGCCGGTGCTTGCCTTCGCACTCGCGGGTTTCCTGCTCAGCGTCGCCTACACCGCACCGCCTTTGCGGCTGAAGAAACACGGCCTCGGCGAACCGGACGTGTTTGTGGTCTGGGGTCCCCTGATGGTCTGCGGAACGTACTTCTCGGCGGTCGGCACCGTCGGCTGGGACGTCGTCCTTGCCTCACTGCCGTACGGGTTGTTGTGCGTGACGGTGTTGATGGGCAAGCACATCGACAAGATCCCATTTGACGAACCGCTCGGAATCCGCACGCTCCCAGTGATTCTCGGCGATCGTCGGGCGCGCGCCACGACGCTGGCGATGATGGTCGGCTTCTATGTGCTCGTTGCGGTTGCCGTCGCACTTGGGGCGATGCCGTGGCCTGCGCTGCTCGTCGTGCTCGCGGTTCCGCGGCTGTGGAAGGTGTGGCCGAGGTTCCGCCGTCCACCGCCTGACGAGCCGCCGCCGGGCTATCCGGTGTGGCCGCTGTGGTACGCCGCACTGGCGTGGCTGCACGTGCGGCAGGCCGGAGGGCTGCTGGTGCTCGGCCTGGCGATCGGAGCCGTGCTCAGGGTCGTGTGACTCCTGGATCTCAGACGTCAGCAGTGGGCGACGAGTTCGAGCGTCAGCGGTTCGGGGTGAACCGCGTGAAGGGCCCTGTCGCAGTGCAGTGGATTCGACGCGTTCGACGACGCCAGCGAAACGGATGTCAACGTGTCGACGAGAACGGCCAACAGGATCGCTGCCGTGACGATGGTGGTGACAACGAGCAGGGCGACCGCCCTGACGCCCGATATGCCTGGGGCGTGGGTGTTCATCGTGGGGCCTTCCGGTTCGGTCCGAGGCGGAGTTGCCGCCGTTACGAGCTATAACCGGATTGGGGGCGCATTCGTGACGGGTCGCGACGAGATCTACGTCACCGCATCCGCAAGTCCGCCGAGCTTGCCAGGATTCAACACCCACATGAATCGATCGATTCCGGCGGTCGAGGCGCTGATGGCCAGCAGTGCGAGCACCGCGCCGTCGCGCGTGAGCCATTCGAGCAGCATCAGCGTCGCCAACTCCATTCGCTTCGCCGCGCTCGGCGCCGAACGCAGGGTCAGCGCTGCCAGCGGAGCCAGACGTCCTGCACGATGTCTTCTGCCTCGGCGCGGCTGCCGAGCATCCGGTAGGCAATGCCGAACAGGCGCCCTCGCACCGCGACGAACTCCGCTGTCGCCTGGTCCGGACTCACCGGCGAGGTGTCGTCGACGGCCACGCCGTCATCCAAACACAGCAACCGGTGCCGGTACCGTCGAAGTCATGAGCCTGTTGAGCCACATCGGCGACGTGCGCGCGGACCTTGGCCGGGCGCTCTTCGGTCTGGTCGCCGGCCCCGACGGCCAGGTCAACAGGGCCCGCATCCACGACACCCCCGGCCCGCGGTGGTTCGGTGAGGACCGACCGATCCGGCGAGTACACGCCGATGCGTCCATGTACGTGGGCGGGCTGCGGGCACTGCTGCTGCAGTCGCTGCATCCTCTCGCCATGGCAGGCGTCGCCGAGCACTCCGACTATCGCGGCGACCCGTGGGGTCGATTGCAGCGCACCAGCACCTTCCTTGCGGTGACCACTTTCGGCGCGGCTGCCGATGCGCAACGCGCGGTCGACAAGGTGCGGGGAATTCACCGGCGCGTCCACGGAATCACGCCTGAGGGCACTGCGTACGCCGCGTCCGATCCTCATCTGCTGGAGTGGGTGCACGTCGCAGAAGTGGACAGCTTCCTGCACGCCTATCAGCGGTACGGGGCGGCCCCGCTGGACCAGGACGGCTGCGACGGCTATGTGGCAGACACCGCCCGCGTAGCCGAGGCGCTCGGTGTCGCCGATCCGCCGCGTACCGAAGAGCAACTGCGCCAACGTATTCGCCGGTACCGTCCCGAGCTCCGGGGGACTCCCGCAGCCAGGGACGCCGCCCGTTTCCTTCTGTTGACCCCGCCGCTGCCGCTGGTGATGCGGGCGCCGTATGGCGTGCTCGCCGCGACCTCGGTGTCGCTGCTGCCTGCGTGGGCGCGGACGCCGTTGTGGCTGCCGTATGTCCCGCCCGTGGAGGCTACGGTCATCAAGCTGGCGGGCAACGTCGCCGTCGGCGGAATCCGCTGGGTGATGACGGCGGCTCAGGACGCAGACGACTCCGCGGCCTGAACCCCGCGGCGGCGCGGTCATGGCCCCTGACCGTCATACCGCTGCGCGAGGCCGAGCGGGCGGGATCGCGGCCAGCAGCGCGCGGGTGTAAGGCTGCTGAGGATCGGTGAAGATCTCTGCCGCAGGTCCGTATTCGACGGCGGCACCGTCGCGCAGGACGAGCACGTCGTGGCTGACGCGCTGAATCACCGCGAGATCATGACCGATGAACAGGTACGTCAGGTGCAGATCGCGCTGCAGATCGGCGAGCAGGTCGAGCACCCGCGACTGCACCGAAACATCAAGCGACGCCGTTGATTCGTCGAGGATGAGAAGGTCCGGTTCGGTGGCGAGCGCGCGTGCGATGCTGACACGCTGGCGCTGCCCGCCCGACAGCTCGTGCGGGTAGCGCGACGCGAACTCCGACGGCAGACCGACGAGGTCGATCAGTTCCTCAACCCGTTGCCGGCGCGCCTGTTTTCCGTCGACAAGCCGGTGCACCCGCAGCGGCTCCGCGACTGCGGTTCCCACCCGGACCCTCGGGTTGAGCGAGGAGAACGGGTCCTGGAAGACCAGGCTGATTCGGCGCCGTAGACCCTTCTCGGCGCGGCCGCGTACACCGAAGACGTCTGTACCGTCCAACGTCGCGGCGCCGGCATCGGGTTTGACAAGGCCGGTCAGGGCCGCGGCGACGGTCGACTTGCCCGAGCCCGATTCGCCGACCAGTCCAAGCGTCGTCCCGCGGTTGATCCGGAAGCTGAGACCTTTCACCGCGTGGACGGTCGAGCGGCCGACCGGCGTGCTCACCGGGAAGCGCACATCGAGACCTTCGACGTCGAGCAACACCGGTGCGTGGGCATCGGCGGGCGGTGGTCCGGATGCGCCGATGAGCGGACGCGCGGTCAGCAACTCGCGGGTGTAGGGCTGCTGCGGGTTATCGAACACGTCGAGAGTCGGAGCCTGCTCGACGGCTTCGCCGTTGCGCAGAACCGTTACCTGATCGGCGACCTGCCCGATCACGCCGAGGTCGTGGCTGATCCACACCACCGCCGTGCCGAAGTCGCGCTGCAGGTCGCGCACCAGATCGATGATCTGCGACTGCGTGGTGACGTCGAGCGACGTGGTCGGTTCGTCGGCGATCAACAGTTCGGGGTCACACGCCAACGCTATCGCGATCATCACGCGCTGACGCTGGCCGCCCGAGAGTTGGTGAGGGTACGAGCGCAACCGTGTCTGTGGGTCGGGCAGCCTCACCGCCTCGACCAGTTCGAGTGCGCGTGCGGTGGCCTGTCGTCTGGTCATCCTGCGATGGGCCTCGAGGGACTCGGTGATCTGGCGCTCCACCGTCAACAGGGGGTTCAGTGACGTGCCCGGATCCTGGAACACGAAGCCGATACGGCCGCCGTGGACCTCGCGAAGCGTTCGCGCCGACGCCCCGACGAGCTGAGTCGGTGCCGCTTCGCCTGCACCGGACAGTGTGCTCGTTCCGCTGACGACGGCGCCGGGGGTGTCGAGCAGTCCCGTCGCGGCAAGGACCGTCATCGACTTGCCGGAACCCGACTCGCCGACGATGCCCAGCGTCGCATCGCGCTGCACGTCGAACGAGACACCTCGCACGATGTCTCGCCGACCGATACGCACCCGCAGGTCCCGGACGCTCAGCACCGAATCAGCCACGTTGCCTCCGTGCCTCGATCATGGTGCGCTGCTTGGGATCCAGCACATCGCGTAGACCGTCACCCAGCAGGTTGAACGCCAACACCGTGACGACGATCGCCGCGCCGGGGAAGACCGCCATCCACCACGCCAGCGTCACGAATCCCTGGGAGTCGAAGATCATCCGGCCCAACGACGGCTGAGGCGGTTGGATACCGAGGCCGAGGAACGACAGGGCGGCCTCAGACAGAATCGCGAACGCGAGCGACAGCGAGGTCTGCACGACAAGCGGCCCCGCGATGTTGGGCAGGATATGACGGCCGAGCAGGTACAGGTGACCGGTCCCCATCGTGCGCGACACCTGGACGAAGGGTTCGACGCGGACACTGAGCGTGCTGGCCCGCGCAACGCGCGCGAAGATCGGTGTGTACACGATGCCGATCGCGAGAATCGTCGTCGTCACGCCCGGCCCGAGGATCGCGACAACGGCGAGTGCGAGCAGTAGCACCGGGAACGCGAACATCACGTCCACGACACGCATCACGACGGTGTCGAGCCAGCCACCTCGGTAACCGGCGATCACCCCGATCGTGACGCCCACGACCACGGCGAACGCGACGCTCACCACCGCGACGCGCATCGAGGCCTGCACCGCCACCAAGACCCGTGAGAGAACGTCGCGGCCGAGTTCGTCGGTGCCGAACCAATGTTCACCACTCGGAGGGCGCAGCGCGTCGGGCACGTCGACGTCGTTGATCCCGAACGGCACGATCCACTGCGCGGTCACCGCGACGACAGCCACCACCGCGAGCACCGCCGCACTCACGACGGTGACCGGATTCCCGGCGAGCAGGCGGATCGCCGAGAGTCGAGTTCGCTCCTCGGGGGCCTCGACGGACGGGTCGGCGGTCACGACAGCCGGATCCTGGGATCGACCACCGCGTAGAGCAGGTCCACGACGAGGTTGATGAGCAGAAACAGCGCGGCGATGAGCAGCACCGCGCCCTGGATGACCGGATAGTCGCGCGCAGCGACCGCGTTGTACACCAACCGGCCGAGGCCCGGCCACGCGAACACCACCTCGACGACGATGACCCCACCGAGGATCGTCGCAAGCTGGATACCGGTGATCGTGAGCACCGGTATGGCGGCGTTGCGCACGGTGTGCCGCATGGTGACCACCCGTGGCGGCAGTCCTTTGGATCGTGCAGTGCGCACGTAACCCATTGCGGCGACCTCCAATACGGCTGCGCGGATGTAGCGGGTCATGATCGCCGCCGCGACGAGGCCGACCGTCAGGCCCGGCAGGATGATGTGGCGCAACCACCCGCCCGGATCGTCGAACAGCGGCCGGTATCCCGATGTCGGAAGCCAATGCAATGTGGAGGCGAACAGCGCGATCAACAGGATTCCCATCCAGAAGTCCGGGACGGAGACGCCGAACTGGCTCGTCACCCGAACGATCGCATCGCTGATGCGACCCTCGTGCAGTGCCGACCACACGCCTGCGGGCAGTGCGATGAGCAGAGCGACGACGATCCCGACGAGGCCGAGTGAAACGGTGGCGGGCAGTCGCTCGAGCAGCGTCGCGGTGACGGGATCGCCGTTTCGGAAGCTGACGCCGAGGTTTCCGGTCAACGCGTTTCCGAGGTAGCCGAAGAACTGCTCGACGATCGGTCGGTCCAGTCCGCTTGCCGAGCGCAATGCCTCGTAGGCCTGCGGCGTGTATCGGGTCCCCAGTGCGATGCGCACGGGATCGCCGGGCACCAGGTGCACGAGCATGAAGACCACGACGAGGACGCCGACCATCACGACGAGCGAGTACAGCAGCCTGCGTGCGATGAAGCGCAGCACCGGGTTGGACATCATCGGGTGCCGCCTTCGTTGATGCTCGCCGTCGCGAAGCGAATGGCTTTGTCGCGGCGGGCTTCATACCCGGTCATACCGTTGTTCCACGCCTGGATGACCGACGGGTTGTACAGGTAGATGTAACTGCATTCGTCGGCGATGATCGTCGCGGCCCTGCGGTAGATGTCGGCGCGCGTGTCCCGGTTGGTTTCGACCCGGCCTGCATCGAGCAGACGGTCGACTTCGGGGTTCGAATACTTCTGCGCGTTGCTCGTGCCGTTGGTGTGGTGTTGCGCGTAATAGAAGTCGTCGGGATCGATGTTGCCGAGCCATCCCATCATCAGCATGTCGAAGTGTCCGCTGTTCTGCTCGTCGAGCCACGTCGCGAAGTCGACGGTACGAATGTCGACGGTGATTCCGAGCGGGGCAAGGTTGTCGGCGATGATCTGGGCCGCCGTGACGGTCTCCGGATACTCGGTCGTGACAAGCATGTCGAGACTTCGCGGGGTCGCATCGGCTTGCTTCAGAAGCTCTTTCGCCTTGTCGATGTCGTAGTCGTACCGGTGGTAGTCGGTGTACCAGGAGTTGCCCTTGGGGATCGCGAGTTGGTTGCCCGCCGCGGTGCCATAGCTTGTTGCGGTGACGATCGCCTCCCGGTCGATCGCGTATGCGATGGCCTGCCGCACCCGCACGTCGTTCCACGGCTTGCGGGCCTCGTTGAGCGCCAGATACCAGTAGTCATTGCTCGGCACGACTGCGAGGTCGAGGGTGTCGTCATCGCGGAGCTGGTTGACGCGTTGGGTGGGAATCGCGTCGGTCCAGTCGATTTCGCCTGCCTGCAATGCCGACAGCGCGGTGGACTTCTCGGGGATGAAGCGGAAGGTGACACCGGAGACCTTGGGCGGTCCGCCCCAGTATCGTATGTTGGCGGTCAGCGTGATCGAGTCACCGCTCTTCTGGCCTTCGAACGCAAACGGACCGGTCCCGATCGGGTGGGTGGCGATCTGACCGCTCTCGACGTTCTTGCGCTGAACGATGGCCATTCCCTTGAAGCCGCCCAGGTTGGTCAACAGGTTCGGGGAGGGTTGCTTGAGGCGGATGACGACCGTCGAGGGGTCGGTGGCGCGAATGTCGGCGACGGCGCTGAGTTTGTCGACGTTGGCCAGTTCCTCGTCGATGATGCGGCGATATGTGAAGACCACGTCGTCGGCGGTGAACGGGCTGCCGTCGTGGAAGGTGACACCGCGGCGGAGGTGGAACGTCCAGGTGAGCTGATCGGGCGTGACGTCCCACGACTCGGCCAGCGCGGGACGCATCGTGAGGTCGGCATCGGGTTCGACGAGCGTGTCGTAGACGTTCTCGAGAACCTCGAACGAGAAGTAGGCGCTGGTCTTGTTGGGGTCGAGTTGGTCGGGCTCACCGGCGATCGCGGCGATGAGGCGTCCGGACGTGTCGTCGCCGAGGTCGACCTTGTCGCCCGTCGAGCAGGCGCCGAGGGTGAAGGTCAGCATCGCAATGACCCAGGCGGCGCCCAACCTCGCCGCACCCGTCATCGTCATCACCCCGAATCGTCGGCCCTCCGTTTACTACCCGGCCCGCCCCGAGTCCAAAACGCGCACGCTCTTCTCCGCGAAACGACATTCCGGTACGGCCCCACTCGGAGTTTGCGTACTGGAATGT
>JAEZKH010000172.1 GCA_023415515.1 Actinomycetes bacterium
TGAGACGAGCATTAGCGTGGGACACGAGGACCTCCGTGGACTAGCGAAGACTTCAGACATCTCCACTAAGCCCGGAGGTCCTCCCTTAAGCAACAGTCATCCGTTACGAATGTCACCGCCGAGTACACCTAGAACTCGCCGCAGTTGGGAGTCGTCGGCACTCCGTTGAACCGGTCGGCGACCCACTGCATCCCGCGCTCGCCGTCAACCAGCATCGGCAGCCCGTGGTTGACGATCGCCTTGTTCAAGAACGGCGGTTGCTCGTTGGTCCAGAATTGGACGTCGGCGCCTTGGGAACACCAGTCGCGGCCGAGCTGGTTGGCGGCCGTCCAAGGCACCAGCGGATCGTAACGGTTGTTCAGAATCAACACGGGCGCATTGGGTTTCAGGCGTCCGATGCGCTGGTCGTCGAAAATACTGTTGAACGGCTCCCGGTTCACCAGCTCACTGATGTCTTCGTTGAAGTAGGGCTGCAGGTGCCGGAACATGAACTTGGTCAAAGTCTCTGCCACACACTGGTCCTGTGTTTTGAACAGAAGATCCTCGCCACGGGGGGTGAGCGTGGCGCGGATCTCGGCCTCGTGTTCGGGATAGACGGCGATCATGGAGTTGAGGGCGTATCCGACGGCACCGACCAACGCGCTGCCATCCGCGTAGGGGAACATCTCCTTCAGATCGGCAGGCGGAGCCCCCGCGTAGGTGCCGACCACGTTCAGCTCCGGAGCGTACGACGACGCATGTTCCGCGGCCGCCGCTGCTGCTCCGCCACCTTGGGAGTATCCCCAGAATGCAACGGGGCCATCGGGATTCAGTGATGTGTCGGCCAGCCGCTTGGCCGCCCGCGCCGCGTCGAGCATCGCGTTGGCCTCGGCCACGCTGTTGACATAGGTGTGCAGACCGGGCGTTCCGAGGCCCTCGTAGTCGGTCATCACGATCGCGAACCCGCGCGCGACCATCGTGGAGACGAACAACTCCTCGTAGTTGAACGCGAGGTCCAGATACGGGCGCCAGTGGATGCCCTGGTTGAACTGACGCGAGGGCGCACACTGGTCGCCCTGGCCCTGTGTGCCTGGGCCATACACGATCAGCGGCCGCGGTCCGACCCCGGGCCAGTCGTTGTGCGGCTCGAAGTAGGTTCCCGTCACCACATTCGGGTTGCCGCGGGCGCCGGTGCTGCGGTACATGATTCGGGTCGCGTCGGCCATGATCATGCCGAGCTGGCCCGACGGTTCGAGCACCAGCCGCGACGGTTCTGTGCGGATCAGGTCACCCGGCGCCGCTGCCGGAAGTGGATCCGGCGGAGTGTAGAACGCCTGATACTCGTCTTCGTTGAAGTACGGGTCGTAGGCGTCGTTGGTCGGGTCGTCGGCGAGACCGGGCGGGGCCGTGCCGATCGACAAGATCAACAGCAGCGCAAGCAGCACCCCCGGTGCTCGGCAACCCATGGAGAGACCGTGACGAAGCGGTGTCAGTAGCGGTAGTGCTCCGGCTTGTACGGACCCTCGACGTCGACGTTGATGTACTCCGCCTGCTCCTTGGTGAGCTTGGTCAGTGTGCCGCCGAGCGCCTCGACGTGGATGCGCGCGACCTTCTCGTCGAGGTGCTTGGCCAGCCGGTACACCTCGTTGTCGTATTCGTCGTTCTTGGTCCACAGCTCGATCTGGGCGATCACCTGGTTGGAGAAGCTGTTGCTCATCACGAAAGACGGGTGCCCCGTTGCGTTTCCGAGGTTGAGCAGCCTGCCCTCGCTCAGCACGATGATCGACTTGCCGTCATCGAAGATCCACTGATCGACCTGCGGCTTGATGTTGAGCTTCTTGGCGCCGGACCGTTCGAGCGCGGCCATGTCGATCTCGTTGTCGAAGTGGCCGATGTTGCCGAGGATCGCCTGGTCCTTCATCGACTTCATGTGCTCGAGGGTGATGATGTCCTTGTTACCCGTCGAGGTGATCACGATGTCGGCGGTGGGAATGCCCTGCTCGACGGTCACCACGTCGAAGCCGTCCATCAGCGCCTGCAACGCGTTGATCGGGTCGATCTCGGTGACCGAGACCCGAGCGCCCTGGCCGGCCAGCGACTCCGCGCAGCCCTTGCCGACGTCGCCGTAGCCGCAGATCAGCACTTTCTTGCCACCGATCAGCACGTCCGTGCCGCGGTTGATGCCGTCGATCAGGGAATGCCGGGTGCCGTACTTGTTGTCGAACTTGCTCTTGGTCACCGAGTCGTTAACGTTGATCGCCGGGAAGGTGAGCTCACCGGCCGCGGCGAACTGGTACAGCCGCAGCACACCCGTCGTGGTCTCCTCGGTGACGCCCTTGACGGACTCCGCGATCGCCGTCCACTTACCGCCGTCGACCTCGAGGGACTTGCGCAGCAGCGCCAGGAACACCTTGTACTCGTCCGAGTCACGCTCGTCGTCGGTGGGCGGTACGACGCCGGCCTTCTCGTACTGCGCGCCGCGCAGCACCAGCATCGTGGCGTCGCCGCCGTCGTCGAGGATCATGTTGGCCGGCGCACCCGGCCAGGTGAGCATCTGCTCGGCGGCCCACCAGTACTCCTCGAGCGTCTCGCCCTTCCAGGCGAAGACGGGGACACCCGCGGGCTCCTCGACGGTGCCGTGCGGGCCGACGACGACCGCCGCGGCGGCGTGGTCCTGGGTGGAGAAGATGTTGCACGACGCCCACCGGACCTCGGCACCGAGAGCCGTCAAGGTCTCGATCAGCACCGCGGTCTGGATCGTCATGTGCAGGGAACCGGAGATGCGGGCCCCCTTCAGCGGCAGGACGTCCGCGTACTCACGGCGCAGCGCCATCAGGCCGGGCATCTCGTGCTCGGCGAGCCGGATCTCCTTGCGACCGAACTCCGCGAGGGAAAGATCCGCCACCTTGAAGTCG
>JAEZKH010000253.1 GCA_023415515.1 Actinomycetes bacterium
GTGCACGGCCGACCTGAACGAAGCGACCGGCCAACTGCGGCTCATCGCAGGCCACGTCGGCTCGGAACGGCTCGCCCAGCAGGAAGACACCGTCACCCTCGCGCGAGCCGAGGTCCTCGAGTGTGAACGGACCGAACGGGCGGCGCTTCGGCTGCTGACAGAGATCGAGAAGGTTGAGGCGAGGCGGGCGACGCACCTGGGACGTGCCCTTGGCGGTCCCGTCACGCGCGCGTTCAGAGAACTCACCGGCGAGCGGTATGGGCCCGTCTCCTTCGCAACGGACCTTCGAGCCGAGCACATCGAGGCGGGCGGTGAGGTTCGCAGACTCGACGCGTTGTCGGTCGGCACCCGCGAGCAGCTGGCGACGTTGCTGCGGCTCGCCATCGCCGGCCATCTGCGGACGGCCGTGGTACTAGATGACCAACTCGTACACAGCGACACCGGCCGGCTCCGATGGTTCGGGGAGCGGCTGCGGGCGTCGGCGGTCGAGAACGAGCATCAGGTGATCGTCTTCACATGCCGCCCCGGCGATTACCTGAGTGAATGTGATCCTTCGTCAGCGACCACGATCGACCTCGCACAGGTCACGTCCAGGTGAGGACGCCGATGGCCATGACGTCCGGCGCGTTCATCCAGGCGAAGCAGCGGGCGTGGGCACAACGACAAGGGATTCCGCTGCAGGGGTCAGCCGGTACCCGAGGCGTGCCGAACTACACGACGTCTGTCGAGGAGAATCTGTTCGACCGAATGCTGCTGCCGGCGGTGCGGACGGCGTTCGAACACGGAGCCGGAGGCGAACTGCGTAGGGCCATCCCGACGATGTCGGCGCTTCATTCGTCCGCCGCGATGGCAGTCAACCTGTTCCAGTACTGGATCATTTGTCGGGACACACTCACCGGTCTGCTCGGACTTCCCGGCCGCGGCCGTCCGGCAATGGCGTTCGAGGACTGCTTTCCGGTGTGCGACTCCGCACGAGCACGTGGGTTCAGGGTGGATCCTCACCTCGATTTCGGGTTGCGCTTTGCCGACGGTCACCGGGTTGGTGTCGAGTGCAAGATGTTCGAGCCGTACGGCCGCCTGAGCGATAAGCGTCTGAGTGCGGCTTATCTCCGGCTTGACGCGTGGGGCGACATTCCGCGATGCCGTGCGCTCGCCGAGCGCCTGGTGCAGGACAGCGCAGGCTTTCGGCGCATGGATGCCTGTCAGCTCCTCAAGCATTTTCTCGGTCTCAAGGCGGGGGTGCCGAGCGGGCAGTGGACGCTGGTCTATCTCTATCTCGACGCCCCTGGCGACGAGGGCTGCGAACATCGAGCGGAACTGCGTCGCTTCGAGGACGCCGTGGCGGGTGACGACATCGCGTTCAGCGCTCTTTCCGTGCAGGAGTTTGTCCTGCGGGCGGTCTCCGAGGCTCGTGCATCACACCAGCGTTACGTCGACTACCTTGCGGAGCGGTATCTGTGACGTTCCTCATCGCCGACACGTTCACCGACAGCCTCGCCCGGCTCACTGGCGAGGAGCAGAAGGCCGTCAAAACAACGGCGTTCGACCTTCAGATGGACGTGTCGGCTCCGGGCCTCAGTTTCCACAAACTCGAAAAGGCCAGAGACAAGCGGTTCTGGTCGGTCCGAGTCAACGCCGACATCCGGCTCATCGTACATCGCACCGATGCCAGCCTCCTTCTGTGTTACGTGGACCATCACGACGCTGCGTACGTGTGGGCAGAGCGCCGGAAGCTGGAAACACACCCGACGACTGGCGCCGCACAGATCGTCGAGATCCGGGAGGCGGTCCGCGAGATCGTCGTCCCGACGTACGTGCAGGCAACTGCGAATGCGGACGTGCCACGCAGGCCGCTCCGGAACGTCTCTGAACAGATGCTTCTTGAGTATGGTGTTCCGCCGGAGTGGGTCGGCGACGCGCGCGAGGCGGACGAAGACGGGCTGCTCCGGCTCGCCGGTCACCTGCCTGCCGAGGCGGCAGAAGCACTGCTCACGCTGGCGACCGGCGGCATGCCGCCCAAGGCACGGCCGGACCAGTGCGTGGCGACCGCCTCGACCGACTCGTTCACGCATCCGGACGCGCAGCGTCGCTTCCGCGTTGTCACCAGCGTCGAGGAGCTGGGCGCGGCGCTCGACGCACCGTGGGACAAGTGGGCAGTCTTCCTCCACCCTGAACAGCGCACACTGGTCGAGCGCGACTACAACGGGCCTTCTCGCGTCGCCGGCTCGGCGGGAACCGGCAAGACGATCGTCGCTTTGCACCGTGCCGCGCACCTCACGAGGACCATGCCGGAAGCCCGCGTCCTCCTGGCGACGTTGTCCGAACCGTTGGCGCACGCATTGCGCATGAATCTGCGCCGGTTGGTCGGCACCTCGCCACGCGTCGCCGAACGCCTCGAGGTGCACGCGCTCGACAGCCTGGCAATCCGCCTGCATGACTCGCAGCTCGGGCCAGTTCGCCTGGTCTCGTCGTCTCAGTTGGATGAGGCTTTGGACCAGGCCGCTGCAGCGGCGTCGCCACATGGCTTCTCACGGTCGTTCATTCGGTCGGAGTGGGATCAAGTGGTCGATGCCTGGCATCTCCGTAGCTGGCAGGCCTACCGGGACGTCCCGAGGCTCGGCCGACGCTCGCGGCTTCCTGAATCGCATCGAGCGGCCCTCTGGTCCATCTACGACGCCGTCATCGACACGTTGCGAGCGAAGGAACTCATGACCCCTTCGGAGGTCTTCCACGCGTTGGCGGCCTCGCCGACCATCCGG
>JAEZKH010000333.1 GCA_023415515.1 Actinomycetes bacterium
CTCTATAACACCGAGGACGATCTCGACCGGCTGCTCGAAGTATTGCGGTAGCGATGAGTCGAATAGGTCCGGCTGCTCACGGGTGATGCGTGCGAAAAGCGGTTGGAAGCTGAACCATCCCGCGAAGTGCGTACCGACCTGCCCCGCAGTGTGTTTGGCCATCGCAGGCTCGATCAGCACCGGCTCGCCGACGGCTTCTGCCATTCAGCTGCGCCTGGCAGGACCGCTCCATCGTGATGAACCACCACGCGGCCTCCTCGACCGAATGGCCGACTGTGAGCAGGCCGTGGTTGCGCAGGATCACGGCCTTGCAGTCGCCGAGGCTGTGCGCGATCCGCTTGCCCTCCTCGATGTCGAGCACGACGCCGGAGTACTGGTCGAACAGCGCATGGTCGTCGTAGAACGCGCACGCATCCTGGGTTATGGGGTCGAGCAGACGGCCGAGCGTTGACCATGTCTTGCCGTACACCGAATGCGAGTGCGCGGCGCTGATCACATCGGGGCGCGCCGAGTGCACCTGCGAGTGGATGGCGAACGCCGCCTGGTTCAGCGGTTTGTCGCCGTCGACGACCGTGCCGTCGTGACGCACCAGCATCAGGTCGCTGACCTGGATGTGGCCGAAGTGCATGCCGAACGGGTTGACCCAGAAGTGGTCGGTCAACTCCGGATCGCGCGCGGTGATGTGGCCCGCCACGCCCTCGTCGAAGCCGAAGCGGCTGAAGAGACGGAACGCCGCCGCCAGGTTCTGTTTGCGGTGCAGCCGCTCTTCCTCGACCGAACGGCCCTCTTCGGGGAGAAGCGCCGCGACGTTGCCGCCTGCGAGTTTGCTTGCCTGTTCGAGGTCGTCGTCAGCCATGGCCCGAGGCTACGCGCCGAAATCGCTGCGCCAGCGGCGTCTTGCCGGATTTCGTCAGGGACGCAGCGTGATCGTGCGCGCCCCGAGATTGCCCGCGTTGTCGCGAACCTTGAGTTTCCAGGTGATCGGCGCGATCGGCGCCGGCGCAGGCTGGCCCGGAGGTACGGCTGGCGGGGCCGCGATGGTCACCGTGACCTTGGTGCCCGCGATCGCGGCGGTCGCGCGCGACTGCGCAGGCGGTTGGTCGACGACCGTGAACGGAGCCGTCCCGCCATTGACGGTCAGCTCGAGCGGAGCCGCCTGCGTCACATCGAACGACGCGGCGTCCAGAGTGAAATTGGGATTCACGGCGATGTCGAATGATCGCTCGACGGCAGAGGCGAACCGCACGATGACCTTGACGGTCTGCGCTGCCTCGATGAAACGGTCGCCCGCAGCGGTGAACTTCCACCGCTCCCCGCGCGGCGGGCGGTCGCTGTCGCGACTGGCGCGCAGCAGCGTGCCCGCGACGACAATGCTCGGCGGTCCGGCGACCTTGATCGGCAGATCCAGGTCGTACGAGCCGTTGGCGGTCATCGTTGCAGGTGCCCCGCCGACCGGCAGCGCAGGCAGGTCGGTGACGGTGATCAGGAAGTCCCGCACCGGGATCCAGATGTCCTTTTCCAGGTAGCTGCGCGTGCCCGCGAGAGTCGGGACATCGGGGTGGTCGAGGTCGAAGAGGTTGGCGTCGGTCGGCTTGACCGGCGCCCAGAGCCGCACCCGCACGTCGGCGGGCAGCGCCACCCCCGGCGTCGGGGGGTCGACCGCGAGATCCCAGCCGCCACCCGCGGGCCGAGGGGTCACCTTGACACCTTTTTCGGCCGCAGCCTCCCAGCCGACGGTCTTGTGTCCGCTCACGGTCAGATCCTGCTTCTCGGTGACGAACCGGGTGATCTTCGGGCCGGTCGGCGCAACCCCGCTGGCAGGTGGCATCTGCCACGGCACGTCATCGGAGCCGAGGGTGACGCGGCTCTTGACGGTGATCTTCGCCTCGGCGGTGTGCGCGTCCTCGTCCGCCTTGCGTGAAAACACGTCGGGTGCGGTCGCCGACCACACCACCGGGTTGGCAGGCACGAGATAGCAGCCGAGCGCCTGCCATACCCGGGGCGGGATCGGCACGATCGCCTGCGGCAGCGGCCGCATCCGCCTGTGGGCCGGCACCTCGAGCAGCTCGATGGTCGACGGCGTGCCCGCAATGGACGGCCCGTCGACCACTATTTTCGATATCGGCGGCGCCGGGATCACCGGCTCGTACAGATCGGCGGGCAGCAGCGCATTCGCGTCGGGCTCGAACTGCAGGATGTCGGCCCTGAAGCCGAAGTCGAATCCGTCGTTGAAGGTCACCAGGTGTGATCCGTCGCCATCACATCCGGCCAGTGCCAAGGTGCGGCTCTGGAAGCCGTCGGCATAGGACATCAGCCGCGCCACGCCGCCGAGCTGCTTGGTGACATCGGCATTTGTCATGTTCGGCGCGACCGCCAGTCGGGCACTGAACCCGTCGTCGACCGAAAGCAGGGTGGAGTAGAGATTGCCGCTCTTTCGACTTGCCTGCTGCTCGAGGAAGTTTCGCGGCCCATCGGGCAGCAGCAGCTTGATGAAGCCCAGGAACGGGGTCCAGGCCGTCATGTCCAAGGCGCGCGTCAGCGCACGGCCGAGCACGACTCTCCAGTCCTTCGACGCGGGCACATCGTCTTGCACTTTGGGGATGGCGTCGATGATCGCGTGGTTGACCGGGCTGAACACGCTCGACCAGTCGTCGAAGTTCGTCGAGAGAATCGCGCGGCGGGCGTCGGCGTCTGGCAGCGCGGGCCCGAGAATCACGAAGCTCCAGATGATCTGCATGAGGCCGCCGATGCTCGCGATCTCGAACAAATTGCTGTCGGCGAATCCTGCGACACCCAGGTCCGCGAACGGGTGGTAGTCCATCCACTTGACGTCGTCGCGGTCGACATTGTTGGCGGTCAGTACATCTCGAACTGTTCGGTAGGCCCCCTGCAGTGGAAGCGCCCCGAGAATCGGTCCCCACCAGGTGTTTTGGAGCGTGTGTGTCAGTTCGTGGTCGGCCAGCGAGTCCGCCAGAGTCCACCGCGCGCGCGGCTTCTCAGGCACCTGCGCCTCGGCAGGGAAGGCGAACACCCGGCCCCCGCCGGCGTCCGGGCGGGTCACGGCGGTCTTGACGAACCCCTGCACGATGAGTTTGAAAGCGCCGTTGGGATCCGGAGTGACCTTTTGCCGATAGCGCCTCGGGTGGTCGTCGGCGTCGGGTTCCCAGTAGAAATCGGAGCCGGTCTTGGTGATCTTCAATTCACTCGACAGCAGCCAGTAATCCACACCGGCGACCGTCGCCGGCTGCCAGTAGTCGCCGAAGTCTGGATGCATGTCCGCGGGGCGTGGATTGCTCTGCAGAAAGAAGCGCCAGCCGCTGGGCTGTCGATCGACGTTGTAGCCCACCTCTTTTCCAGCCGCCGGCGGTTGAACCTCAGGCACCAACCCCATGATCGCGGTCGGCCAGGTGCCGTAAGCAGCCGGCGCGCTGCCGCCAGTCTGCTTGACGAAGCGAGACGATGACATGGTGCTGCCGATGGTGGAACCGGCGGGCGTGCACTTTGTCAGGGTGAACGGCCCGGTTCCGATCAGCTCGTCGACAGTGTCGACGGCGACCGTTCCGATCGCGGAGATCTCGCGCACCAGCCGCGGTGCCCTGTCGATGAGCACCGGCTGCTTGGCCGCGAACAAGGCAGTTGAGGTGACCTTCGCCGAGAGTACGTCGCCGACCTGGGTTACGTTGCCGCCCTTGTCGATATCCCGGTTGGTCTCCTTGAGCCGGGCCACCTTGACGGCACCGGCGGGCAACCCGGTCAGCGGTTCGTCGAGGGTGATCGAGGCAGGCGTCGCGGGCGTTCCCGGCGCACCGCCGGGTCCGGGCGGACCGGCTGCCACCGCCTCGGCGACCGCGGTGACGCGGCCGTAGCGGGTGACCGGCCCTGAGGTGACTTGGACCAGCTCGTCGACCGCGAACGGCTGCTCGCGGGCGAAGGTCAGCTGAGCCGGATGGCCCGGCGGGTCCGGGTAAGCGGCGTTGGTCGCGACGCCGTCCGGCGCGAGTCGGTAGAGGGTGGCCCCGGCCACCGCTGCACCGCCGAGCGTGGGTGACACGGTCACTGCGAGCGACACCGATTCCACCGCCGTGTAGGCGTCCGGGCGCCCTGCGGGTGCGCCGGAGCTTGGGGCGCAACGATAGACGTCGCCGACCGCCACCGGATGCGGGGGTGCGACGAGGTCGATCTGGTTCGCCTTGGGGGCCGCGGCCCTCGCCGCCCACCCGTTGCTCGTCACCGCCGACACGGTGAGCTTCTGCAGGTTGACAGAGTTGCGCAGGTCTCGTTGGTCCTGAAACCGCTTCGGCAGCTCGTGGTCGAGGACGGCGACCGGCTTGGCGCCTGGCACGACGGCGACCACGGCGCCGTACGCCGCCGAAAGTGAACCGGCGGCCACGCCGAGCACGGTGCCTGCGGCGATGCCGGAGTCGGCCTTGACGTCGAAGGCGAACCATATTTCGGGTACGAAATCGGCGGTACTTCTCTGCGCGGCATCAACCTCGTACTGGTCGACTGTCAGCGTCTCGGTATCGCTGTCCGAGCGCGGTGCAGGCATCGACTCCGGCATCGGATGGGCGAGGAACACCGTGCCGCGTGCATGGGGGGCGCCGGGCTTGGCCCGGTCCTCGAAGGTCTGCGCGCCACCGCGCACACCCACCGCATTGCCGGGTCCACGTGTCCACCAGCTGGCGAACACCCGCTTGCGCCGGTCGCTGTCGGTACCGGTGATCGCCAGGATGGAGCCGCTGCGATTCGACGAGAAGCGGCGCGCATCGAGGCTGGGTTTGCCGTCGGGTTTCGGCGTGCCCGAAATGTCATCGAGTTCGAGCACGCGGGGCCGGTCCAGCTGGCGGAAGTAATGCCTGCTCTCCCAGGCCACGTAACCGATGGTGATACACCGGTCACCGCCGACGCCCGCGAAACCTCGTGGTACGAAACCGTTCAAGGCCAGGCCCATGGTGCCCAACCGCGAGCTGCCCGTTACGGCGCGCAGGCCGAAAATCGAGTGCTGGGGCCACAGGTGTCTGCCACCGATATAGCCGAACAGGCCGATGACCTCGCCATAGAAATTGAGGGGGGCGAACAGGAAGAGCGACAGCGAGGTGAGGGTGGCGCCCCACGTCGGGCCGAGCATCAGAGTCAGGACGAAGTTGAACACGGCGAAGTGGCCGTCGCGGTCCGGCCGACCGAGTGGATCGTACTGGCTCAGGGCGTACGCGTGAATTTGGTTGGAAGGCATCTCCTTCGGCAGAGATGCCGGAGACTCTCCGGCCAGCAGACGCGGATCGTCGGGGTCGCCGTGCCAGGGGTCCGGGGTGAGAAAGGTGCCCGTCTGTGGGTCGAGCTCGCGCCCCCCGAAGCAGATCAACGGTGCGTTGCCGTCAGCGATGTGGCCGAATAGTGTTGGACGCCAACCGGTGCCGATATCGACCTGTCCGAAGGGTGGCTGTATCGCATCGCGAAAACACCATTTTGTCGCCGCGTTCGCCACGCCGAGAAGGGTGCCGAAGGGGTCGGTGAGGTAGATCTCGTCGATCGCGTCATCGGCGTCACAGCGAGCGACCGCCTTGCCGTTCCACCACAGGAAGCGGCAGACCGGCTCGCCACCCGCGGTGGTCACCGACCACAGCCGCCCGGTCGGATCCCGATGCTCGCGGTACTCGGTGCCGTCGGCGGTGACCGATATCCGCCTGCCAAGCGCGTCCCATCCGTACTCGACCCTGCCCTCCGGGGTCGTCACGCATGTGAGCTGGCCGAGCGGATCGTATGTGTAGGTCGTGACGTGCCCGCGGCAGGCGCGAGAAACCCGCCTGCCGTTGGCGTCGTAGGTGTAGCTGACGGTGCGCATCGGCCCGATCAGCTTTCGGATGCGCCCGCCGTCGTCGGACCGTACCGTCGTGCGGACGCCGTTCACGAGCGTTCCGCTGAGTTCGGTCCCGGTGTACTGGCGGGCATGGACCGTCGTGCGCGCTGTGCCGCCGCCGGGCGTCGTCTCGGTCCAGGTGATCAGCCGACCGCGGTCGTCGCGGCGATAGCTCAGCGACCGACGGCCGTGCCACGTCCGACGGCTGATTCTGCCCGCCGTGTCCAGATCTGTGTCCACGAGTGGGATCCCGCTGCGGTCCGACCACCGTTGGCCCGTGTCGAGTTGTGATTCGAACCAGCTCAGCTCAGCGGTTTCGGACCGGGCTGTGAAGTCGGTGCGGTCTGGTGATTCGGTGATGCTCAGCAGGAGCGGACCGTCCAGCCGGCCGATCTGCCAGTTGCCGTTGGTCCAACAGCAGATCAAGTCGTCGAAGCCGGGGGCGGTCACTCGCCGGGGCCGCCCGTCGTCGTCCGCGTCGATCCGCAGCACCGCGCCGCCGCGTTCCACCCGGACTGTGCGCTCGCGCAATTCGGTTCTGGTGGTGCCGAGGCGGTCGGTCGCGGCCAGCTGATGGGTGCCGTCGATCGCGGCCGCCTGTGCCGGGGTGAGGCCCATCGCACGGAACGCGGCGGGTATGGCGACCGGAGTGGCGAGGGTGATCAACGGCGACCCGTCGCCGGTTGTCACGGCGAAAATGCCTTCGGCCTCGTCACGCTGTACGTCAAGTGTTGCGCCGTCTGCCATCTGGACTCGGACGGTACGTCCCGCCTCGTCGCGCCAGAAGCGCCGACGACCTCGGGCGGCGTCGTCGAGTACTCCGTCGAACAACCTCGATCCCTGCCCGTGATCCGTCGTTGTCATCTCGTTGCCTCATCCCACGCTGACGTTCACCGAGACACCGCCGGAGACTCGGGATAGCTCGTCCAACAGGGCATTCCATTCGCGCTCGACGCCGTCGAGCACGATGTGGAATTTCTGCTTCAGCTCTCCGACGGCACCGACGGCGAAGTCGAGGTCGATGTTGGTGATGGCGTCGAGCGCCACACTGAATTTCTTGGTCTTGTCGACGAGCGGTTCCAGTATCGTGCTGGGTTTCATCGCGACCAGCTGTGTCTTGGCGTCGGCGAACGGATCCGCCCCCGCGAAGAGCGTGGCCGGGGCGAGCGACTGAATCCGGTCGACACAGCTGTCGAAGACGGTGCCGAGTTCGGCCGCCAGCGCGGCAGGTGAGTGAACCGCGAGAAGCGAGATCGCGGCCTTGACGATGTCGCGTACCTCCTCTTCGATCGGGCCGGGGTCGAGCACCGTGAATCGGTCTGCTACGCGGTCGATCCCACCCTGTAATCGGTTGATCACGCTGTCAGGCATGAGCGGTTCGATGCCGGCGAAGACCGAGTCGATCAAGAGGAACAGTCCGTTGCCCAGTTCCTCGGCGAGTGCGCCGAAGCGGGCCTCGATTCTGCCGCCGATAGCGTCCAACTCGTCGGCAAGGCCGCTCGGGTCGACCCGAGCGAATACCGCGTCGAGGAACGCGTCAGTGTCCGTCGTCGGATCGAGCGCACCGGTGAGTAGCTCGGCGGGCAGCGCCGCATCGAGCGCACGGGCCAGCAGCCGGAGACTCCGACCGAGAGTCGCCGAATCAGACGTGCTACGAATGAGTTTCGCTTGAACGACTGCTTCACCATCGGTGTCGATGTGCACCCTGGCGTCGAATTGCACCTCGCCCGCCGACGCCGTCAGTTGCGCATGCGCAGCGGCGTCGACCTCGATTGCCTGCACAGCCATCTGGAACGACTCGAGGTCGGTGCGAAGTTGTGCGAGGGGACCGCTGCCCGAGTTCGGGTCCAGCCACGCCATCCTCGTGTCGACGGCATCGCCGAGAAGCGCCGCGAACCCGCCGTCAGGGTCGGTCAGAGACCGCAGTCCGCGGGTCGCCGAGGCGAGCCCGGCAAGCGGTGGACCAACGGCCGCGCCGCCGAGTTCTGACAGCTTGGCGCGTATTTCGCCGGCGAACAGCGCCAGCGGGCGGAGAACGTCGCCGAGCTGGAACCCGTCGGCGGCGACCGGGGCAGGGACCGCACCGGACACGCCTGCCTGCAACCGGTCGCCCAGTCGGGTGGTCAGCTGGTGCGGCATGTCGCCGAGGCCCTTCAGGACGCTGTGAAGCGTTGCGGTGACGTCGATCTTGTCGAGCAGAGCGGTGAGTGCCCGATACGCCGCGCGCCATGGTGCGAAGAGCGGTGCAGGGTCCAATGACGCGGTCGCCTCGGCCACCAGACTCTGGAACCGGGTCTCCAGCGGCACGACCAGTGCGCGCGGATCCAGCTTTCGCAGCTGGACAACCACATCGTCGAACAGCCGCTGGACCTCGTCGATCAGCTGCTGCGGACCGACCTTGTCCAGCGCGTCGAGGAGCTTCTCGAACGGCGGATCCAGTTCGGTGATCAGTGCGGCCGGCGTCGCCTTGGCCAATGCATCCCCGGCGACACGCCATGTGCCCTCGATGGGCTCGAGCAGTTTGGCGATGTCGATGAGTTCGATCGATTCATCAAAGGGTTTGGTGAGTTGCACTGAAACGTCCATCTTGCGTAGGACGGCTGCCGCTGCCGCGACGGCGACCTTGACCGGTTCCGGCACGTCACCGCTGCCGACTGCGTCGGCGACCTGACTGCGGATCCCGTGCATCACGTCCAGGGTCGCGGCGCCCGCTGCGTCGAAGTCGATAGCCGTCAACGAGTCGACGAGCGTGCTGAGTTGCTGAGCGACCCCTTCGACGAAGGGCACGAGCCGCTCGA
>JAEZKH010000382.1 GCA_023415515.1 Actinomycetes bacterium
AGCCGACCAAGACCACCGAGCCGACCAAGACCACCGAGCCGACCAAGACCACCGAGCCTTCCGAGCCGCCGGGTGAACCGCCGTCCGCGCCGCTCCCGGAGTCCGGCGGTGGCGGCGGTGGCGCGACCGTCGCGCTGCCGCGCTACAAACCACCGCAGGTGCCCGATATGCAGCTGCCCGGCGAGATCCAGCCGTCCCCGCCGGGCCTGCCCGGTACGCCCCCGGTGCTCGAAGCGGGCGCAGGTGCGGTCGCCGCACCCGCACCGCTGGGACCCGCGGTGCCCATCGCGCTTCCGGTGATCGTCGCGCCGCCCCTCGGTCTGGGAGTCGGTGCAGGCGGCGGTGCGGGGCCGCGGCCGGCGCCGGCGCCGTCGATGAAAGGCATCTTCGAGCAGCCGCCCGCCGGACGGGGCTCGCCACCCGCGGGCGCAGGCGGTAACGCGGCGGTGCCGAACTCGTCGTACCGGGTCGGCTACACCGAATATCTGCGAACCGCCGGGTTGCCGCAGGTGGCCGCGCTGGCCGTGCCTGGACTCGTCGGAATCATGGTGCTCACGGGCGCCGGGGGATTAGTAGGGTACCGACAAGCGAAGGCGGGGCACGCCGTGCACGTTGGCGGCTCAGCACGATTCATGAGGTAGTACTACGAACTGCCCTCCTGTAACCGGGTGGGCAGCGCATAGTGGACTCGTCGGCGAGCGGTCAGACAGGGTCAGAGAAGGTCAGAGAGGGGGACGTATGCCTGCCAGTCGTCGCGTCACCCGCGCGGTCAGCGCTGTGCTGGATCTCGCCCCGCGCCGCGGTGAGATCTCGCTGCCACGTCTTGTCCGTGCGGTCAGCGAGGACCGCAAACGGCCGATCGAACTCAAGATGTCCGATCTGCCGCCCGGTGTGTGCGGCCAGTGGCGGCAGTACAGCGACCGGGACGTGTTCCTGATCCAGAAGGGACTGCCCGCATGGGACCGCACGCTGGCCCACGAGCTCGGCCACCTCGTCCTCGGACACGAGGGCATCCCGGTCGTGCAGGCCGCCCGCGCGGAGACCGAATTCGCGAGCTCTGACCTCATCGGGTACATGCTCAACCAGCGCACCGGGTGCATGGGCCCCAGCGGAGAGGACGCCGAGCAGGAAGCAGAGGATTTCGCGGCACTGCTCATCTACCGTCTGGGCAGGCTGCCCTCCGACCGCTCCTCGATCGTGCAGGTCCGGCTCGGAGAGGCATTTGGTTGATCATCTGGGTGATCGCCGGACTACTCGGACTTGCCACCGGCCTGCGCATCGGATGGGCCCTCGTCAACAAGCAATCGCTGGTGAGCACCGCCATGATCCTGGCGCTGGGCAGTCTCGGGCTGGTCGCCGCGCTGAATTGGCAACCACTGACGTTGCTTCTGGACACGCTTCTGCACTGGCCCAACATCTCGATGGGCCTGAGCCAGGTGGCGCTGGTCGCGTGCGCGGCAGGCAGCTGCGTGATGATCACTACCGTCTCGTCACCGCGTAAACCAGCCACGCTCCGACGAATTGCGCTGTGGCAGTACGCAATCGCCGCCGTCATCGCCGTCGCGACGCTCGTGGTGTTCTTCGCGGCGGGTCAGCAGCCGGAGATGTCACCCGAGGAGTACCTACGCCGCAACCTCGGATCGAGCGGAACGGCGCTGCCGTGGCTGCTTCCGCTGCTGTACGTGCTCCTCGCGCTCACGCTGGTGTCGTGGGCAGGCATGCGGCATTCGAACCGCACCCGCCGGGGCAGGGCCTTGTTCGTGTTCACCGTCGGCATCGTGTTGATCGTGCTCGCGACGGCCTTCTTCTTCCTGCGGGCCGTCGGCACGACGCAGTTCGTCGGTGTCGGGGCGGCCGCGACGCTGCTCGGCTGCGCAATGCTGGTGGTGGCGGCGGGCTCGCTGCTTCCCAGCGTCGAGGACTGGTTCGGCGCGCGCCGCGAACTGCGGGTCATCCAGCCGCTTCTCGAGGAACTCGGCCGGCGGCATCCCGATGTCGGCATCGGAGTGCGCCCGCGCGGGCCGCTGGTGTTCCGGGTGGCCGAGCGGATGTCACTGATCTCCGATGCGCTGTTTCTGGAGGCGACGGCCGCAGACGCCGCACTGCGACGCCGCGTGGACGCCTGCGGAGCATCGGGCGATCACGACCTGGAGGACCTCGTCGACCTGACCGACGTCGAGTCGCCGGACGTGGCGCCAGAAGCACAGGCGCGCGCGGTCGCGGAGTGGATCTATGCAGGCCGGGGAGAGACGGACCCGGAAACCAAACGGCGGCTGTTCCCCGGTCTGGGCTGGTTGCGCCAGCCGACGACCTATTCCGACCGGGAGTGGATCCTCGCCATCGCCAAGCAGTATCGGCAGCTGGACAGGGCGGGCGACACCGCCGCCTCCTGATGGCGGATCGTGCAGTTACTTCGCCGGGCGCTGAACAACAGCGCTCCGCGGGCTAATCGTCGAGGTGCTCTTTGCGACGCAGCTCGTCGACCTTGGACACCAGGTCCTGCTGTGCCTCGGGGGACAGGCCGACCGTCCTTGCCGCAATACGTCGGACACCCTCGTCACGCATGTTGGCGAGCCAGGTCAATTCCTTGTCGAGCTTCTCGTAGTACTCGTCGTCGGTGAAGTAAGCCGGCTTGATACGGAAGAAGTTGGCAAGTGCGGCCATGGTAGCGGCCGAGGGATTCGTACGGTTGCCTGAACGAAGCTGTGACAGATACGGCGCCGACATCGTGATGCCCTCCGCCTTGAGTGCCGCGATCACCTCAGCGGACGTGTGCGGACCACGCCCGGGCGGGTAAACCGTGTCGAACAGGCGGTTTAGCCGGGCGGAGAACGTCTTGCTCATTGAATTGACCTCCACATGCGAACAGAGCGGACTAACTAGGCGGCGTATTTGCTGATCATCGTAGCGAGAGTTGTGCCAACAACCAAGTGCAAACCGCGTAAAACTTGATCCGGCTTTTCCGACACCTGCCTGAGCAAGCCTCTAAGCAGCATGTTTAGCCCATATCTCAACGATGTATCCATATGTGGTCAGGCAAATTTTGACGGATACGTGGCAGGGACTTAGCTCGGAAGTCGCTTGCCAATGGCTGTGTGCTCGCCGAGGGGGCTGCGGGCAACCGTCGCGACCCGGCGATCAGCGGATTGCAATGTTTGCTGTGATCACCTTCTCACGGATCAGTCACCGACGGGGTGCGGGGCGGCGCGCGGTCCGGAATTGCCAGCCCGAGCAGAGCGGTTGGCCGGCCACGATTCACGCACCGCCGCTACGCCGCCAGGAGCATGGCCAAGATGGCCGTGTCGGGGTCGCTGATCGGATCGATGCCGACGCGGCTGACCATCGAGGTGACCGTTCCGTCGGACTCGGCTTCCACCCAGGCGGCGCGGTGTTCCAGCCCGAGGTGAGGAAGGCCCGGCAGCAGCACACACCCGGACGCGGCGCCTGAACACTCCGGCAGCGACGGGGTGGTCTCCGACGGGGGGTGCAGCATCAGCAGGGCGGGCGGTTGACGATCGGCGAAACGTCCTGGCGCCACGGCGTTCTCACCGACGACCGGCCCCTCGGCGACGACGAGGCCGACCGTGCCGGGCTCAGGAGAATCCGGCAACTCCTCACGCGCCCCGAAAATCGTTGTGGTGGCGAGCAACCCGGGGAAGGAGGCGACCCGCACGGCCAACCTCAACACCTGGGCCCACTCCTTGGT
>JAEZKH010000402.1 GCA_023415515.1 Actinomycetes bacterium
TCTGATGAACGCGATCGCCGCCACGCTCGGTCTCACCCCGGAGTACCGCGAAGCCGACTTCGCGAAGATCATCCCCTCGATCCAGGGCGGCACCTACAACGTCGGCATGTCGTCGTTCACCGACACCAAGGACCGCGAGAAGACCGTCGACTTCGTGACCTACTTCTCCGCGGGCACGCAGTGGGCGCAGCGCCCCGGCACCCCGATCGATCCCAACGACGCGTGCGGGAAGCGGGTCGCGGTGCAGGCCACCACGTATCAGGAGACCGACGAACTGCCCGCCAAGAGCAAGGCGTGCACCGACGCCGGCAAGCCCGCGATCGTCATCGTGCCGTTCGACGGTCAGGACGCCGCCACCAACGCGGTGATCCTCGGTCAGACCGATGCGATGTCGGCAGACTCGCCCGTGACGGCATATGCGATCAAGGAGACCAACGGCAAGCTCGAGGCGGCCGGCGAGGTCTTCGACGCGGCGCCGTACGGCTGGCCCGTCGCCAAGGGTTCGGCACTGGCCGCGGCGCTGCAGAAGGCGCTCGAGCACCTCATCGAAAACGGCGAGTACGAGGCCATCGCGAAGAAGTGGGGTGTCGAGGAGGGCATGATCGACAAGCCGGTGATCAACGGCGCGATCAGCTGATCACCCGGAGCGCACCATGAGCACAGACGTGTCGCCGTCGCCCGCTGCCATCGACGCGGTCCCGCTTCGGCATCCGTGGCGGTGGGTGACGGCGATCGTCATCCTCGTGCTGGCCGGGCTGTTCCTCTACGGGGCGGCCACCAACCCGGCCTACCGATGGTCCATCTACTTCGAGTATCTGTTCAACGAGCGGGTCCTGCGGGTCGGCTTGTTGAACACACTTCAGCTGACCGTCTATTCGATGGTCATCGCGATCGCCCTGGGCGTGGTCATCGCGGTGATGCGGCTCTCGCCGAATCCGGTGCTGCGCTGGGTGGCCTGGGTGTACCTGTGGATCTTCCGCGGCACCCCGATCTATGTGCAGTTGGTGTTCTGGGGACTCATCCCGACGATCTACCAGAACATCCGACTTGGCGTTCCGTTCGGCCCGACGTTCTTCGAACTGAACCTGCAGGCTCTGTCCATCCCGTTCCTGCTGGCGATCCTCGGCCTGGCGCTCAACGAAGCCGCCTACATGGCCGAAATCATCCGCGCCGGAATCAGTTCCGTGCCGGAAGGCCAGATGGAGGCATCGACCGCGCTCGGCATGTCGTGGGGGATGGCGATGCGCCGCACCGTGCTTCCACAGGCGATGCGGGTGATCATCCCGCCCACCGGGAACGAAGTCATCAGCATGTTGAAGACCACATCGCTGGTGACCGCCGTGCCATTCACGCTCGACCTCTACGGAATCGCCTCCCGCGAGATCGCCGCCCGCGAATTCGAGCCGGTGCCACTGCTGTTGGTCGCCGCGTTCTGGTATCTGGTCGTCACCAGCATCCTGATGGTCGGCCAGTATTACCTGGAGCGGTACTACTCGCGCGGGGCGTCGCGAAAGCTGACCGGCAGGCAACTCGAGGCGCTGGCCAAGGCTCAGATTCAGAATCCGGGGATGTGACCAGATGACACCCATGGTGAAGGCCGAAGGGGTCTGCAAGAACTTCGGCGCCCTGCAGGTCCTCAAGGGCATCACGCTCGAGGTCGACAAGGGCGAGGTGCTGTGCATGGTCGGGCCGTCAGGCTCGGGAAAGTCCACCTTTCTTCGATGCATCAACCACTTGGAGGATGTCAACGCGGGACGTCTCTACGTGGACGGCGACCTGATCGGTTACCGCCAGAGCGGTTCGAAACTGCACGAGATCTCACCGCGCGACGCGGCGAAACAGCGCCGCGACATCGGGATGGTGTTTCAGCATTTCAACCTGTTCCCACACCGCACGGTGCTCGGCAACATCATCGAGGCGCCGATGAGGGTCAAGGGCGTCAAGAAGGATGCGGCCGTCGCGAGGGCCAATGACCTGCTGAATCAGGTCGGGCTGTCGGACAAGGCCGAGGCGTACCCGGCGCAACTGTCCGGCGGCCAGCAGCAGCGGGTCGCGATCGCCCGCGCGCTGGCGATGAACCCGAAACTCATGCTGTTCGACGAACCCACGTCGGCCCTGGACCCTGAGCTGGTCGGCGAGGTCCTCGCGGTGATGAAAAAGCTTGCCGAAGAAGGCATGACGATGGTGGTGGTCACCCATGAAATGGGGTTCGCCCGCGAAGTCGCCGATCAACTGGTGTTCATGGACGGCGGCGTGGTGGTGGAGAGTGGACCACCCCGCGATGTGCTCAGCAACCCGCAGCACGAACGCACGAAGGCGTTTCTGTCCAAGGTGCTCTAGTGGCCTCTCCGGCGAGCGCACCGGATCCGGTCACCCCGCTGTGGCGGGCGGCGCAGGTGTTCCGGTTGCTCAGCTGTTTGTATGCGCTCGGGTTTCAGATCGCGGTCAACGGCGATCTCGACCACCCGGCGATCGGGTGGCTGCTCTTCGGGGTGCTGATCGCGTGGAGTGCGGTGTGCGCCTTCGCCTATCTGACGGGGTTCGGCCGCAACATCGGCTGGGTGCTGGCCGAACTCGGCATCGTCGTCGCGTTGATGCTGTCCACCGAGTTCGTCGCATCCGATCAGTGGGCGCTGAACAACCAGTCCTGGCCGACCACGCTGTGGGCGACCAACGCGACGATATCGGCGGCCATCCTGCTCGGGCCGATCTACGGGATGCTCGTCGGGGTGGTCATCGTCGCGGCGAGCACGCTTGCCAAAGGCGTGGTGAACTACGACCTGGGGCGCAACGCGACGGTCGTGATCGAACTCGCCGTCGGACTGGGGGTCGGCATGGCGGCCCAGACCGCCCGCCGCGCCCACGCCGACCTCGAGCGCGCCGCCCGGCTGTCGGCCAGGACCGAGGAGCGCGAGCGGCTGTCCAGGCAGGTGCACGACGGCGCCATCCAGGTGCTCGCGTTGGTGTCCCGGCGTGGCCGCGAGATCGGCGGTCCGACTGCAGAACTCGCTGAGCTGGCCGGTGAGCAGGAGCGCGCGTTGCGACGGCTGGTCAGTTCCACGGAGGTCGAACCGCGGCACGGTGAGATGACCGACATCGGCGCGCTGCTTCGGCAACGGGCAACGGACCGGGTCTCGGTGAGCGTGCCCGCGGACCCGGTGCTGCTCGACGCGAGTGTCGCAGAGGAACTGTCCGCCGCGGCGGTGAACGTGCTCGACAATGCCGCCTCCCACGCCGGACCAGACGCACGGGCCTATGTTCTGCTCGAGGACCTCGGCGACTCGGTCATCGTGACCATCCGCGACGACGGGGTCGGGATCGCGGACGGTCGGCTGGCGGAAGCAGCCGCCGAGGGCCGCATGGGCGTAGCGAAATCAATTGTGGGAAGGATGAATTGGCTGGGTGGCAGCGCGAAGCTGAATACCGGGCCGGGATGTGGGACGGAATGGGAACTGACGATACCCCGACGGTGATGGTGGTCGACGACCATCCGATCTGGCGCGACGCTGTTGCCCGCGACCTCGCCGACGACGGGTTCAAGGTGGTGGCGACCGCGGACGGTGTCGCATCGGCGCGTCGGCGGGCGGCGGTCGTCCTGCCCGACGTCGTCGTGATGGACATGCGGCTGCCCGACGGCGACGGGGCGCAGGCCACTGCCGAGGTGCTGACGGTGTCTCCGAAGTCGAAGATCCTCGTGCTGTCGGCGTCCGACGAACGCGACGACGTGCTGGAGGCCGTGAAGGCGGGCGCCACCGGCTATCTGGTGAAGAGCGCTTCGAAAGCCGAACTCGGCCAGGCGGTTCGGGCCACCGCAGACGGGCGGGCAGTCTTCACACCCAGCCTGGCCGGGTTGGTGCTGGGCGAGTATCGACGAATCGCGCAGGGACCGAAGTCGAGTTCCACGCCCAGCCTGACCGAACGGGAAACCGAGATACTCCGCTACGTCGCCAAGGGCCTCACGGCCAAGCAGATCGCCGCCCGGCTGTCGCTGAGCCACCGCACGGTGGAGAACCACGTTCAAGCGACGTTCCGCAAGCTGCAGGTCGCCAACCGCGTCGAGTTGGCGCGCTACGCGATCGAACACGGTCTCGACGAGTAGCCGGGCGGGTGGATTCGGGTAGTCCTACTCATCTCAGAGGCGCAGGCCCGTTGCGATCATGACGGCATGACCGCACCCCAGCATGCCGTCGTGTCCCGGCTGTCAGCCAACTTCGCCGCACTGTCCGTGCAATTCGCCAACGTCTCGGCAGACTTGAACGAACTGAATCGGCTACTCGCGCAGCCTCCATCGATGCCGCCGCAATATCTGCCGCCCCCGGTGTGGCCGACCGCACCGCCGGTCGTCCCGCCACCGTCCCCGCCGCCACCCCCTGCGGCACCCATGCCGGCACCCGCTCCGCCGCCGCCGAAACCACCACGGGCTCCCCGCGACGCCAGCTGGATCGGCAAGGTGCTCGCGGTCGCCGGTGTCGCGGTCACCCTCATCGGCGTCGTCCTGCTGCTGGTACTTGCCGCCCAGGCAGGCATCCTGCGTCCCGAGATCCGTGTCTGCGCAGGGGCGTTGCTGGCGGGCGCGCTCGTCGCGGCCGCGATCCGGCTCAGTTCCCGCGCGGGCGGGCGGGTCGGCGCGATCGCGTTGGCGGCCACCGGTATCGCGGCGGCATATATGGACGTCATCGCCGTCGCGACGATCTACGACTGGATCGCTGCGCCGGTCGGGCTCGTCGTTGCCGCGATCGTCGGGGGCGGCGGACTCGTCCTCGCGCGCCGCTGGGACAGCCAGCATCTCGGCCTACTGGTTCTGGTTCCGCTGATCGTGCTCGCGCCGATCGTCACTGACGGCATCACGATGCTGCTGATCGCGTTCATGCTCGCCATCGCGGCGGCGTCGCTGCCCGTACAGCTCGGCAAGGACTGGATCTGGCTGCACGCCGCCCGCATCGCCGCGCCTACCATGCCGCTGTTGATCGCTCTGGTGGCGGCCCGCATCGGCGACGGCAACGCCGCATGGCTGGCGGGCGGCTGCGCGATCGCCGCAGCGCTCGCGCTCGTCGGGGCGCTGG
>JAEZKH010000451.1 GCA_023415515.1 Actinomycetes bacterium
AGGCCGCCGCGCCAGGTGCGCCGGTGAGCACACCGGCCGTCGAAACCGTGGTGTCGAAATGACCACCGCGACCACCGCGACCGCCACATCGCGCAACTGGGCGGCCTGGCTGACATCCGATCGGGCCGCCCGCTACACCGCACGGTTGCTGATGCTCGTGCTCTGGCAGTTCATCGGCGTGCTGTCCACCCGGATCCCCACCCCGATCGGCACCGTCGAGTTCCTCGTCGACGAGGCCATGCGCGGCGAACTCTGGGTACACCTCACCTGGACCCTTCGCCGCGCCGCGATCGCGCTGTCGATCGTGCTCGTACTGGGCATCGCGATCGGCTGGGCGATGGGTCGCTGGTGGCGGGTTGGCGCGTACTTCCGCGACATCGTCACGATCATGCTTGCCTTGCCCGCATTCATCTGGGCCCTTCTCGCCGCGATGTGGTGGGGCTTCTCGGAGGTCGGGCCGATCGTGGTCCCCGTGCTCGCCGCCACCCCGATGCTCGTGGCGTCAACGTACGAGGGCGCCAAGTCGCTTCCGAAACCTCTGATCGAGATGTCATCGGCCTACCGCGTGCCGACCGGGCGGTTCTTCGGCTGGATGGTGCTGCCTGCGATGTCGCCCTACATCTTCGCGGGGTTCCGCTATGCGGTGCTCGCGGGGTGGGGCGCGCTGTCGCTCGTCGAGTTCTTCGCGAGCAACTGGGGTGCCGGCTACCGCGCCGCATTCTGGTATGACGCAGGCAATTTCAACGGGCTGATGGGTTGGGGTCTGATCGAGATCGTCGTCATCCTCGCCGTCGACCGACTCATTCTCGAACGCCTCGCCCGCCGGTCACGGCGCTGGCAGGAAGGAACCGAAAGATGGTGACTACATGGCGACACTGGTAGCCGATCACGTCAACAAGGTCTACGAGGCGACTGGTCCCGGTCAGAGCGCCACCCACGCCCTCGACGACTTCGGCTTCGAGGCGTCTGGCCACACCTTCATCTGCCTCGTCGGCCCATCGGGCTGCGGCAAGAGTACGTTCCTCAATCTGGTCTCCGGCGTGGAGAAGCCGACGTCGGGTTCTGTCACGGTGACCGCGGAAGGCAAGAACGCCAGGATCGGATACGTGTTTCAGGACCCGCGGTTGCTGCCGTGGCGGACCGTGCTGGACAACATGATCTACGTGCACGACGACGGCGACCGTAAGACCCGGCGGGAACGCTGCATGCGGTTCCTCGAAATGGTCGACCTCGCCCATGCTGCTGACAAGTACCCGGCGCAACTGTCGGGCGGCATGCGGCAGCGGATCGGCATCGCCCGCGCGCTGTCGATCCAACCGGACCTTCTTCTGATGGATGAACCGTTCAGCCATCTCGACGCGATCACCGCCAGGAGTCTGCGCACCGAACTGCAGCAGCTGTGGCAGGCGTCCGGGGCGACGGTGCTGTTCGTGACCCACGACGTCAACGAGGCCGTCCAACTGTCGGACCGGATTCTGATGATGAACAAGGGCGGAACCCTGTACGCCGACATACCGATCAACCTTCCCCGCCCGCGCTTGCTGACAGACCGAGATGTGGTCACCCAGCAGGCCGATGTCCTTGCGCTGTTCGAACAGATGCGCGCCGAAAAAAATGAGGCCGCCGAGACCGAAGGAGTCAACCACTAAATGCTGCGCCACTCAGCCTTTTTCATGTTCCGTCAAGAGACCACGCTGGAGCAGGCGGTCCAAATGATGAAGGGGTTGGCATACATGCGGTTTGCCTGCCCGAGCGTCCGTGCACTGGACTTCGGCCTCGACGAGTTCGGCGGATCGGCGCCGCTGCGTGACGTCAAACCGTGGGAGCGAGAACCCCGTTGGCGCAGCAGAAGACTCGGTCCGCCCGTCAGCTACGACATCGCGCTGCACCTCGACTTCGATGACCAGGCGGGGATGGACGACTACAACGACGACGACGTGCACCACGAGGTCGCCGTCTACAACGCTTCCATCTGTCGCGGCGAGGAGACCGCTCGTGTCGACTGGTGGTACGACGGTGCGCCGCTGATCTCGAAGAATCAGTACAAGCACGCCGCCATGTTCGTCTGGACCGACGAGTCCGGGGAATCCGAACGCGAGTCCGCGCTCGCGGCCGTCAGAGCGCTCGACGAACTACCCGAGGTGGCCCAGGTCGCCATCGGCAAGAACATCGGCACACTGAAGACCGACTTCGACGGCATCGTCGACATCAGGTGCGCTGATCGCAGCGACGTCGAGAAATTGCTCGCCGGTGAGCAGTTCGCGCAGGCGATGAAGCAACTCGGCGCGGTGACCCAGTACGAGTGGACGGCCAGGCTCACCCACAAGATGCACGGTCTGTGAGCACATCGGGAGGAAGCATCAACTCGATCATCGACGTCCATGCCCATGTGACACCGCGCTGCTTCTCCGATGTGGTCCTCGGCGGCGGCGAATGGCACGGGATGAACTCCGACGACGGCGAGTTGCACAACCCGATGAACCTGTGGGACATCGACCAGCGCATCGAAGCGATGGACGCCGACGGCATCGATGTGCAACTGACCTCGCCGACCGACGTGTTCTACCAGTACCACCAGGACCCAGCTGTCACCGCCACGATCGCCGCCGCCGTGAACGACGAAGTGGCCGAGATGGTTCGGGCCCGGCCCTCACGTATTGCGGGGCTGGCGACCGTGCCGATGCAGGACACCGACCGCGCTGTCGCCGAGTTGACAAGAGCCGTCGGCGAACTCGGACTTCGGGGGGTGATGATCGACGACCATGTCAACGGCGTCACGTACGACGACCCGCGGTTCGACGCGTTCTGGGCGGCGGCCGCCGAACTCGGTGCGCTGATCTTCGTCCACCAGTACGCGCCGACGTCGGTGGAGGCGCGCATCGACAAGTTCTTCTTCTTCAACTCGATCGGCAACCTCGTCGACCGCACGATCACCTTCGGTGCGCTGGTGTACGGCGGTGTGATGGACCGCTATCCGGATCTCAAGGTGTGCCTCGGGCATGGGGGCGGATACACGGCTTTCGCGCTCGACCGCATGGATCAGGGTTGGCGCGCCTTCCCGTCCATGCGGGGAGCGACCACCGGGCCGCCGAGCACGTATGCCCGCCGATTCACCTACGACGCGGTGACATATGAGCCGCGCACACTGCGCTACCTCGTCGACGTGGTCGGCGCGGACCGCGTCGTGCTCGGCACCGACTGGCCCGCTCCGATGCGTGTCCTCGAACCCGTCGCCCGGTTGACGTCGATGGGGGTGCTGACGGCAGAGGAAGTCGAGTCCATCCTGCGCGGCACCGCCGCGATGCTGCTCGGGAACCCCACTAGCAGAGAGGCCGAATAGTCATGGCCGTCATCGACGTTCACAACCACGTCACGCCCCCCAGCTTCCGTGAAGCGGTGCTCGACGGCGGCACATGGCACACGTTGACCAACGCGATCGGCGAACTCGAGATCCCGGAGTTCTCGATCTCGGCGACCGACCGGATCGCGAAGATGGACGCGGCGGGCATCGACATGCACTGCCTCACCGTCAACAACGACTTCTACCGGTACGAACTCGATCCGGGACTGACCCAGGAGATCGCGCGCGCCTGCAACGAGGAGATCGGTCAGATGATCGCCGACCACCCCGACCGGTTCACCGGACTTGCGACGGTGCCGATGCAGGACATCGGGCGCGCGGTCGCAGAGATGGAGTTCGCGATGTCGCGCCTGGGCTACCGCGGCGTCACGATCAACGACCACGTCAACGGCGTCACCTTCGACGAACCGAGGTTCTACCCGTTCTGGGAGGCGGTGGAATCCCTCGGCGCGGTGGTGTTCTTCCACCAATGCGGGCCGACCCTGGTCAAGGCGCGCACCACCCGCTACGCGCTACCCAACAGCATCGGCAACCTCGTCGACCGCGCCGTCACCTTCGGCACGCTGGTGTTCGGCGGCATCATGGACCGCTACCCCGACCTGAAGATCTGCCTCGGGCACGCGGGCGGGTACGCCCCGTTCGGCGTAGCCCGGATGGACAAGACCTGGCGCGCAGCCGATCCCGAGGTGCCGGAGTTCGCCGACGCGAAACTGCCCAGGCCGCCGAGCGAGTACCTCGACCGGTTCTACTACGACTCGTGCACCTACACCGAGAGCACCCTTCGGTTCCTGATCGACGCCGTCGGCATCGACCGGGTGGTGCTCGGCACCGACTATCCGGCGCCGATGGCGCAGGAGGATCCGGTCGGCTGGCTGGAGAAGATGGGCAGCGTGAGCGAGGCCGAGCGCACCGCGATCCTCGAGACCAACCCGGCGAAACTGCTGGGCCTCTAGGCGCGCTGGCTCGATACCGAGATGACCTCTCCGGTCAGGTAACTGGAGTAGTCGCTGGCGAGGAACGCGATCGTGGCCGCGACCTCCCACGGTTCGGCGGCGCGGCCGAACGCCTCGCCCTCCGACAACCGGTCGAGGAGGTCGGATGAACTGGTCTTCTCCAGGAACTTATGGCGCGCGATGCTCGGCGACACCGCGTTGATCCGCACGCCGTGATCGACGGCCTCGATCGCGCTGCAGCGGGTCAGCGCCATCACACCGGCCTTCGCCGCGGCGTAATGGGATTGCGAATGCTGTGCGCGCCAACCGAGCACGCTGGCATTGTTGACGATCACACCGCCGTGGTCGGCCTCCCGGAAGTAGCGAAGCGCCGCACGGGTCGCCCGCATCACCGACGTCAGCGTGACGTCGAGGACGCGGTCCCACTCGTCGTCGGTCATGTCCACGACCGGGGTCTGGCCGCCAAGGCCCGCGTTGTTCACGAGCACGTCGAGCCTGCCCATCCGGGCCGTCGTCGACGAGATCAGCGCGTCGACCTGAGCGGTCGAGGTGACGTCGCAGACCACGCTCTCCACCCGGCCGAGCCCGAGTCCCGCCAGCTGGTCTCTCGTTTCTCCCAGGCGGCGCTCGTGATGGTCGGACACCACGACGTCGGCCCCCTCGGCGAGGGCACGCCGGGCCACCGCCGAACCGATCCCGGTACCCGCCGCGGCGGTGACGACGACGACTTTGCCGGTCAGGAGTCCGTGTCCGTCGATTTCTTTCGGTGCCTCTGACAGCCTCATTGTGCTCCTCGCGCGCGCGACAGGCTCAACCTTTTACCTCACGTGGTAGGCCGAGCACCCGCTCGGCGATGATGTTGCGCTGGATCTCGTTCGACCCGCCGTAGATGGTGTCGGCGCGCGAGAAGAGATACAGCCGCTGGAATTCGTCGAAGTCGCCGTCGGTCAACGTCAGACCGTCATACCCGGCGACCTCCATGGCGATGTCGCCGAGCTCGCGATGCCAGTTGGCCCACAACAGCTTCGAGACCGAGTCTTTTCCGGCGGCCTGGCCCCCTCGCTGCTCCACGTCCATCGTGGCCAACGCGTACGACCGCATCGTGCGCAGGCCGACCCACGAGCGGGTCAGTCGCTCGCGGATCAGCGGATCGTCGGCGGCGCCGTTGCTCTTCGCGAGGTCGGCGACCGCGGAAAGCTCCCTGGCGTACTCGATCTGCTGGCCGAGCGTCGACACCCCGCGCTCGAACGTCAAGAGCCCCATCGCCACCCGCCAGCCGTCTCCGGGCTCACCGACGATCAGATCGGCCTCGGTGCGGGCGTCGTCGAAGAAGACCTCGTTGAACTCCGAGTCGCCGGTCAACTGCACGATCGGACGGACTTCGGTCCCCGGCTGGTCAAGCGGCACAAGCAGAAAGGACAACCCCGCGTGACGTTTGGAGCCCTTCTCGGTGCGGGCTACGACAAAGCACCACTGCGCCCAGTGGGCCAGCGACGTCCACACCTTCTGCCCGTTGATCACCCACGCATCCCCGTCGAGTTCCGCGGTTGTCGAGACGTTGGCGAGATCGCTGCCCGCTCCCGGCTCCGAATAGCCCTGGCACCACAACTCGGTGACGTCGAGGATCTTCGGCAGGAAGCGCTTCTGTTGTTCGGGCGTGCCGTAGGCGATCAGCGTCGGCCCGAGCAGTTCCTCGCCGAAGTGGTTGACCTTCGCGGGGGCGTTCGCGATCGCGTACTCCTCGTAGAACGCGACGCGGTGAGCGACCGAAAGGCCGCGACCGCCGTGCTCCTCCGGCCAGCCAAGGCAGGTGTAGCCGGCGGCCGCCAGATGCTTGTTCCATGCCAGCCGTTCCTCGAACGCCACGTTGTCGTTGCCCGGGCCGCCGAGGCCCTTGATCGCGGCGAATTCCCCGACGAGGTTGTCGGCCAACCAGTCGCGGACCTCAGCCCGGAACTCCTCGACCTCTATCACCCCTGTAGGCTAACCTACCAAGCACTTGCTTTGTTAGAGGAGCGTCAATGGCGGAGGAGCTCAGGACCATCCCGCAGGTCCTGGACCGGATTGCCGACAGATTCGCCGACCACGACGCCCTGGTCACAGAGGGTCGGCGAGTCACCTTCGCCGAGCTTCGCGCCGAGGTCCGCAAGGCCGCCGCGGCCATGATCGACCTGGGCGTGCAGGCCGGAGACCGTGTCGCGATCTGGTCCCCGAACACGTGGCACTGGGTCGTCGCGTGCCTGGCCACTCACTGCGCAGGCGGCGTCGTCGTCCCGTTGAACACCCGCTACACCGCGAGCGAGGCGGCCGACATCCTGGCCCGAACGGGTGCGCCGCTGCTGATCGGGGCCGGCGAGTTCCTCGGCGCCGACAAGACCGCAGAACTCGACCGCACCGTCCTGCCCGACCTGCGCCACGTCGTGCGCGTGCCCATCGACACCGACGACGGCACCTGGGACGAGTTCGTCGCGCGGGGCACGGATTTCGCCGCGGTCGACGCGCGGTCGGCGGCCGTCAGGCCCGACGATGTCTCCGACATCCTGTTCACCTCGGGCACCACAGGTCGCAGCAAGGGTGCGCTGTGCCTGCACCGGCAATCACTCGACGCGCCCGCCGCTTGGGCCGCGTGCGGTCAACTGACCAGTGCCGACCGCTACCTGTGCATCAATCCGTTCTTCCACAATTTCGGTTACAAGGCGGGGATCCTGGCCTGTCTGCAGACCGGCGCGACGCTGATCCCGCAGCTGACGTTCGATGCCGAACGGGCCATGCAAGCGGTTCAGGACCACCGCATCACGGTGCTGCCCGGCCCGCCGACCATCTACCAGGTGCTGCTCGACCATCCCAAACGCGGCGACTACGACCTGACCTCGCTTCGGTTCGCCGTCACCGGTGCCGCGACGATTCCGGTCGTGTTGATCGAGCGGATGCAGTCGGAGCTCGACATCGACATCGTGCTCACCGCATACGGGCTGACGGAGGCCAGCGGCTTCGGCACCATGTGCCGCGCCGACGACGATGCGGTCACCGTCGCGACAACGTGCGGACGGCCGATCGCCGACTTCGAGCTACGCATCGACAGCCCCGGCGACGACGGCACCGGCGAGGTGCTGCTGCGCGGCCCCAACGTGATGCTCGGCTATCTCGACGACCCCGAAGCCACAGCGGCCGCGATCGATTCGCAGGGCTGGCTGCACACCGGGGACATCGGTCGCGTCGACGCCGCAGGCAACCTGACGATCACCGACCGGCTCAAGGACATGTACATCAGCGGGGGCTTCAACGTCTATCCGGCCGAGGTCGAGCAGGTGCTCGCCCGCCTCGACGGCGTCGCGGAGTCTGCCGTGATAGGAGTGCCCGACGCCCGGCTCGGTGAGGTCGGCAAGGCGTTCGTCGTGGTCAAACCCGGTGCGACACTCGACGAGCAGAGCGTGATCGCGTTCGCCCGCGAGCATCTGGCCAAATTCAAGACACCGCATTCGGTGGAATTCCTCGACGTCCTGCCGCGCAACCCCGGCGGCAAGGTCGTCAAACCACTATTGCGAGAGAGGAACTGATGGACCTCGCCGTCGACAGTGAGACAGAGGAGTTCCGGGCCGAGGTGCGCGAGTTCCTCGCCGCCAACAAGGCGCACTTCCCGACCAAGTCCTATGACACCGCCGAGGGATTCGAGCAGCACCGGCGGTGGGACAAGGTGCTCTTCGATGCGGGCCTGTCGGTGATCGCGTGGCCGAAACGCTACGGCGGTCGCGACGCCACCCTGCTGCAGTGGGTGGTGTTCGAGGAGGAGTACTTCCGCGCGGGTGCGCCGGGGCGGGCCAGCGCCAACGGAACCTCGATGCTCGCACCGACGCTGTTCGCCCACGGCACCGAGGAACAACTGGACCGGGTGCTTCCGAAGATGGCCAGCGGGGAGGAGATCTGGGCGCAGGCATGGTCGGAGCCGGAGTCCGGCAGCGACCTGGCTTCCCTGCGCTCGACGGCGACCAGGACCGACGGCGGCTGGAAGCTCAACGGGCAGAAGATCTGGAGCTCGCGGGCGCCGTTCGGCGACAGGGCGTTCGGCCTCTTCCGGTCCGATCCCGAAGCCGAGCGGCACAAGGGACTCACCTACGTCATGTTCGACCTGGCCGCCGAGGGCGTCACGGTGCGCCCGATCGCACAACTCGGCGGCGACACCGGCTTCGGCGAGATCTTCCTCGACGACGTGTTCGTTCCCGACCATGATGTGATCGGCGGGGTGCACGACGGTTGGCGTGCGGCGATGAGCACGTCGAGCAATGAGCGCGGCATGTCCCTGCGCAGCCCGGCGAGGTTCCTCGCCCCTGCCGAGCGTCTTGTCGCGCTGTGGAAATCCGATCCCGATCCGGTGTTCACCGAGCGGGTCGCCGACGCGTGGATCAAGGCGCAGGCCTATCGGCTGCACACGTTCGGCACCGTCACCCGGCTCGCGCGAGGTGGTGAGCTGGGCGCCGAGTCGTCGATCACCAAGGTGTTCTGGTCCGACCTCGACGTGTCGTTGCACCAGACCGCGCTTGACATGCGGGGCGCCGACGGTGAGCTCGTCGACTCTCCCGGACGCGAGGAGGACAATTACTCGTGGACCGGGGGCCTGCTGTTCGCCCTCGGCGGCCCGATCTACGCGGGCACCAACGAGATTCAGAGAAACATCATCGCAGAGCGACTTCTCGGTCTGCCCCGCGAACCCAAGGCGACCAAGTGAACTTCGAGATCGACGAGCAGCAGCGCGACTTCGCGGCCAGCATCGACGCCGCTCTCGCTTCCGCGGGCGTGCCTGCGGCGGTGCGGGCGTGGGCCGACGGTGAGACCGGACCGGGCCGCAAGATCTGGTCGACGCTCAGCGACCTGGGTGTCACGGCGCTGTTGGTGCCCGAGGCCTACGACGGAATCGGAGCCCATCCCGTCGACCTCGTCGTCGCGGCGGAACGGCTCGGGTACTGGGGTGTTCCCGGCCCGGTCACCGAATCCGTTGCGGTGGCGCCGGTTCTGCTCGCCGCCGACGATCGCAGCGGTGCGCTCGCGTCCGGCGACCTGATCGTCACGGTGGCGTTTCCGCCCCGCGTTCCCCGCGCGGTCGACGCCGATTCCGCGGGCCTCATCCTGGTCGCCGAGGACGGTGTGGTGCGCGAGGGCGGCGCGGGAGAGCGGAGCGAATCCATCGACCCCGCAAGAAGGTTGTTCGACGTGACGGCTGCCGATGATGCGCAGAAGGCCGACACCGCAACCGCTTTCGAGTTCGGCGTACTCGCCAACGCCGCACAGTTGATCGGACTGGGGCAAGCCATGTTGGACGGCTCTGTCGAGTACGCGAAGCAGCGCAGTCAGTTCGGCCGCACGATCGGTTCCTACCAGGCGATCAAACACAAGCTTGCCGACGTGCACATCGCGGTCGAGATGGCCAGGCCGCTGGTCTACGGCGCCGCCCTTTCGCTGGCGGACTGTTCGCCGGACACCGCGCGCGACATCAGCGCCGCGCTGGTCGCCGCCGCCGACGCCGCACTGCTCTCGGCGCGGTCCTCGCTGCAGACCCATGGTGCCATCGGTTTCACGCAGGAGCACGACCTTTCGCTGCTCCTGCTGCGCGTGCAGGCCTTACGGTCTGCATGGGGCGACCCGACATGGCACCGCCGCCGGGTATTGGAGGCCCTGTAGATGACCGAAGAGCGGGAGCTGCTCCGCGAAACCGTTGCGGCGCTTGTCGACAAGCACGCATCGCCCGCGGCGGTGCGCCAGGCGATGGAGTCCCCCCGCGGTTACGACGAGTCGCTGTGGCGGCTGCGGTGCGAACAGGTCGGCGCCGCCGCTCTCGTGGTGCCGGAGGAACTGGGCGGTGCTGGGGGCGAACTCGCCGATGCCGCGGTCGTCGTCGAGGAGTTGGGCAAGGCCCTCGTCCCGACGCCGCTACTCGGCACCACGCTCGCTGAGATCGCGTTGCTCGCCGCCGACGACCCCGACGCCGACGCCCTCGAGAAGCTGGCCGAGGGCGCGGCGGTCGGGGCCGTTGTGCTCGACCCCGGATACGTGGTCAACGGCGGGATCGCGGATGTCGTCGTCGCCGCCGACGGCGAGCGGATGGCCCGTTGGTCGGCGTTCACCGCAACCCCGGCACAGACCATGGATCCGACCCGCCGGTTGGCGCGGCTCGAGCCGACAGCCGCGGTGGACATCGGCGCCGACCCCGGCCTCGCCGAGACCGCGGCGATCCTGCTGGCGGCCGAACAGATCGGGGCCGCATCGAAATGTCTTGACCTCACCGTCGAATATGCCAAGGACCGCGTGCAGTTCGGCCGCCCGATCGGCAGCTTCCAGGCGCTCAAGCACCGGATGGCCGACCTGCACGTCGCCGTGCAGTCCGCGCGCGCGGTCGTCGACGATGCTGTTACCGACCCGTCCACCACGTCGGCGGCGTTGGCGCGGTTCTCTGCCAGCGAGGCCTTCTCGAAGGTCGCCGCCGAGGCCATCCAGATCCATGGCGGCATCGCGATCACCTGGGAGCACGACATCCAGCTGTATTTCAAACGCGCGCACGGAAGCGCTCAGCTGCTGGGACCGCCGCGCGAGCATCTGCGGCGGCTCGAATCCGAAGTGCTCTAACGTTGGGCTGATGAGCGTCTCGCTGCGCGCAGGCATTCCGCCGTTCTACGTGATGGACGTGTGGCTGGCGGCCGCGGAACGCCAGCGCACGCACGGCGACCTGGTCAATTTGTCGGCAGGCCAGCCCAGCGCGGGGGCGCCGGTGGCGGTGCGGGCCAAGGCCGTCGAAGCGCTCGAGAGCAGCGTCCTCGGCTACACCGTCGCACTCGGCATCCCCGAGCTTCGGTCCGCGATCGCCGACGCCTACCGGTCTCGGCACGGGCTCGCCGTCGACCCGGCTGACGTCGTGGTGACCACCGGTTCGTCGGGCGGGTTCCTCCTGGCGTTCCTCGCCTGCTTCGACGCAGGCGACCGGGTGGCGATCGCGAGCCCCGGCTACCCGTGTTACCGCAACATCCTTTCGGCGCTCGGTTGCGAGGTCGTCGAATTGCCCTGCGGACCCGAAACGAGGTTCCAGCCCACAGTGCAGATGCTCGCCGACCTCGATCCACCCGTGCGGGGGGTCGTCGTGGCCAGCCCGGCCAACCCGACGGGCACCGTGATCCCGCCCGACGAACTGGCGGCGATCGCAACGTGGTGCGCGGCCTCGGGGGTGCGCCTGGTGAGCGATGAGGTGTACCACGGCCTGGTATACGAGGGCGCTCCGGAGACCAGTTGCGCATGGGAGACATCGCGGGAAGCCGTCGTGGTGAACAGCTTTTCGAAGTACTTCGCGATGACCGGTTGGCGGCTCGGATGGCTGCTGGTGCCGCGTGAGCTTGCCCGCGCGGTCGACTGCCTCACCGGAAACTTCACGATCTGTCCGCCGGTGCTGTCGCAGACGGCCGCCGTCGCGGCATTCACCCCGGAGTCGATCGCCGAGTCGGATGCCCTGCTGCACCACTACGCCGCCAACCGCGCGCTGCTGCTCGACGGACTGCCCAAGATCGGAATCGACCGTCTCGCACCGACCGACGGCGCGTTCTATGTGTACGCCGATGTGTCACATCTGACCGGTGACTCGCTGTCGTTCTGCTCGAAGCTGTTGGCCGACACCGGCGTTGCGATCGCACCTGGGATCGACTTCGACACCCGACGCGGCGCCTCCTACGTGCGCTTGTCGTTCGCGGGCCCGACCGCCGACATCGAGGAGGCGCTGCGCCGCATCGGTGGGTGGCTCGGCTAGCTCGTCGGGTCCGACGGCGCTACCTGGCGCTCCAGCCGCCGTCTATGGAGTAGGAGGCGCCAGTGACCATCCCCGCGCTCTCCGAGACGAGCCACGCGACGAGAGACGCAACCTCTTCGGGTTCGAGCAGCCGCTTGACGGCGCTCTCCTTCAGCAACACCTGCTCGATGACCTCATCCTCGGAGATGCCGTGCGTACGGGCCTGATCGGCGATCTGCTTGGTCACCAACGGCGTGCGCACGTAGCCGGGATTGACGCAGTTGCTCGTAACGCCGCGCGGACCACCCTCGAGCGCGGTGACCTTCGACAGTCCCTCCAGTGCATGCTTGGCGGTGACGTAGGCGACCTTGTACTCCGATGCCCTGATGCCGTGCACCGACGAGATGTTGACGATGCGCCCGAATCCGCGCTCGTACATGTGCGGCAGCGCCGCCCGGATCAACAGGAACGGCGCCTCGACCATGAGCACCTGGATGAACCGAAATCGATCGGGCGGGAACTCCGGGATCGGGCTCACGTGCTGAACGCCCGCATTGTTGACGAGGATGTCGGTCTGCAGCCGCAACTGCTCCAGCGGACCGACGTCGGACAGGTCTACCGCCCATGCCTTTCCGCCGATCTCGTCTGCCACGGCCTTCGCCCCTGCGTCGTCGAGGTCGGCGACGGTGACCGTGGCTCCCCGTGCGGCCAACTCGCGCGCGCACGCCGCACCGATACCGCTCGCACCGCCGGTGACCAGCGCGGCACGGCCCTCGAGCGCCGTCATACCGCCCCGGTCCTGGCCAGTTCGTCTCGATCCGCCTCGTCGACGGTCTCGAGGTCGAGACCCTTGGTCTCGCGCAGGAAGAGCACCGCCACGAGGGTGATCGCAGCTGCGATCGCCAGATAGATCGCGATCGGAACCCACGAGTCGTAGATCTCCAGCAGCTTGACGGCGATCGCAGGCGCCGCCGACCCCGCGACGATCGAAGTGACCTGATATCCAAGGGATACACCGGAATAGCGCATCCGCGTGGGGAACATCTCCGCCATGATCGCCGGCTGCGGCGCGTACATCAGCGCGTGGATCAACAGCCCGATGACGATGGCGGCGATGATGAGCAGATAGTTCGCGCTGTTCATCATCGGGAACGCGAAGAAGCCCCACGTGGCGGCGAGCACGGTGCCCGCGATATACACCGGTCGGCGGCCGATCCGGTCGGCCAGGCTGCCGACGAGCGGAATCACCGCGAAATGCACGGCGTGTGCGACGAGCATGTACCGCAGGATCGCGTTCGTATCGACGCCGACCTGGACTTTGAGGTAGGTGATCGACACGATGACCACCAGGTAATACATGATGTTTTCGGCGAATCGCAGGCCCATCGCGGTGAACACCCCGCGGGGGTAGCGCTTGAGCACCTCGACAACACCGTATGAGACCGCCTTGACACGCTCGACTTCCTGTTGCGCCGCAACGAAAATCGGTGCGTCGCTGACCTTGGTCCTGATGTAGTAGCCGATCAGCACCACGACCGCGGACAACCAGAACGCGACGCGCCATCCCCAGGACAGGAAGTCGGCTTCCGACAGCGTCGCCGTCAACACCCACAGCACCACGGTGGCGAGCATGTTTCCGACCGGCACGGCCGCCTGCGGCCAGCTGGCCCAGAAGCCGCGGCGATCATTCGGGCTGTGCTCGGCCACCAGCAGCACGGCGCCGCCCCACTCGCCGCCGACGGCGAATCCCTGCAGGAAGCGCAGGACCACAAGCAGGATCGGCGCCCAGACGCCTATTTGGGCATAAGTTGGCAGGCAGCCCATCAGGAACGTGACGACACCGACGAGCAGGATCGCGAACTGCAGGAGCTTCTTTCGTCCGTACTTGTCGCCGAAGTGTCCGAACACCACGCCGCCCAGCGGCCGGGCGACGAAGCCGACGGCGTATGTCAGGAATGCGGCGAAGATGGCGCCGTAGGCGCTGTCACTCGCCGGGAAGAAGACCTTGTTGAAGACCAGCGTGGCCGCGGTGCCGTAGAGGAAGAACTCGTACCACTCGACCACGGTGCCCGCCATCGAGGCGACCACCACGCGCTTGAGTCCGGTCGGTACGAGCCCAGGCTCGCTCATTGGTGGCTCCTTCGGATGTGACGCCGGGCACAGACATGGGTGAGTATTCAGCCAGTACCCCTTGCCTGCAACAGCCAAAACCGTCGGCCCCGCCGCGCGTTACGCGCAACGAAAAGGAGCACCCCTTGTGGGGGTGCTCCTTTTGGTCTGTGTCGTCGCTCAGCGACTCTGATGCACGGTGGTGTTCACCTGAGGCACGTTCACCGTCTGCTGGATGTCGTTGACCCAGTCGTGGTGACCGATGTCCGCAGAGGCCGGGCCCGCCAATCCGAGCACGGCTGCGGTCAGACCGCTGGCGATGACTGTGGCAAATCCGAGCTTCTTCATTGTGATGCCTTCTTCTTTCTTCTGTGTGGGGTGCGAACCTGTCCGATTCGGACCCCGTCCCTCCGGCCTGTTGTTTCTCTCTAGCCGGTATGACTCTTCAAACAGCCAGGTCAAGGGTTTAATTCCGATGGCAGTAATTGGTCGACAGGTGGCAGAAGTTGAGGGGGTTTTCACCTGCCGATGAGGAACTTAGGTCTCACTTACCCGGCTACTGTGCCGCGGATCACAGCTAAACTTGCCGCCATGCCGTTCATCGAACACCCCAAAGGTCGGGCGTACTACCGCCACTGGGCGGCCGAGGATCCGCGCGCCAGCGTCGTGTTTCTGCACGGCTTCGGTGAACACACCGGCGTCTACCATCGGTACGCCTTCGCGCTCAATGCCGCGGGCATCGACCTGTGGGCGGTCGACCAGTTCGGCCATGGCCTGACACCGGGCCCGCGTGGTGACTTCGGCTCGTTGGCCGACAGCTCCGAACTGGGGGACGCCCTGACCGAACTCGCCGAAGCCGAACGGCCGGGGCTTCCCGTGTTCGCCCAGGGACATTCGTTCGGGGCGGTGGTGACACTGACCCGGCTGCTCGATCAGCCGAATCGGTACCGCGCCGGGGTGATCTCCGGTGCTCCGCTGGTGCCGATCCAGGAGATGCTCGACGCGGACAGCTCATTCGACCTGGATCCGCGGTGGCTGTCCCTCGACCCGTTCTACCTCGATTCGCTCGAGAACGATCCATTGGCCTTCGTCGACGCCGACGGCGCGCCGCTGGCGCGCGCGCTCGACACCGCGTGGGACCGTTTCGGCCAAGACCTGCCCCGGTTGGCGGTTCCCACGCTGGCCGTGCACGGGGTCGCCGACCCCATCGCGCAGATCGGCGCCGTGGCCGCATACGCCGAGCAGATCGAGGCTCTAGAGCTGAAGGAGTTTCCCGGCGGCCACCACGACATCCTCAACGACACCATGCACCGCGAAGTCGCCGCGGCGATCGTCGACTTCCTCGGCGGGAACACCTAGAGCCAGGTGTCGTCGGTGGTGGCGGTGAGGAACGCCTCGAGATCGTCGCGCCAGCGGGCCGGGGTGTTCTTGTCGGGCTCGATGCCCGTGTACTGGCCCCGGTAGAACAGCAGTGGCCTCGGCTTCTTGTGCGGCACGTCGGACAGCGAATGCACCGCACCGAACACCACGAGATGGTCGCCGCCGTCGTGCACCGAATGCACCGTGCAGTCGATGTGCGCCAGCGTGCCCTTGATCAGCGGGGAACCCAGCTTCGAATGACTCCAGTCGATGCCCGCGAACTTGTCCCGGTCCCGGGAGCCGAACTTGGCCGAGACGTCCTTCTGGTTCTCGTGCAGCACGTTGACGCAGAATTTCCCCGACGCCTCGATCGCCTTCCATGAGCGGGAGACCTTGGTCGGGCAGAACAGCACAAGCGGCGGGTCGAGCGACAGCGCCGCGAACGACTGGCAGGCGAAGCCGATCGGTGCGCCGTCGGACATCGTCGTGATCACCGTGATGCCGGTGCAGAACTGGCCCAGTACGTTTCGAAAGGTGCGCGGGTCCAAGGGCTCGGTGGACAAGTCGCCTACTTGAAGCCGACGCTGAAGTCGTGTCCCCAGAGGCTGACGGCGGTGCTTTCGCGCGCGACCCAGTTGTGGTCGTCGACTTGCAGCCCTTCACAACCGAATTCGACGTCGAATCCGCCTGGCGTCTTCATGTAGAACGACAACATCTTGTCGTTGACATGGCGGCCGAGCGTCGCCGACATCGGCACCTTGCGGCGCAGCGCGCGATCCAGGCACAACCCGACATCGTCGGCCTCGCCCACTTCGACCATCAGATGTACGATGCCACTGGGCGTTTCGCCCGGCATGAACGCCAGGCTGTGGTGACGGGGGTTCACACCGAAGAACCGCAGCCATGCGGGCGCACCGTCGGCGGGCCTGCCGACGAGCTGGGGCGGCAGCCGCATCGAATCACGCAGATAGAACCCGAGCACGTCACGGTAGAAGTGCAGTGACTCGGCATCGTCCTTGGTGGTGAGAACCACATGGCCGAGGCCCTGTTCCTCGGTGACGAACTTGTGGCCGTAGGGGCTGACGACGCGGCGGTGTTCGAGGGCGACGCCGTGAAACACCTCCAGCGTGTTGCCCGACGGGTCGTCGAACGTGATCATCTCGTCGACGCGGCGCTCAGCCAGTTCGGCGGCCGAAGCCTCCTTGTACGGGGTGCCCTCGACGTCGAGGCGGTTGCGGATGTCCTGCAGCGCAGCGGCGTTCGCGGTTTCCCATCCGGACTGCAGCAGTCGGTCGCTCTCACCGGGCACGATCACGAGGCGGGCGGGGAACTCGTCCATCCGGAGGTACAGCGCACCTTCTGTCGTGCCGGAGCCCTCGACCATGCCGAGCACCTTCAGGCCGTATTCCCGCCACGCCGCGACGTCGGTGGCCTCGATCCGCAGGTAGCCAAGAGATTTGATGCTCACGCCCTGTCCCCCTTCACGTCCCCAGGAAATCGATGGTCAGCTTGTTGAACTCGTCGAACTTCTCCAGCTGTGCCCAGTGCCCACACTGCCCGAACACATGCAACTGCACCTTGGGAATCTGTTTGAGGGCCACCAACGCGCCGTCGAGCGGATTGACGCGATCCTCGCGGCCCCAGATCAACAGCACCCGTTGGCGAAGCTTGTAGGCATCGCGCCACATCATGCCGAGCTCGAAGTCCGCTCCGGCGAACGACTTTCCCATCGCGCGAGCTGCGGCGAGCGACTCGGGCCTGCTGGCGATCTCGAACCGCTCGTCGATCAGCTGTTCGGTGACGAGGCTCTGGTCGTAGACCATGATGCGCAGGAACTTCTCCATGTTCTCGCGCGTCGGCTCCGCGGTGAACCGGCCGAGCAGCTTGACGCCCTCGGTGGGATCGGGCGCGAACAGGTTGACCGACAGTCCGCCCGGACCCATCAGCACCAGACGCCCGGCCCGCCTGCCGTTGTCCAGCGCGAACCGCACCGCGGTGCCGCCGCCCAACGAGTTGCCGACCAGATCGGCGCTTTCGATGCCGAGATGGTCGAACAGGTTCAGCAGTGCGGTCGCGCTGTATCGGTTGTACTGCTCGTGTTCGGCGTGCTTGTCGGAGTGGCCGTAGCCCGGCTGGTCGACCGCCAGCACATGGAAGTGTTTGGCGAGCACGCCGATGTTGCGCCCGAAATTTGACCAGCTCGACGCGCCTGGCCCGCCGCCGTGCAGCAGCACGACGGTCTTGTCGTTGCCGACTCCGGCCTCGTGATAGTGCAACCGCATGTCGTCACGGACCTGCGCGTAGCGGGACGTCGACTCGAAGGTGATCTCTTGCTGCTGAGCGGCTTCGGCGGCGAATGACGTCATCAGACCATCGTGTCCTGGGGCGGCAGCCCGAACTCGTTGTTACCGAAGATCAGGTACGCGCGTTCGGGATCGTTGGCCGCATGCACGCGACCGGCGTGCGCGTCGCGCCAGAACCGTTGCACGGGAGCGTCGAGGTTCAGCGCGGTCGCGCCCGACGCCTCGAACAGCCGGTCGATCGACGCGATCGCCCGACCGGTGGCGCGCACCTGGTCGCGGCGGGCGCGGGCGCGAAGCTCGAACGGGATCTCCTGACCCGCCTGCAGCAGCGCGTACTCGTCGCCGACATTGCCGATCAGCTGTCGCCACGCGGCGTCGATGTCGCTGGCCGCCTCTGCGATACGGACCTTCGCGAACGGGTCGTCTTTGGCCTTCTCGCCGGCGAACGCCGCGCGCACGCGCTTGCCCTGATGCACGACGTGCGCGTCGTAGGCGCCGTAGGCCATACCGACGATCGGCGCCGAAATGGTGGTGGGATGCACTGTGCCCCAAGGCATCTTGTACACCGGCGCGGTGTTCTTCTGCAGGCCGCCCGCGGTGCGGTCGTTCATCGACTTGTAGGACAGGAAGCGGTGTCGCGGCACGAACACGTCCTTCACCACAAGCGTGTTGCTGCCGGTGCCCTTGAGCCCGACCACGTGCCAGACGTCGTCGATCTTGTACTCCGAGCGCGGAATCAGGAAGCTGCCGAAGTCGACCGGCTTGCCGTCCTTGATCACCGGCCCGCCGACGAAGGTCCATGTCGCGTGGTCGCATCCCGACGACCAGTTCCACGACCCGCTGACGAGGTAACCGCCGTCGACCACATGGCCGGCACCCATCGGCGCGTACGACGACGAGATCCGCACGGTCGGGTCCTCGCCCCACACTTCGTCCTGCGCCTGCTGATCGAACAGCGCCAGATGCCAGTTGTGCACGCCGATGATCGAGGACACCCACCCGGTGGATCCGCAGGCGCTGGCGATGCGACGGACCGCCTCGTAGAAGAGCGTGGGATCACACTGCAGGCCGCCCCACTGCTCGGGTTGAAGCAGTTTGAAGAATCCGACCTCGTCGAGTTCGGCCACCGTTTCGTCCGGCAACCGCCGGAGTTCCTCCGTCGCCTGTGCCCGCTTGGCGATCAGCGGCAACAGATCGTCGACACCGGCTAGGACCGACTGCACGTCACGCTGTTCAATGGACGTCACTGATTTGCCTCCTGGGAGAACGGATCTTCAGAAAGATTAGAACACGTTACGATTCGTGTCGAGCAGCGCATTCCTGCGACAGCTGGACCTGCACACATGCATTTCTGTAACCTGTTCTAGTTATGGCTCCCGGGGCCGGAGTGGAAAGGGCAACCGCGTGACAGACGAGCCGCTCGGCAGCCACGTGCTTGAACTGCAGGTGGCCGACGTCGTGGTGGAGACCGACGACGCACGCTCGTTGGTGCTCACGGTGCCCGACGGCCCGAATGACCCGGGCGTACCCGCCGACCGGCTTCGATACTCCCCGGGACAATTCCTCACGCTGCGGGTGCCGAGCGAGCGCACCGGTTCGGTCGCGCGCTGCTACTCGCTGTGCAGTTCGCCCCACACCGGCGACCCGCTTACCGTCACCGTCAAGCGCACCGACGGCGGATATGCCTCGCACTGGCTGTGCGACAACGCCCACCCCGGGATGCGCATCCACGTACTCGCACCATCAGGCACGTTCGTTCCCAAGGATCTCGACAGCGATTTCCTGCTGCTGGCCGCGGGCAGCGGTATCACGCCGATGATGGCGATCTGCAAGTCGGCGCTCGCCGAGGGCAGCGGGCGGGTAGTGCTGATCTACGCGAACCGCGACGAGCGCAATGTCATCTTCGGGGCCGCGTTGCGCGAGTTGGCAGCCAAGTATCCCGACCGGCTGACGGTCGTGCACTGGCTGGAGTCGGTCCAGGGCCTGCCCAGCGCGGGCGCGTTGGCCGCCCTCGCCGCGCCGTACACCGGGCATGACGCCTACATCTGCGGACCCGGACCGTTCATGGCGGCGGCGCAGGAGGCGTTGCAGACCGCGGGCGCGGCTGCCGACAGGGTCCACATCGAGGTGTTCAAGTCCCTGGATTCCGACCCGTTCGCCGCAGTGGTGATTGACGACGAAGACCCGGACGACAGCGACGAGGGGCCCGCGACCGCGGTCGTGACCCTCGACGGGCAACGGCACGAGATCCGCTGGCCGCGCAACGCGAAACTGCTCGACGTATTGCTCGACAAGGGCCTCGATGCGCCGTTCTCCTGCCGCGAGGGGCATTGCGGTGCATGTGCGGTGCTGAAGAAGAGCGGCGAAGTCGAGATGGACGTCAACGACGTGCTCGAACAGCAGGACCTCGACGAGGGTCTGATCCTCGGCTGCCAGGCGCGGCCGCGGTCGGATTCCGTGGAAGTCACCTACGACGAATAGCCACCGGGCTACCATTCGCCGCACCGAGGGGAGCACAGATGAAACGGCTTGCGATGGCAAGCGCGGCGGCGGTTTTGACCGTTCTGTCGACCGGCCCTGCGCTCACTGCGCCCGCCGCACACGCCGCGGTCAACACGGCCGTCACCTCGATCGCCGTCGACCCCGCGACCCAGATCGAGATGCATGTGACCGCCGACTGCAGGCCCGCGGAGAACAAGTGCTTCTTCGACACCACCGCCAACCTCATGACGCCCGACGGCCCGACCGGCTTCCCCGGCGACACCTGGGCCCGGCAGACGATCACGCTGCGCAGCAACAGCCGCGACGTGTGGCAGGAGGCGTCCTACAGCGCCCCCTCGGGCAACCCCAGGGACACCAAGGGCATGAACCACGAGAACGTCCTCTCGAAGCTGTACAAGGCGACCAACAACGTGGAGATCTCGATCACGTACTTCGGCGGCGGCCCGATCGAGCGCTTCAAGACCGACGGCGACTCCGTGCCCACCGACTGGTCGAGCGGACGGCCGGACACCACATCGGCGTTCTTCGCGTGCTCGCAGATTCAGGTCGTGTACGGCGGGGTCAACCTCACCACGCCGACCGCCTGCGCGCAGACCACGTTCAGCTGAACACGGGCAGCCGTCGGCGGACCGCCGCCCGAGCGCGCGCCAACGCAGCCGGGTCGTCCTGGAGGACGAACATCGTGGCGGCCGACACCAGAACAGCGTTGAGTTCGAAGGCGAGCTGCGCCGCATCGGTGCCCGAGTCGAGCTCGCCTGACGCCATGGCCCTTTCCGCCAGCCGCTCGAGAAGGTCGAGCCAGTCACGGTGCTGCGCGGCGACGGCATCGCGCACGGCCCCGTGCCGGGTGCCCACATCGGCCGCAGCGACCGTGAAGAAGCAGCCGCCGGGGAACACCCGTCGCTCGATGTGAGAGAGGAAAGCCTCGCAGACGGCCCGCAGGCGTGCGAGACCTTGCGGTGCATCCATGGCGGGCAGGAAGACCTCGGCGACGAACGTCGCGCGGGCCGACGCCACCGTCGCCAACTGCAGCTCTTCTTTCGATCCGAAGTGTGCGTAGAGACCGCTCTTGCTCATCCCGATGGCGGTGGCGAGTCCGCCGATGGTGAGCCCGTCGAGTCCGTCGACCGTTGCCAGCCGCGCCGACTGTGCCAGGATGGCCGACCTGGTGCGCTCACCCTTCGGCCGGGGTTTCATCCCTCCAGCTTAAAAGCACGGTCGTGCGTTTGTTCGGATCCGCCGAGGTAGCCGACGTGTCGAGCTAGCGAGGCAGGCCGAGTAGCCGTTCGCCCGCCATCGTCAGAAGGATCTGCTCGGTGCCGCCGGCGATCGTCAGGCAGCGCACGTTGAGGAAGTCGAGTACCGGCTTGTTCTCGACCAGGCCGGCGCCGTCGGACAGTTCCATCCGGAACTCCGAAAGGGCTTGGCGGTATCGCACGCCGATGAGCTTGCGGGCGCTGGCCTGCGGGCCGGGATCGGCGCCGCCGACCGCCAACTCCGCGATGCGCTGATCGAGCAGCGACCCGACCTGTGCGGCGACGATCAAGCGACCGAGGGTGTCCTGCACTGCGGGATCGAGGTCGCGTTCGGCGACCGTGCGCAGCACCTCTTCCATCGGGTTGCCCAGTGCGGTGCCGTGCGCCATCGCGACGCGCTCGTTGGCCAGTGTGGTGCGGGCCAGCCGCCACCCGTCGTTGACCTCTCCGACCACCATCTCGTCGGGCACGAACACGTCGTCGAAGAACACCTCGTTGAACAGGTCGTCGCCGGTGATCTCCCGCAACGGGCGGATGTCGATGCCCGGTGTCGACATGTCGACGAGGAAGTAGGTGATGCCCTTGTGCTTGGGCGCGTCGGGATCGGTACGGGCGAGGCAGACGCCCCACTGCGCCCAGTTGGCCCGCGAAGTCCACACCTTCTGGCCGGTGAGCCGCCAACCGGATTTCCCATTGTTCCTCGGGTCCGCGGCGTCGGCGCGGACGGCCTTCATCCGCAACGACGCGAGATCGGAACCCGCGCCCGGCTCGCTGAACAGCTGGCACCAGAACAGCTCGCCGCTCAGCGTCGGCGGGACGAACCGCTCGATCTGCTCCCTGCTTCCGTGCTCCAGGATGGTCGGCGCCGCCCACCATCCGATCACCAGATCGGGACGCTCCACGCCCGCGGCGGCCAGTTCCCGGTCGATCAGCAGTTGCTCGGCGGGCGAGGCGTCGCGGCCGTAGGGCCTGGGCCAGTGCGGGGCCTGCAGTCCGGCCTCGGCAAGCGCGAGCTGACGCTTCTCCACCGGTTGCGCGGCCACGTCGGCGACCGCGGCCGCGATTTCGGGTCGTAGGTGTTCGACCGAGGCCAGATCGATGTGCAGTTCGCGGCGGACGCCCTGCTGAGTCAGCGTCGCGACGCGGCGCAGCCAGTGCGACGGGCCACCGAGGAACTGCGAAATCCCATACGCCCTACGCAGATACAGGTGGGCATCGTGCTCCCAGGTGATGCCGATCCCGCCGAGCACCTGAATGCAGTCTTTCGCGTTGGCCTTCGCCATCTCGGCACCCGCGGCAGCGGCGACCGCAGCGGCGATCGACAGCTGGGGGTCATCGGAGCCGCCTGCTGCGCGGGCGGCGTCACCTGCGGCCACCGCGACCTGCTCGGACCGCAGAAGCATCTCGGCACACATGTGCTTGACCGCCTGGAAACTGCCGATCGGCTTGCCGAACTGCTCGCGCACCTTCGCGTACTCGGTCGCGGTCCGCAGCGTCCAGCGGGCCACCCCCGCGGCCTCGGCGGCCAGCACGGTCGCGGCGAGATCCGCTGCGCGTCGCCGCGACACCGGCATGACCTCGACGGCCGCGCCCGCGAGCACGACGCGCGCCAGCGGCCTGGAGAAGTCGGTCGACTCGAGCGCTTCGATGGTCACTCCGTCGGCGGCGGCGTCGACGAGGACAACCTCGTCGCCGGCGGGCAGCAGCAGCACCCCGTGTGCGTCGGCACCCAGCACGTACTCAGCGGTGCCCGAGGCCTTGTCACCGTCGAGGCGCAGGTCGGCGGCGAGCGCGAGACCGGCGGTCCGCGCGCCGGATGCCAGGGCCTCCAGCAACTCGGCCCGCGAATCCGGGATCACGAGCGTGGCGATGGCGGTGGTCGCGACCGGACCCGGCACCATCGCCGCGGCGGCCTCGTCCACCATCGCGCAGAGGTCGGCCACGGTGCCGTCCGCCCCGCCCGATTCCTCGGGCAACGCCACGCCGAAGATGCCCAGCTGCGCGAGGCCGGCGTATGGCGCCCGCCACGCGTCGGGGTCACCCTTCTCGATGTTGCGGGCCGCTTCCACGGCCGCGGAGCCCGCCGCCCAGCTACGGACCAGTTCGCGCGCGGCAAACTGCTCGTCGGTGGCGGTCGCTGACGCCTGCGACATTTCAGGACTCCTAAAACCATTGTGCGAGGAAGGCGTGCTTCTCACTAGAACGTGTTCTAATAGTGCCAGCGATCGAACGTCAAGTCGAACGTCATCACAGCTGGACACGTCGGTGCCGAACAGGCGTTGAGGTGAGAGAACACGGATCGGGCTGCGTATCGTTTCCTAACGACGACGCAATATGAAGGAGCGTTCCGCCGGATGTCTGGGATGTCTGCAACATCGAAGCCAGCACACACCAACCCGCCGTCGGGTTCTGAGACGCGGCCACCGCAGGTGATGCCGGTTTCGGTCCTCGCCGAATCCGAACTCGGCTCCGAGGCGCAGCGGGAACGCCGTAAACGCATCCTCGACGCCACTTTGGCCATCGCCTCCAAGGGCGGCTACGAAGCCGTGCAGATGCGCGCGGTCGCCGAACGTGCCGACGTCGCCGTCGGCACGCTGTACCGCTACTTCCCGTCCAAGGTGCACCTGCTGGTGTCCGCCCTCGGCCGCGAGTTCGAACGCATCGACGCCAAGACCGATCGCGCGGCGCTCACGGGGGGCACCCCCTACCAGCGGCTGAACCTGATGGTCGGCAAGCTCAACCGGGCCATGCAACGCAACCCCCTGCTGACCGAGGCGATGACCCGCGCCTTCGTGTTCGCCGACGCATCGGCCGCAGGCGAGGTCGACCATGTCGGCAAGCTGATGGATTCGATGTTCGCGCGCGCGATGAGCGAGGGCGAACCGACCGAGGACCAGTACCACATCGCGAGGGTGATCTCCGATGTCTGGCTGTCGAACCTGCTGGCGTGGCTGACGCGGCGGGCGTCGGCGACCGACGTCAGCAAGCGGCTCGACCTGGCCGTTCGGCTGCTCATCGGCGACGGAGAGCACCCTAAGATCTAGCGGGTGACGCAGAAGTTGCCGCCCGGACTCCGAGACGCGCTCGAGGCCGCCGCCACCGCCCGTAGTCTGTTGATCACCTGCGACTTCGACGGCACGCTCGCCCCGATCGTCAACGATCCGGCCGACGCGAGGCCGCTGCCAGCAGCCGCCGACGCCCTGGTGGCGTTGTCCGACCTGCCGTCGACGCACGTCGCTCTGATCTCCGGGCGCGCGCTCGACGTTCTGCGCGAGCTCTCGTCGATGCCCGCGGCTGTGCAATTGGTCGGCAGCCACGGCGCTGAGTTCGACTCGGGTTTCAGCCATCCCGTCGACGACGTCCTGCTCACACGAATCACCAAAGCGCTCAACGACATCGCGGCGAATCGGCCCGGGGTGGCAGTCGAGCCGAAGCCTGCGAGCGTCGCGCTTCACGTCCGCAACGCCAGCCGGGCCGACGGCGAGGCCGCGCTCGACGACGCGCGAATCGCCGCGCAAGGCTGGGACGCGCACCTCACCGAGGGCAAGTCCGTGCTCGAGTTCGCCGTCATATCCACCGACAAGGGGGAAGCCGTCGACATCCTGCGCGATGAACACGAGGCGTCCGTCGTGGTGTTCTTCGGCGACGACGTCACCGACGAGAAAGCGTTTCGCCGGATGCGCGACTCGGATGTCGGCGTGAAGGTGGGCCAGGGCGAGACGCTCGCGCGTTATCGGGTGGACTCTCCCGAAGGCGTCGCCGAAGCACTGCGTTTCCTGCTCGATGCGCGGGCCGGGCGCTGAGTCACACCGGCGGGCCGGACGTGCGGCCACGGATGAGTTCGGTGTCGAGCACATCGATCACCGGCAGCCCGGACCGCGGCGGGTTGTGCAGCAACCTGCCTGCCCGCAGGCCCTTCTCGAGGCTCGGCTGTTTGACGGTGGTCAGGCCGCGACGAAGCGCGTCGGGCACGCCGTCGAAACCCGTCACGGTCATCTGGCCGGGCACATAGATGCCGCGGGCGCGCAGATGGTCGGTCGCCGAGAGCGCCAACACGTCCGCGGTGCAGATCAGCGCTGTGATCCGCGGGTTCACCTCCAGCGCCACGTCTGCCGCATCGCCACCCGAAAAGGGTTGATGCTCATAACTTTCCACCACAGTCAGCGATGCCGGGTCAAGACCGGCGTCCATCATCGCGTCGTACACGCCGTGGATCCGTTCACGCTGCACGTGGAAATGCGGCGTCTGCAGCCGGTCGGGGTTGGCGAGCACCGGTCGTCCGTCACCGGGCGGCCGTTGCCTGCCCAATCGCATTGTCAGCAGACCGATCTCGCGGTGCCCGAGCTCTATCACGTAGCCGGCGAGTTCGGCCATGGCCGCCCGGTCGTCGATGCAGACGCGCGACACTCCGGCTACGTCGCGGGGTTGGTCGACGACGACGACGGGCAGATGCCGCTGCAACACGACCTGTAAGTACGGGTCGTCGTCCGAGGCGGAGTACACCACGAAACCGTCCACCCCCGCCGCGAGCACCGCAGCGGATCCGTCGCTGACGCTTCGGTTCGGACCGACCGCGACGAGCAACAACCCCTGGCCGGCGTCTTCACACGACTCAGCCAGGCCCGCGACGAAGTCCAGGGCTGCGGGGTCGCGAAACGAATAGTTCAGCGGTTCGGTCATGACGAGGCCGACCGCACCGGCCTTGCGCGTCCGCAGCGAGCGGGCCACCGGGTCGGGACCCGGATAGCCGAGGCGCTTGGCGGTGGCCAGCACCCGTTCGCGGAGATCGGCCGACAGCTGGTCGGGCCGGTTGTAGGCGTTCGAGATCGTCGTGCGGGAGACCTTCAGCTCTGCCGCCAGCGAAGCCAGGGTGGCCCGACGTCGCGGCGTTGGGCTTCGGGACATGCTGTGACGGTAGCCGAGATTCGCGCTCGTGCAGCGGTCTCACGTGCGCTACAGTTATTGGAAACGGTTTTCATTTGTATTAGGAGGGGCCGGTGGGCAGGACCGCGATCGGGCTCGCTGGGATCGTGGCCGTGGCCTTCGCCGTAGCCGGTTGCAGCGGCGGCCACGACTCCACCCGCGAAGCCGCCACGGTGGTTGCCACCACCGACGTGTGGGGCAGCGTGGCAAGCGCCGTAGCGGGCCGGCACGCGTCGGTCAGGTCGATCGAGACGGGCGCGAACGCCGACCCGCATTCGTTCGAAGCCACCCCTGCCGATGTCGCGGCGATCACCGACGCGTCGCTTGTGGTGTACAACGGCGGTGGCTACGACCAGTGGGTCGACAACGTGCTCGCGGGCGACCCAGAGATCGACGCCGTGGCCGCATATCCACTTCGCAACCCGGCGGAACCGGCGAACGAGCACGTCTTCTATGACGTCACGGTGGCCAAGGCCGTCGCGGCGGAGGTCGCCAAGCGCCTCAGTGAGATCGACTCCACCCACGCCGACGAATACGAAGCCAACGCAACAGAATTCGGCCGGAAAGCCGACGAGATCGCGGCACTGGAACGCGCCATCGGGCAGGCGCATCCGTCCGGCGCCGTCGTCGCGACCGAACCGGTGGCGTACTACCTGCTGCGCACCGCGGGCCTCACCGACCGCACCCCGCCGGGCTTTGCGAGCGCCGTCGAGGAGGGCGACGACCCCGCACCGGCGGACGTGGCCGCAATGCTGGATCTGATCGACTCCCATCAGATTTCGGTTCTGTTGTCCAATCCGCAGACCGAAACCGCGGCGACCGAACAGATCGAAGACGCCGCGCGGCGCGCACAGCTGCCGGTCGTCGACGTCTCGGAGACCCTACCGGAAGGCGTCGACTACCTGACGTGGCAGCGCGACACCGCCGAGGAACTCGCCCGGCAATTCGACAAAGCGGCACAACCGAATCGATAGTGGCGTGATGGCTGCTGCTGACGTCGTCGATCTGAGAGGTGGCCGCCTCGCCTTCGGCGACCGGGTGCTGTGGGACGAACTCGACCTCGCGGTGCAAGCGGGTGAGTTCATCGCGGTACTCGGGCCGAACGGCACCGGTAAGACCTCCCTGCTCAAAGTGTTACTCGGCGAGCTCGCACTGTCCGCAGGCACCGTTACCGTCGCCAGGCGGCCGGTGAGACGGGGCAGCAGCCTCATCGGTTACGTGCCGCAGCACCGGGCCGCCGATCCCGGGCTGACGCTGCGCGGCAGAGATCTCGTGGGGCTCGGTGTCGACGGTCACCGGTGGGGAGTGGCCAGCCTGCGACCGGGTGAGCGGGCCCAGCGGAAAGCGGCCGTGCAGGCGGCGCTGCGTCAAGTCAGGGCCGACCGTCTCGGCCCGGTGCCGGTCGGCGTCATGTCGGGGGGCGAGCTGCAACGAGTGCGGATGGCCCAGGCACTGGCAAGCGATCCGGTGCTCCTGCTGTGCGACGAGCCACTGCTCAACCTCGATCCGGCCAGCGCGCGGCTGGTCTCCGCGCTGATCGACAAGCGCAGGCGCGACGCAGGTACCGCGGTGCTATTTGTCACCCATGAGGTGAATCCCGTTCTGCCATTTGTCGATCGGGTGTTGTATCTGGTCGATGGACGGTTCCGGATCGGCACCGTCGACGAGGTGATGACGTCCGATACGCTGTCGCAGTTGTATCGCACCGACATCCAGGTGGTGAAGGTGCACGGCCGCTACGTCGTCGTCGGTGAGCACATCGACCATTCCGGTCACACGAGCGGGCACGCCCATGAATGACCGCCTCGCCGACCTCTTCTCGGACCTGTTCGACTTCGACGTGACCGCCGACCTGCTCGGCCGCGGCTTCGTCCAGCAGGCGTTGCTCGCCGCCGCGCTGCTCGCTCTGGTGGCGGGTCTGATCGGCCCGTTCATCGTCATGCGTCAGATGTCGTTCGCGGTACACGGGTCGAGTGAATTGTCGTTGACGGGAGCAGCTTTCGCCTTGTTGACCGGGCTCAACGTGGGTTTCGGCGCGCTGGTGGGGTGTGCGCTGGCCGCCGTGTTGTTCGGCATTCTCGGGCAGCGTGCCCGCGAGCGCGACTCCGCGATCGGGGTGGTGCTGGCGTTCGGGCTGGGCCTCGCCGTGCTGTTCATCCACCTGTATCCGGGCCGCACCGGCACGAGCTTCGCGCTGCTGACCGGACAGATCGTCGGCGTCGGCTACTCAGGTCTGGCACTGCTGGTGGTGGTCACCGTGGTGGTGGCGATCGTGCTGAGCATCTGCTATCGACCGCTGCTGTTCGCCACCGTCGATCCCGAGGTCGCCGCCGCCCGCGGCGTCCCGGTGCGCGCGATGGGCATCGTGTTCGCCGCGCTGGTCGGGGTGGTGGCCGCCCAGGGTGTGCAGATCGTCGGGGCGCTGCTGGTGATGTCGCTGTTGATCACGCCTGCGGCCGCGGCAGCACGGGTCTTCGTCTCCCCCCCCGCCGCAATCGTCGCATCCGTGGTGTTCGCGGAGATCTCGGCGGTCGGCGGGATCGTATTGTCGCTCGCACCGGGCGTGCCGGTATCAGTGTTCGTCACGACGATCTCGTTCGCGGTCTTCCTGGTCTGCTGGTTGATCGGCAGCCGCAGGCGCACCCATTAGTCAGTCGCCGGTGGTGACGGGGCGGGCGGAATCCGACGCCCATTCCGACCAGGAACCGGGATAGAGCGCGGCCTCGACACCGAGCGTCGCCAGCGCCACCACGAGCACCGACGCCGTCACGCCTGAGCCGCAATACGCGCCGACCCGGGTAGACCCGGCCAGTCGCTGCGCGAGCTCACCGTCGGAGAGAAACGTTCCGTCGTCTGCCAACAGGCCGGTGCTCGGCATGTTGCGGGCACCGGGAATATGGCCTGCGACAGGGTCGATGGGCTCGACGTCCCCGCGGAACCGCTCAGGTGCCCGCGCGTCCAGCAGGGTCTCCACGGCGATCGCCTCCTCGGCGGTCAGCGTGGGGAGGGCGCCGGCGTACAGGTCCGGGTAGAGCACCGACACGTCGCCGGGTTCAGGAACGATGGCGCCGGGTTCGAGATCGCCGGTCCACGCCGCGAGACCACCGTCGAGGACCCGGACAGCGGCGATGCCGGCCGCGGTGAGCACCCACCACGCGCGGGACGAGGCGGCGCGGTTCCAGTCGTCGTAGACGACCACAGGCCGACCCGCGCGGATGCCCCACCGGCGGGCGGCGGCTTCGACGGCACGGCCCGACGGCAGCGGATGACGGCCGCGGCCGGTGACGGAATGGTCGCTGAGCTCGTTCTCCAGCGAGACGTACACGGCGCCGGGGATGTGGCCGCGTTCGTAGGCCTGGCGACCGTCGGGATCGGCCAGTTGCCATCGCACGTCGAGAATCGTGACCGGCTCGCCCGCTGCCAGCAGGTCGGCCAGTTCCGTCGCGGTGATCAGCACCTCGTCACGCCGTCGTCGCTCCACCCGCCCAGCCTGCCATCTACGCTTGCGATATGGCCTCCGTCGACCTCAACGCCGACTTGGGTGAAAGCTTCGGGACGTGGCAGCTCGGTGACGACGACGCGATGCTCGGCTTGGTCACCAGCGCCAATGTCGCATGCGGTTTTCATGCCGGCGACCCGGCCACCCTGCGCCACAGCTGCGAGGAGGCGGTGAAGCAGTCCGTGCGGATCGGCGCGCAGGTCGGCTATCCCGACCGCGCGGGATTCGGCCGACGGTTCATCGACGTCTCGCCGTCGGACCTCGTCGCCGACGTCATCTACCAGATCGGCGCGTTGCAGGCGCTTGCCCAGGCGGCTGGATCGCGGGTGGCATACGTGAAACCCCATGGCGCGCTGTACAACGCGATCGTCAGCCATCGCGACCAGGCACGTGCGGTCGCAGAAGCGGTGCGCGCAGTCGACCCGGGCCTTGCCGTCCTCGGGCTTGCGGGGTCGGTCTTCTTCGAGGAGGCGGACCGGCTCGGCCTTCGCACAGTGTCGGAGGCGTTCGCAGATCGGGCGTACCGCCCCGATGGTCAGCTCGTGTCGCGCAGGGAGCGCAACGCGGTGCTGCACGATCCGGCGGAGATCGCCGACCGGGTGGTGTCGATGGTGCGGTCGGGACGCGTTGTCGCGGTGGATGGATCGACGATCCCGATCTCCGTGGAATCCATCTGCGTCCACGGGGATTCACCGGGGGCCGTGGACATCGCCAAAGCGGTACGGGACCGACTGGTCAGCGAGGGCGTCGACCTGGCGGCATTCGTCTGATGCGGCTCAAACCCGGAAGACCCGATCTGCGGGACTACGCACAACATTTCGACACACCCGAGGCGACGGCCGATGCGCCGTTGACGGTGAGCTGGGCCGGCGTCACGACGTTGCTCGTCGACGACGGCTCCTCGGCCGTGATGACCGACGGCTTCTTCTCCCGACCCGGCCTCGCTGCTGTCGGGCTGCGCGAGATCGCCCCCTCGGCGCCGCGCATCGACGGCAGCCTCGAGCGGCTCGGGGTCGACCGGCTCGAGGCCGTGCTACCGGTGCACACGCATTACGACCACGCCATGGACTCGGCCGTCGTCGCCGCGCGCACGGGGGCGCGACTCGTCGGCGGCGGATCCGCTGCGCAGGTCGGCATCGGCGGCGGCCTGCCCGACGACCGCGTCGTCGTCGCGAACCCAGGTGAACCGGTTCGGTTGGGCGCCTACGACGTAACGCTCGTCGAAGGCGAACACTGCCCACCCGACCGCTTTCCCGGTGTGATCACCGCACCGGTTACCCCGCCCGTCAAGGCCTCGGCATACAAATGCGGCGAGGCATGGTCGACGCTGGTACATCATCGCCCGAGCGACCGCAGGCTGCTGATCGTCGGCAGCGCCGGATACGTGCCGGGTGCGCTGTCTGGATATCGCGCCGATGCGGTCTACCTGGGTGTCGGACAGCTCGGTGTGCAGCCCGAGCGCTACCTCGTCGACTACTGGACCGAGACGGTGCGCACCGTGGGCGCCAGGCGCGTCGTGCTGATCCACTGGGATGATTTCTTCCGCCCGTTGACCAAACCGCTGCGCGCACTGCCCTATGCCGCCGACGACCTCGACGTGTCGATGCGAATGCTGTCCGCGCTCGCCGATGAGGACGGCATCCCGCTGCACCTGCCGACACTGTGGCAGCGCGCCGACCCGTGGAGTTGACGCTCGCGGTTGTCGCGCTGGCCGTGGTGCTGGCATTCGCGATGGTCAAGCCGCGCGGTTGGCCGGAGGCTGTCGCAGCGCTGCCCGCGGCCGGGCTTCTGATCGCGCTGGGCGTCGTTCCGCTGCACGACGCCGTCGGCGAAGTCGAGCAACTGCTTCCTGTGGTGCTGTTCCTCGCAGCCGTGCTGGTCCTTGCGCAACTCTGCGACGACGAAGGCCTCTTCAAGGCCGCAGGCGCGATGATGGCGAGATCGGCGAACGGGAACACCTCGCCGCTGCTGGTCAAGGTGTTCGTCATCGGCGCTGTGACGACGGCGATTTTGAGCCTCGACGCCACCGTCGTGCTGCTGACCCCCGTTGTGCTGGCGACGACGCGAGCGCTGCGGGTACCCGCGAGGCCGCACGCATACGCCACCGCGCATCTGGCCAACACCGCGTCGCTGCTTCTGCCGGTGTCCAATCTGACCAATCTGCTCGCGTTCAGCGCGGCGGGTCTGTCGTTCGTGCATTTCACCGCGGTGATGACGCCCTCGTGGCTCGCCGCGATCGCCGTCGAATTCATCGTGCTGCGTTGGGTTTTCGCACGTGACCTGGCGGCGCGGCCCGACCCCGTGCCGACGGCTGAGCCGGTGCGGGTGCCGGTGTTCGTGCTCGTGGTGCTCACCCTGACATTGGCCGGGTTCGCGGTGGCGTCGCTGCTCGGCTTCTCACCGGCGTGGGCGGCGCTGGCGGGTGTCGTGATCCTCGGCGGGCGCGCGTTGGTGCGACGGGACACCTCGCTCGCCCGCATCGCGCGGGCGGCCGACGTGCCGTTTCTGGTGTTCGTGCTGTGTCTCGGTGTGGTCGTCGACGGTCTCATGCTGCACGGCCTCGACACCGCGATGCGCAGCGTGCTGCCCACCGACACCTCGCTTCTCGGGTTGCTCGGCATCGCGGCCGTCGCGGCCGCGCTGTCAAACGTCGTCAACAACCTGCCCGCGACCCTGGTGCTGTTGCCGCTCGTGGCGACCTCCGGGCCTGCCGCGGTGCTGGCGATGCTCCTCGGCGTCAACATCGGGCCGAACCTCACCTACGTGGGCTCGCTGGCGAATCTGCTGTGGCGCAGCGTCGTACGGCGTGACATCCCGGCCGGGTTCGGCGAATTCAGCCGCATCGGCCTGATCACCACCCCGGTCACGTTGGTGGTGGCAGTGCTCGGTTTGTGGGTCGGCATCGTAGCGATCGGCGTCTGACGGCCACGAAGTTATCCACAGTTGCGACTTCATCCACAGGTTGGCGTGTTGCCTCACGTCAAGATGCGCGCGTGGGGCTTTTCGTTGCCTCATGTGAGGGTGCGCGTTTGTTGACGCTGGCGTCTGCTTTGCTGGTCGTTATTTTGAGGAGTTGATTGGTCAGGGACTGGATTCTGCGTTGGACGGCGGCAGGGTTAATCCTTCCGTGGGCTATGGCAAGCGCCGCGATGAGGTCGACAGGCGTATCCGGATGATTGATCACACGGTGAAACGGAGTGGCGGCGGTGTCGTACTTCTTGGTGACCTTGGCGCCCTTTCGAACCTTGGTCAGCAGCTTCTGCTGCGGTTGGAAGTAGTTGGTCAGCTTGGACTGCAGCTGCCAGATTTCGTTGAGCAACAACATCTCTGGTGCGGTGTCGTAGCGGTGGTAGCCGACCACGGTGCGAACCACTGCCCAATTCTTCTGTTCGACGTGGCAGCCGTCGTTCTTGTTCGCCGGCCGGTCGCGGGTGAACGTGATCTCGTTGTCTTGACACCATTGCAGCAGGTGGGTGTTGATGAACTCCGAGCCGTTGTCGGAATCCACCCCCAAGATCGGGAACGGGATCGTGTGAACGACGTCTTTCAGCGCGCGAAAGACGCACGTGGCAGCCTTGCTGGGCACCGAACGGTTCTCGGTCCAGCCGGTGGCGATGTCGGTCACCGTCAGTGTGAACGCGAACTGCCCGGCGTTATTACCGCCGTCGTGGGAAACCAAGTCGATCTCGACGAACCCGGGTCGAGCGTCGTCCCAGTCGGCCCAGGTGCGCACCGGAATCTGGCTTTTGAGCAGCGACCCCGGCTTAGTGGTGCAGCGTCCCCTGTGCTGGTGTTTACGCCGTTCGGGAGCCAACCGCCGGTCGATGGTGGCCGCCGACATCAACACCAGCAGCGCCGCGGTGTCATCGTCGATGACCAGCTCACCGAAATGACGCAACACCATCACCAGTTCACCCAACATCGGCGCCAATCGCTTACCGGCAGGCATGCCCAGCACCAACCAGCACACCGTCAGCGCAGCGATGACCTCCGGTCCATACGTCGGTGGTCGACGACGTCGGGCTACCACCAGCTTGGGCTGCACCGCCGTCGTGAGCGCCTTGCGGGCGTGGCTGCGGTGCCAGCCTGTGGTGGCGCACAATTCGTCGAGGATGACACTCTTTGTCGGCTTGTCGGCCTTCGAGTAGCGGATGGCAATCGTGTCGGTCACTGCCCTACGTTCAGCCAAGGTCAACCCCATCATGTGGGCCTACCGACGTCGTTGCTGACCAGTCAGTTAGGCGCGCCGCACGCGCGCATTTCCAATGAGGCAACGAAGGCGAAGATCGAGCCTTTTCACGCGCATTTCGACTAAGTCAACGCGTTGGGAGTCAACTGCTCGACAGGGCAGCTTTCGTCGGAGTTCGCACATATGTTCGAGATGTGTTTGATGGATCGCTGCCCGAGATCGCCGACCTGGCGTCGCTGACCGACGCCGAGTTGGTTGATGCCGCCGCGGGGTGGGCGCGGGCGGAGAACGCCGCCGGGGCGCGCAAGTTGGCGGTGATGGCCGAGATCTTCACCCGCCGCACCGGGCCGGCCGACAAGGCTGAGCGCGAGCTGTGGTGGCTGGACCCCGACGCCGCCGTCGCCGCCGAGCTGGCCGCCGCGCTGAACGTCTCGACGGGAATGGCGTTGCACCAGACCAACCGCGCCGTGGCGCTTCGCGACCGGCTGCCGGCGGTGGGCGCGCTGTATGAGGCGGGGCTGATCAGCGATGTGTTGGTGCGCGCGATCGTGTCGCGCACCTACCTGATCGATGACCCCGACGTGCTGGCCAACGTCGATGCCGAGCTCGCGGAGCGGGTCACCCGGTGGGGGACGTTGTCGCAGAAGAAAACCGTGATCGCCATCGACGCCCTGGTCGAACAGCATGACCCTGGGGCGTTGCGGCGGACCCAGCAGGCCAACGCCGAGGAGACCGCGCAGTTCGGCTTGCCCACCGACGTGCCGGGCACCATGACGATCTATGCCCGACTCAACGCCGCCGACGCGGCGCTGATGCAACACCGCGTCAACGAGATCGCCCACAGCGTGTGTGACGCCGACCCGCGCCCGGTCGATCAGCGCCGCGCGCGGGCGTTGGCCGCGGCGGTCAACCACACCGCGATGGCCTGCGGCTGCGATGACCCCGACTGCGCCGGCGGCACCCCGGGTGACGCCCCGGCCAAGAACGCCGTCGTCTACGCCATCGTCGACACAGACACCATCGACGCGGCCCGCCAGGGGTCGCACCCCGACACCCCCGAACCCACCCAGGCGCCCGAGGCCGACCCGGCGCGTCGTGCGGCTCCGCCGGCGTATGTGTTCGGTGCGGCCATCATGCCGACGGCGTTGTTGGGCGGCATCCTGCAGCGCGCCACGATCCGTGCGCCATCGCGGGAAGAAACGTTCAGGTGACCGCGTTGGCCACGGATATCGTCGTCGACACCTAGGGAGCGGCTCAACATGATCAAGGTGTTCGCATACTTGACGCGCAAGCCCGGCCTGTCGATGGAGGAGTTCGTGGACTACTACGAGCACAACCATGTGCCGTTGGTGCTAAGCAAGGCGGCCATGCCGGTGGTCTACAAACGCAACTACCTCCAGCGTGGGGACACCTTCAACCTGGAAGGTGACGAGATTGGGTTCGACTGTATGACCGAACTCGTCTTCAACGACAGGGATGGCT
>JAEZKH010000017.1 GCA_023415515.1 Actinomycetes bacterium
GGGCCGCCGAGCGCGGCGGACAGTCGGCGATCGCGGTGCGCGCGTTTCATGACGCGGTGCGGTTCGGCGACATCCGTGCCGGGGACGCGATCGCCCGACTCGTCGCGGACGTCGACTGTGTGGTCGGCAGGCTCGCGCTGCAACACGCGCGGGCGTTCGTGGCAGGTGATGCGGCGCAATTGTCGGCGGTGTCAGCGGCATTCGCCGACATCGGCATGATGGCCGCGGCGGATGATGCGGCCAAACAGGCCGAAGCCGCACGTTAGTCAGCGATTTCGGCGTGAAAACCAGCGCTCAGCGCAGGAAATCACGCCGAAATCCCAGGTTTACGGCGCGTCGCCGGATTCGTTACGGGCCGCCTTCTTCGGCTTCAGAGTGCTCGTCACGCTCTTGATCGCGTTGGACACCGCCTTGACCGACTGGGTCACTCCGCTCACGACCGATTTGACCGCCTCAGCCGGCTTCGGCCGCGATGCCGTCGTTCCCGTGATGTCGGACTGGCCCGGTGTGGCATTCAGCGGCAATCTCAGCACGTTGAAGTGATTCGAGTTGGTCGACGTAAGATCCGGCGCCTGCAGCAGGTCATGCTGCGAGTCCACTTCGGCCACCGGATCGGTCAGTGCCGATGTGGTCACCGGAGGCTCGGCGAGGTCGGTCACGGTCGGGTTCGTGACCGGCGGTCCCCCGATGCCGTAGGCGCCCTGCCCATTCGAGCCCGGACCGATGTCCGGTCGGTCCGTCTGCAGTGGACGGCCGACGCCGACGTCCTGCAAGCCGTTGTCGAAGCCCGTCTTGATCGCGACGGGAATGTTGTTGACGAAAGTGATCGGGTTGGGAAAGAACCCGAAGTCAGCTGTGGTCGGTTCACCCGGACTGGTCGACCGGTTGTAGCCGGTCTCTACGAGCAGACGGATTATCGGGTCCAGCATGTCGGCCGCGATCGGCCCGATGACCGGAACCACCTGCACGGGCATCAGCAGCGGCACGGGATAGGTCGGGATCAGATAGTACTGCGTGTCGCCGACTGTGTCCTGCAGCACCGCCTTGCTTGGGTCGATATTCGCGTAGTTGAGGTGCACGAAGAGGGTGCCCATCGCAGAGTTGGCCAAGGCGAAAGGATTCATCGGGTTCAACGGGGCGTCAGCGATGGGGTCGTACTGGCCTGCGACATCGACGGTGGTGATCTCATCGTCGCCCGCTCCCGACGTATCGGTCGGAGTCGCAGCGGTGGCAGTCATATCCAATCCCGGAATGTAGAGCCCGGCGAAGCGTGCGAGGATGCCGCCGTTGGGCCGATCCCCGTTTCCCAGGAGTACGAAGGTCGGGTGCGGGTAAGTGCCCGGCGCGGCATGCTGAGCATTCCATGCCTTCTTGAACTCGCTTGCCGTGACTGCACCCTGCGAGTATCCAAAAATGACCCCACTCGGATCATTTGCCGTGATCGCCTGTAGATCAGTCACGCCCTCACGGACCGACTGATCCCACGACTTGCTCGAAAGGCCGCCTGGCGAGAAGGGTCGCCAACTCGCCGGATAGGGCACGACGATGACCGGTCCTGTGACCGGTGGAACCGGTGTGATGACACCGTTGGTGCCGTCGCCGTACAGCAGAGCGAGGGCTCGAATCGACTGGTCGGATTCGATGTTGAAGACGGGCACCTGTGCGCCCTTCAGGGCGTAGGACGCCATGAGTTGAATCGAGGTCGACACGGTTGCCGACAAGCTCAGCAGGATGGCGCCGATCAGCGACAGGACTGCAATGCCGATGGCGCGGAGCGTATTTCGCATGTCGCACTCTCCCCCCAGGACCTTCGATGCCGACCGATGTCGGCCACCCCCGGCAAACCGATTGTATCTCACAGCAAACTACTGTTCAGCGTGAATGCGCGAATAGTTGTTAGCTACAAGACGAATTAATGCCCACTTCCTACACATAGCAAAGAACAGTCGGCGCTGGGCCGCACCGCCGGTTCCTCGACCTTCAGTCGTTCGCCAGCAATTCGGTCTTCAGGTCGACGCCCTTACCCGGCCAGAACAAGGCTTCGATGGCTCCGGTGACCGAATTCCGCCGCAGGTGAAGGTTGTTTGTTCCAGCGAGGGTTTCCGCAGCCACCATCGGCCCATCTGCTCGTCTCACGACGGTGTCGGCCGCGACATGCAGACCGGTCTCGACGACGCAGTCGTCGCCGAGCGAGATCTCCAATTCCGCATTGGCTCCCACCAGGCATCGTTTGCCGACGGAGATCACGGCGTTTCCCGTACCACCGCCGACGTCGGAGCCGTCTCCGATGACAACGCCTGCGGCGACTTGACCCTCGATGATCGCTCCGCCGAGTGTGCCTGCGTCGTAGTCAACGAAGCCTTCAGGCATCACGATGGTCCCGGGCGCGAGATAGGCGCCGAGTTGCACGCGGGCACCGTCAGCTATCCGCACACCCGAGGGAATGACATAGTCGACCATCCGAGGGAACTTGCCGACCGCCTGGACGGAGAACGGCCCGAAGGCGCGCAACCGCCGGTGTGCATCTGCGAAGTCGTCCGCAGCAATCGGACCGTGGTTGGTCCAGGCCACGTCTGTCAGCAGTTGCTCGACGCCGTCGAAGGCGGCTTCGTGTGGTCGAATCATGCGATGCGACAACAAGTGAAGTCGCAGGTATGCCTCACATGTTTCGGTCGGCGGCGAGGCGAGGTCTGAAATCGTGGCACGTATCGGAACCACGTTCACTCCGGTGACCGGATTCGTCCCGACCAGCGGCCTCATTCTCTCCGGAACCTGCTCTGCCGTGAGCCACTCGACCCCGGTGTCGGCTTGATGGCCGAGTTCGGGCTCCGGATACCAAACATCCAACACCACCCCACCGGGGCTCAACGACGCCAGACCTATCCCGGCCGCTCCTTGGGAGAGCACCGCCTCCCCCGATACACCAGGTATCGGGTTCGGCGGCGCATCAACGCGAATCGTCATGGCACTACTTGAGGTTCATTTCCTCGTAGACCTTCCAGACCTCCATCGGGTCTGGATTCTCGTTGTCCTCTCCGCGGCCGTAGAAGAGGCGGTCGTCCTCTTCGACGGGGATACCCCAGAACTTGTACTTGAAGTGAACTCCGCGCTCGATCGTGACATAGCGAATCAATCGAGCCAACGGGAACATACCGTCGTGCGCGAAGCCCGGCCTCGGTCGTCCTGCCCTGCCGACTTCCGTGATTCGCGCTATCCCGCGAAAAGCGAGCTCGTCGGCCAACTCCATAGCGCGCTCCGGCGGATGGATGGCGACTGTCTGAGTGTGCTTGTCAGTGAAGGGCAAGACCTCGGCCAGACTCTTTACCGGATGGACGAACATCGTGCGGCTCAACGGGTGTGCTGCGATACGGCACGGGCCGTCGGTGACGACGATGGTCCACCCGGTACCGCCGTCCTGCGGCGTGATCACGTCCCAACCACGGAAGGCGGATTCCCGCCGCGTACGGGCAACGGCGGCCTTCTCGTCAGCCGACACCGGTGACTTCGGCATCCTCTTGAGGTTGGTGTCCAGCCATCGGCCTAATGCCTTGACGTATTCAGTCACGTCGGCTTCACAGAACGTCTCCTGCGGGCTGAAGCATGCGACCTGGTCATAGATGCTGATGTCGTATGCGGCTTTCATCGCAACGTAGTCGAGGTCGGCGGCGTCCTTGCCCACCAAATGCAGGCTGCGTTTCGGGCCGAACTCGACGAACTCTGTGCCGTAACGGATTCGGCGCTTGATCGGTTCGATCGACGTCTCGTGACCCCAGGCGCAGACTACATCGGACATGTCCAGAATCTCGTCTTCGATCGTCGAACCCGGTTCCCAATAGGCGACGGTCAGTGACTTCGTGATCGGATGGTCCGGTGCATTGGCGATGAAGCTGAGCGCGAAGAGCAGGCTCGTGACAGCGTCCCGCTTGGGTAGCTTGGCGATGGTCATGTTCTTGGTCATGACGCTTCGTACGATGGAGAACAGACCTGCCATCGGGATGTTGCCGACCATGATGTGGGTGACTTTGCCGCGTGGCTCGGCATGCAGGTACACGGTCTTGCGCGGCAGCCACTCGTCCAACAGGTACGGGTCGCCGATCTCACTCTCGAGCATGTCGTAGACCTTGATGCGACGCAGCGCCGTCGACAGCAGCCCGAGGTCGTAGTAGATGCTCGGTCCGACGTATCCGGCTGTCTCCGCGATCGTCTCGGTGACCAACTGGCGGAACTCGTAGTCTTCGTCGATCCACTTCTTGCAGAGATCATTGAGAAAGATCGCAACGTCATCGATCGACAGCGCGGCGATGTCGCGGTTGTCGGCCTCTCGGATGCGCGCGACATCCGCCGCCTCCAGCCGCGGTATGCGCACCTCCATATCGTCGCCGTAACTCAACGAGATCATGTTCTCCGACGTGGGCAGCTTGATCTCGCCGCAGACCACGATCGGTAACTCCAGCACTTTTCGCGATCCTTCATCGCGAATCGTGAACCCCTCTTGTGTTACCGTCCGTTCCAGTTGATCGGTCATCAGATCCTCTCCCCATCCAGTGATTTCTCTTGTCGATTTTTTTCTACAACGTCGTTGAACGATGGCGACGTCACGTCTTTGACCGTCATCTCAGCACCGGTCAGTTCACGGGCAACCTCAGCGACCGCCAGCGAGAATGCTGTCCGGGCGGCGACGGGGTTGTATTCCAACTTGTGTGACGCTTCGGGCAGGATGTACAGCTGCCGCGGTGCGACTGCGAAGTTCTCGCCGAATACTTGTTCGGCTTCGTGCAGCTTGGTCCATGCATCGTCTTCGGCGAAGACATGTGTGATCGGAAAGTCGCACTGCGCGACATCCACTTTCGTGGATTCGAGCGAGTGCAGATCGTGTTCGATCGCGTCCATGACCATCTGCCCGCTGACGTGATATCCGAGGACTTCGCGGGCGTCTGGGACAGACCCGGACAAACCCTCGGCGACCACGTCTTCGCCGACGACGCTGTTGAGCGTGTCCTGCAGGTTGACGACGCCGACCAGTGATACCAGCGATGCGACTTCCGGCCGTCCCCTCAGCGCCCGGAACGCTATGCGGGCACCCATGCTGACACTGATGACGCCGACTGGACCCTGCATTCCCCAGCCGTCAAGCGAATCGAGCACGCTGGACAGATCGTCCGCGGCGGTCGAAAGCTTGTAGTCGTAGACGTCGCCGGTGCTGATCCCGACATGGTTCGTGTAATCGAACCGCAGAGACTGGAACCCGTTGAGAGTCAGAAATAATGACAGCGGTCCGAAATGTCTCATCGAGAGGGCGTAGCTCGGCGCGACGATCACGAGCGGGGCCGCGCTGTCCGTGTCGGGTCTCTCCAGAAGACATCGAATCGTGTCACCGCTGCTGTTGCGTGTCTCGAACATCGCGCCGAGTCCGGCGAATGCGGTCATGACAAGTCCTCCTCCGCAAGTTCCGTTTCACCGTCCATCGCCCGTGCACACCCGCGGTCATCCGCCGCGGTGACCCTGCGAACGAAGCTCATGGTCGGTCCGTTTCGTCCACATTCGCAGCGGCCGCGATCGACCACACCGAAGTCGTCCGAGATGACGAAGCCGGGGTATCCGGTGGGCAGCGCATCCCAGTAGGCGAGGACGCCAACGTCCCCGTCAGGGACGGGTTCCTGGGTTTCGGAGTCCAGCGCCTCGACGATCAGCCATGGGGGCACATGCTTGTGTGCCGCTTCGCATTCGAAGACGACAGTGTTGAGCTCGACCATGTTGTAGGCGTCGCGCACCGCGGCCGCGTCAAGACCGAGTTGAGCGGTGCACCAAGCCCTGAAGTCCGTGCTGTCGACTTCCTCGTCGGTGTGCGTCTTCCAGCCCCCACCGGTGACCAGCAGACCGCGGCGGGCACCCAGGTCCAGCGTGATGCCTTGGTCGGCCAGATGACGCAGGAGATAAACCACAAAGATCGGCGGCCCGACGATGATGGGCTGGATCTCGTCGTCCAACGCGATGAGATCGTCGACCACTCGACCCGGATCGAAAACCCCGTCAAGTACGTAGTGCGACGCCGGCCGAAGGAGGCTGATCAGGCTCATCACATACGGGAACCAAACATCACCGGCGGCGTCGGTGTCGGGGCCCAGATTGAAAACGTGAGCGCGCACCCGCAGCTCCAGCAGCTGCTCGGCCGACAGTCGGATGGAGCCGACAAAACGTTCGAGGCTGGTGTTGTCACGATTGACCTTGCTGATGACGCCCTGCGTGCCGCTACTCCGACACACCTTGGCAACCGCATCCTCGTCCACGCTGCGGATGGGCTGCTCTTTGAACATCGACGCCGGGATCAACGGAACCTTCACGATGTCGTCCGGCAACGTCAGTGAGTCCGGCGTGACGCCTTCTATGCCGCAGTAGCGTTGATACAAACGACAGTGCGCGTAGTGGTATCTGAACGCTTCGGTGAAGACCACGCCCTGAAACATCCGCACCCTGGACTCGTCCCATTCATAGGGGTTCACCTCGCCGTAAAGGATGGTTTCGACGGGCGCCTGGTTACCGATATAGGCCCGCTGTCGACCGACATACGCCGGTTCACGTTGGATGACCGTGTCAATTTCATGCACAGATGTCACACTCGGCTCCCCCTGTTAGCTGAGTTAATAATCGCGACAAGCAGCACCCGTAGTCTCACAGGCAGTTCACAGGTAACTGTCGCCGTTGTAAATCCGTGTTTGCACAGTACAACCGGTAGGAAAATCACGTTGCTGAATTGACATTAGAAAATTTGTCGCCTCGTCCTGACACTGCTTGTTATTTGTCCAGGTATTTGCTGTATTGCTACAATTCGATTTATGAATTCATTATTTTGGGCCCGGGTCGGGCCCCGCAATGGATCGTGTTTACCGCACGCCCAGTTACTTGTCAGAAACAATTGTCGGGGTAGCTACGACGTCGGGTTCGGCCGAACCGACGTGAGCACGCCGACGGCGCGCGAATCTGGGCATCCACCAGTTCGCGGGGCCCATCAGTGTCACCAACGCCGGCACCAGAAGCATGCGGACGACCGAGGCGTCGAGGACGATGGCAAACGCCATGCCGACCCCAGCGATCTTCATCAGCGCTACCTGCGACAGCCCTGCCGCACCGGTGACGATGACCAAGAGTGACGCGGCGGCGGTGATGACCCGACCGGTGGAGGCTAGCCCTTCCCGGACCGATTCCACCGTGTCAGCGCCCTTGTCATGAGCCTCGACCATCCGCGCGACCAGGAATACTTCGTAGTCTGTTGACAGCCCGAAGATCACGGCGATGACCATCACTATCGCTGCCGCCGGAAGCGGCCGCGGATCGACCCCGAGCAGCCCAGCGCCGTGGCCGTCGACGAAGATCCAGGTGAGTACCCCCAAGGTGGCGGTGAGGCTGAGACCCGCCATGACTACGGCCTTCAGTGGCAGGACAACAGACCGGAACGCGATCAGCATCAGCACTAGGGTGGCGATGATCATGATTGCGAGCATGATCGGAAGGCCGTCGAGAATTGCGGTATTACTGTCGGCGCGAACAGCGTTCTCACCACCGATGAGAACTGCCGTCCCCGGGGGCGGCGGAATCGCCCGCAAGGCGGTTATCGAACTTCGAGCTTCGTTCGAGAAGTCATCGCTCGCCAGCACCGCATGCAAAATCGTCATGCCGTCGCCCGACGCCAGTGGATCGACCCGGGTGACGCCGTCGGCGGCCTTGGCGGCTGCGGCGAACTCGGCAACGGCGGCGGGGGACGGCGGACCATCGTCCCCCTTGATGACCACCGTCGCACCGTTGTTGACGAGTGGGAACTCGGCAGTGATCATCTCCTGCGTACCGCGAACGGCATTGCTCTTCGGCAGATCGTGAATGTCCAGCCCGCCGAAGGTGATGTCCCGGATCGGCGCGCTGATCAACGCCAATCCGACGACTATCGGAACCGCGACGAGGATCGGCCGTCGGGTGACCTTGGTTGCGAGCCCGGACCAGAAGCGATACGCCCGCGCCTCGCCACGTTTCGATGCCCCATGACGCCAGGGCAGGGCATTGACCCGGTCACCCAGAATCGCCAGCAGTGCAGGAACAGCGGCCAATGACAGGAAGGCCGCGATCCCTACCGCCGCGATTGCGCCGTAGCCGACGGATCTGACCATGGACAACCGGAATACCGACATCCCTGCCAGCCCCACCGCCAACAGCATCGCGGAAAACAGCACGGTGCGTCCCGCGGTGGCCACCGTTCGACGCGCTGCGTCAACGGGTTCCAGGCCGTGACGGAGTTCCTCACGGAACCGCGACACCGTCAGCAAGCCATAGTCGATGGCCATGCCGAGGCCAAGGATCGACGCGGTGTTGAGCGCGAAGGCACTGACGTCGGTTATCAGTGACAGCGCGTGGAGGGCCCCAAGCGACCCGAATACGGCCAAGGCACCGACGCAAACCGGGATGGCTCCGGCAACGAATCCGCCGAAGATCACCACCAACAGTGCCAGCGTCAAGGGAATCGCGATCGACTCCGCGCGTGCAAGGTCATGCTTGGACTCCGAGTTGTACGCACCTGTCGTTGCACTCTGGCCGGAGAAGTCGGTCTGCACACCAGGAACGTGCAACCCGGCACTGAGTTCATTGAAGGTTTTCAACCGCTGGCTGTCGTCCCCGCGGAGTGTCAGTACTGCAAGTGCCTTCTGCCGATCCGGTGAAACCAGCCGTAGCGCCTGCTCCGGTGGCGACGTCCAGTAGGAATCGATCGGCTTGGCCAGAATCGACTTGTCGACGGCGGCAAGGCGTTCTACGACCTGCGGTCGGATGGCGTCGACCGTGTCGCCCTGCGGAGCGGTGTAGACGACCACGATGTCGGGAGTTCGACGGCCGAGATGTTGGTCGACAAGGTCGTCGGCCTGCGCCGACTCGCTCGTCGGGTCCGCGTAACCGGCCAGGTTGAGACGATCGAACACGCCGAGCCCCCATAGGCCGGACGCCAGGACCGCACCCACCGTCACGACGACGACGAGAAGCGGGCGTGTGGTGACTAGTCGAGCCCACCCGTCCATCGCAGCGTTCCTCCCCTAGTGGCCGCGACTACGCACCGCATTCCCACACCTCGATCGTTCCGAAGACGGATGGAATCTGCGCGAGCGAGCGCACGGTGTTGAATGACTCCTGCATCGCAAGTTCGAATGTCCCGTCACGGTGCGGCTGTTTTCCCCGGAGAGGGTCCGACAGGCTCGACAACTTCGACAACAACGCTTGACCCGACCCTCGGTGACGCGAGAAGTCAGCAACCACGAACCGACCGTCATCAGCGAGCAGGCCTCTGATGCGGGCGAACACTTCTCGCTTGGCCTCCAAGGTGAGGTGATGCATCACCAGGGTGCTGTAGACCCTGTCGTAAGTGCCCTCGAGAGGACAGGTGGTGAAGTCGCCGAGGACGAAGTCGATGTCGACTCCGGCGTCTCGTGCACGGCTACGCGCAACATTCATGATGTCGCGGTTGCCGTCGACGGCGGTGATGTGCACTCCCGGCCATCGGTGCTTTACCTGGATCGCCAAACGTCCTGACCCACAGCCGAGTTCCAGCAGCCGCTCATCGGACCTCAACTGCAGCGCCTCGATGACCGTCTCCCGCATCTTGTTGCCGGCCGGCCAGCGAGCGGTCAGTGGATCGTATGCCCCGGTGAACCACGACGGTCCCAAAGGTTGGATTATCGAGTTTTTGGCCATGCATCCCCCGCCTCGCCCTCGTGCACCGATCTCGTCGAGACGCGGCGCGCTGTTTGCAAGCTAACACCGCGGCCCGTGATACATGCGCTGTTTTGCAGAGCCATTTGCTGATGCGCAAACTCCCTGGGAGCTTGCTGTACGCCGGCTGCCATCAAGCCGGAGGCTGCGATCCAGGCGAATGTTGGTCAGGAAGCTGACGTCGTGGCTGGCGACCACGAGTGCGCCGCGATAGGCGTTGATTGCCGACTCCAGCTGCGCGATGCTGACGAGATCGAGGTTGTTGGTCGGCTCGTCGAGCAGCAGCAACTGCGGCGGCGGATCGGCGTACAACACGCACGCCAGCGTGGCGCGCAGCCGTTCGCCGCCGGAGAGCGCACTGACAGGCAGGTGAATGGTGCTGTCGGAGAACAGGAACTGCGCCAGCAGGTGGCGCCGCCGGGTCTGCGTCAGGTTAGGCGCGGATGCGACAAGGTTGTCGAGCACCGACCGGTCCTGGTCGAGCAGGTCGAGCCGCTGCGACAGGTAGGCGATCCGCGCGTCCGCCCGTTGGATGACGCCGTCATCCGGCCGGAGGTCGCCGGAGACGACCCGCAGCAGCGTCGTCTTACCGACCCCGTTCGCGCCGACGAGCGCAATCCGCTCCGGCCCGCGCACGGACAGGTCGATACCGTCGCCGAACAACGCCAGGCCGCCGCGAGATAGCTGTATTCCCTTGCCGACGAACAGGTTACGTCCCGCAGGCACCTCGGTCTCCGGCAGGTCCAGTGCTATCACCGGGTCCTCGCGCAATGACCGCTCAGCCTCGTCGAGGCGGGCCTTGGCGTCATCGACCCTCGCGGTGTTGACACCGTCGATCCGGCCCGCCGACTCCTGCGCACTGCGCTTGAGGCCGCCGGCGATGATCCGCGGGATTCCACCGTCTGCGAACCTGCGCGCCGCGGTGCTGGACCGGCGAGCGGCGCGTTCGCGGGCCTGCTGCATCTGCCGCTTCTCGCGCTTCACGTCCTGTTCGGCGTTGCGGATGGTGCTCTCGGCGACGCGTTGACTCTCGCGCACCGAGACTTCGTATGCGGTGAAATTGCCGCCATAGAGGATGATTTCGCCGCGATGCAGTTCCGCGATGCGGTCCATCCGATCCAGCAGTGAACGGTCATGGCTGACCACGAGCAGCGCGCCCTTGTAATCGTCGAGCACGCCGTACAGGTGGGTCCGCGCTTCGGCATCGAGGTTGTTGGTCGGCTCGTCGAGCAGCAGCACGTCAGGCCGTTTCAACAGCTCGGCGGCCAGCCCGACGGAGACGACCTCGCCGCCGCTCAGCGATCCCAGCCTGCGATCGAGGGCGATGTGCGCCAGCCCGAGCCGTCGAGTTGTGCCCGTGTGCGTTCCTCGATGTCCCATTCGTCGCCGATCGCGGCGAACACGGCGTCGCCGGCGTCGCCTACGGCCAATGCGTCGAGGGCATCGAGGACGGGGGCGACGCCGAGGACGTCGGCCACGCTGCGCGCGACGTCGAACGGCAGGGTCTGCGGCAGGTAGCCGATGGTGCCCTCGACATTCACCGATCCGGCCGACGGCAGACACTCGCCGGCGATCAGCTTCAGCAGTGTGCTCTTGCCTGCGCCGTTGGGGGCGACCAGACCGGTGTGGCCGGCGGCGACGGTGAAGGACAACCCCTCGAACAGCGGCGTATCGCCGGGCCACGTGAAGGACAGATTCGAACAAACGATTGCGGGTTGGGACATGAGTGAGCTCTTCGTGATTGCACGGAAAGGGACGACGAGGGGGTCGTCAGAACTCACATGCGTCCAACTGTAGACGGCAAGTCAAGCGATTAAGCCGCGGACAAGTACCGCCGCAGCATGTCGGTGACCGCGGTGATCTGCGCGACCTCGACGCGCTCGTCGACCTTGTGCGCGAGGTTGGGATCGCCCGGGCCGAAGTTGACCGCGGGTACACCGAGCGCCGCGAAGCGCGCCACGTCGGTCCAGCCGTACTTCGCGCGCACCTGCCCGCCCGCGGCGTCCACCAGGGCGGCCGCGGCGGGTTTCGTCAGCCCCGGCAGCGCGCCGGGTGCGGCATCGGTCTGCTCGATCGCCACGTCGAGACCACTGAACACCTCGCGGACGTGCGCACCCGCCTGCTCGACAGTGCGGTCGGGTGCGAAGCGGAAGTTGACGGTGATCGACGCGGCGTCGGGTATGACGTTGCCTGCGACGCCGCCGTCGATGCGCACCGCCGACAGCCCCTCGCGGTAGACGCACCCGTCGATGTCCACGCTGCGGGCTTCATACGCCGTCAGTCGGTCCAGCACGGCCCCCAGCTTGTGGATCGCGTTGTCGCCCAACCACGATCGTGCCGAGTGTGCGCGGGTCCCGGAGGCGCTGACGACGACGCGCAATGTGCCTTGGCAGCCCGCCTCGATGAAACCGCCCGACGGTTCGCCGAGAATTGCCACGTCTGCCCGCAGCCAGTCCGCGAACTCTGTCTCGATGCGGCCCAGGCTGTTCGCCGACGCCTCGATCTCCTCGCAGTCGTACATGACGAGCGTGATGTCATGCGCCGGATCGTCGACGGTGGCCGCCAGATGCAGGAACACGGCGTCGCCCGACTTCATGTCCGACGTGCCGCAGCCGTGCAGTTCGCCGCCGCTGAGCCTGCTCGGCAGGTTATCGGCGATGGGGACGGTGTCGAGGTGTCCGGCCAGGATCACCCGTGACGGCAGTCCGCGGTTGGTCCTGGCGAGCACCGTGTTGCCGGTGCGCACGATCTCGAAGCCGGTGGTCTGCTCGCGAAGCGCGGTCTCGACCTCGTCGGCGATGCGCTGCTCGTCGCGCGACACGCTGGGAATGTCCACCAGTGCGGCGGTCAGCGCGATGGGGTCACCGCGCAGGTTCAGGCTCACAGGTTGAGGCTAGTCTTACCGACGTGACCTCAGCTTCAGGTATCGGCTTGGCGACTATTGCCGCGGACGGAACCGTCCTGGACACGTGGTTCCCCGAGCCACAACTCGGCGGGACCGGCCCGTCCGGCACGCAACGACTGTCGCCGGCGGACGTGCCGGGCGAAATGACGAGCATGCTGGGCCGCGACGACGATCGCGGAACCGAAACGGTGGCCGTCAAGACGGTGATCGAGTCGTTGGACGACCCGGCCATCGACGCCCATGACGCCTACCTGAGGCTTCATCTCCTGTCGCATCGCCTCGTACAACCTCACGGGTTGAACGCCGACGGCTTCTTCGGTGTCCTGGCCAACGTGGTGTGGACCAACCACGGCCCATGCGCGGTTGCGGGGTTCGAGATCGTCCGCGCGAAGTTGCGGTCGCGCGGTCCGGTCAACGTCTATGGTGTCGACAAGTTCCCACGCATGGTCGACTACGTCATCCCCAAGGGGGTGCGCGTCGCCGATGCCGATCGAGTGCGGCTGGGAGCCCACCTCGCCGAGGGCACCACGGTCATGCACGAGGGCTTCGTCAACTACAACGCGGGCACGCTTGGTCAGTCGATGGTCGAAGGTCGCATCTCAGCGGGCGTTGTCATCGGCGACGGCACCGACATCGGCGGCGGTGCATCGATCATGGGAACCCTTTCCGGCGGGGGCAAAGAGGTGATCTCCGTGGGCAAGCGGTGTCTGTTGGGCGCGAATTCCGGGCTCGGGATCTCTCTGGGCGATGATTGCGTGGTGGAAGCAGGTCTCTACATCACGGCGGGCACCAAGGTCACGACGCCCGACGGCCACGCCGTCAAGGCGCAGGAGCTCTCTGGCGCGAACAACCTGCTTTTCCGGCGCAACTCCGTGACGGGCGCCGTCGAGGTGGTCAAACGCGACGGAACGGGCATCACGCTCAACGAGGCGTTGCACGCCAACTGACCGCGCTGTTACCTTGCGCGCTCTCCCCCTACCCTTCGGGTGGGCGGAGCCCCCACGCGTGCGCAGGTCAGCACTCGACGACGTTGAGCGCGAGGCCGCCGCGCGCGGTCTCCTTGTACTTGTCCTTCATGTCGGCGCCGGTCTCGCGCATTGTCTTGACGGCCTTGTCGAGCGACACCTGATGGGTGCCGTCACCGCTGAGCGCGATGCGTGCTGCGTTGATCGCCTTGACCGCGCCGACGGCGTTGCGCTCGATACACGGGATCTGTACCAGGCCGCCGACCGGATCGCAGGTCAGCCCGAGGTTGTGCTCGATGCCGATCTCGGCCGCGTTCTCCACCTGTTCGGGTGTGCCGCCGAGCAGTTCGGTGAGCGCCCCCGCCGCCATCGAGCACGCCGAGCCCACCTCGCCCTGACAGCCCACTTCGGCGCCGCTGATCGAGGCGTTCTCCTTGATGATGCTGCCGATTGCCGCTGCGACGAGCAGGAACCGCACCGTGGCGTCGTCATCGGCGCCGGAGACGTAATCGTGGAAGTACTGCAGCACCGCGGGGATGATGCCCGCAGCGCCGTTCGTCGGCGCGGTGACCACTCGACCGCCTGCTGCGTTCTGCTCGTTGACCGCGATCGCATACATGTTGACGCGGTCCATCGCGATCAGCGGATCGCTGGAATACGTTGCGTCAGCCAGCTTTCTCGCCAATTGCGGAGCCCGGCGCTTGACCTTCAGGCCGCCGGGAAGCACACCTGAGGCGTCGATGCCGGCCTGGATGCACTCCTGCATCACCGACCAGATCTTCAGCAGCCCCGAACGGACTTCTTCCTCGGAGTGCCAAGCCATTTCGTTGGCCATCGCGATGTCACTGATCCGCAACCCGGTCGCCGCCGCGTGGGCGAGCAGTTCGTCGCCGTTGCGATACGGATACCGGACCGGAGTGTGGTCGGCGACGACGACGGGTTCGTTGTCGTCGGAGACCTGTGTGTCGTCGAGCACGAAGCCCCCGCCGATGGAATAGAACGTCCGCTCGGCCAGGACGGTCCCATCGGCGGCGTAGGCACGAAAAGCCATGGCATTGGAGTGAAATCGAGCCTGCTTGTTGCGGTGCAGGACGATGTCGTCGGTGAGGTCGAAGGCGATCGGATGTTCGCCGAGCAGCACAAGCCGACCGGACTCGGTGATCGCGGCGATGCGCTCAGGCGTGAGCGCCGGGTCGACGGCGTCTGGCCGCTCCCCCATCAAACCGAGCGCGACGGCCGGGATACTGCCGTGTCCCTTGCCGGTTGCGCCCAGCGATCCGAACAGTTCGGCGGTGACCCGCTGAGTTGCGGCGAGCGCTCCGACATCGGCCAATCCGCGGGCGAACCGGTCGGCGGCGATCATCGGACCGACGGTGTGGGAACTCGACGGCCCGATGCCGATCTTGAACAGATCGAAGACGCTCAGTGCCATGGTCAGGGGCGAATCTTGGTGCCGGTTGGATCATAGATCGGTCGCAGCGACACCGATACCGGGTATAGCCGGCCACCCACGTTGACCTGGTAGTCGCCTGCCTTCACCCACTCGGCGTCGACGACGGAGTTGTCGGCCGCGCGCACGTAGGCCAAACCCACGCAACCGCCTACGGTTTCGCCCCACGCCGCCGACGTGACCTGGCCCGCGACGGCGCCGTCGCGCAGTACCAGCTCTCCGCCCCACAGCATGGCCTCCGGATCGTCGACGCTGAAGCCGACGAGTTTGCGACGCGGCCCTTCGGCCTTGGCCTTCTCGACGGCTTCCCGGCCGAGGAACGCGATATCGGATTTGAGTTTGCAGGCGAACAACAAACCCGCCTCGACGGGGTTCTCGCTCGGCGTCAGTTCGCGTCCGAACGCACGGTAGCCCTTCTCCAGGCGCATCGACTCGATCGTGTAGTAGCCGCCGCGGCCGATCCCGAACTGTTCGCCAGAGCACATCAGATCCTGGTACACGCCGACGGCGAACTCGGCGGGTACGTAGAGTTCCCAACCCAACTCACCGACGTAGGTGATCCTGGTCGCGCGCACGGTCGCATATCCCAGCGCGATCTGTCTGCTGGTGCCGAAGGGGAACGCCTCATCGGACAGATCGGCCGATGTCAGCGTCGACAACAGATCACGCGAGTTCGGGCCCATCACACCGAAGGTCGCGTATGCCGACGTGACATCGACCAGCGACGCGTGAGCACCCTTGGGAAGGTTTCTGCGGATGTGGTCCTTGTCGCGTTCGGTAGTGGCCGCGCTGCTGACGATGAAGTACTCATCGTCGCCGGTGCGGGTGACCGTGACGTCGGACTCGTAAGTGCCGCGCTCGTTGAGCATTCCGGTGTAGACGGCCTTGCCGACGTCCACGCCGACGTCGGCGGTGCACAGCCATTGCAGCGCCGCTTCGGCGTCGGGGCCTACCATGAGGTACTTCGAAAACGACGTCTGGTCGAACACCGTGACCGCGTTGCGGGTCTGAGTCTGCTCCGCGGCAGACCATGGCAGCCAGTTCGGTTTGCCCCAGGTGTATTCGATGACCGGGTCTTCACCGGGCGGCGCGAAGAAGTTCGCACGCTCCCATCCGTTTCGGCTGCCGAAGTTGGCGTTCGCGGCCGCCAGCAGATGGTGCACGGGTGAGCGACGGAACGGCCGCGCGGTCTTCATCTCCCGATTCGGCCAGGGGATTTCGTAGTGGAGACCAAGCACCTCGGCGACGCGGTCGTGCAGCCAGCGGTTGTTGCCGTTGAACGGGGCGAAGCGGCGGATGTCGACACCGGTGAGATCGCTCGTGGGCGAACCGTTGACGATCCACTCGGCGAGCGCGCGGCCTGCGCCCCCAGCCGTCGCGATTCCGACCGAGTTGAATCCCGCGCCGACGAAGAAATTGTCCAGTTCGGGCGCCTCACCGAGGATGAACTGATTGTCGGGTGTGAAACTCTCTGGGCCGTTGTAGAACTTCTTGATCCCCGTCACCTCGAGCGCCGGAATGCGCAGCAAGGCGTTGTTCATCAGAATCTCGAAGTGGTCCCAATCCTCCTCCAGCAGTTGGAATTCGAACGGATACGGGAGGTTGTCCGGAGAGACCCACGGCTTGGCTTCCGGCTCGAAACCGCCGATGACGAGCCCGCCGACCTCTTCCTTGAAGTACGTGTAACCGTCGGGGTCCCGCAGGATCGGCAGGTCGGTGTGCACGCCGTCGATGTCCTCGGTGACAACGTAGAAGTGCTCTGCCGAATGCAGGGGGACGTTGACGCCGGCCATCGCGCCCACCTGTTTGGCCCACTGCCCGGCACAGTTGACGACGATCTCCGTCTCGATGTCACCGGCGTCGGTGCACACCCCCGTGACCCGGCCATCACGGGTGGCAATGCCGGTGACCCTGGTCTTCTCGACGACCCGCGTGCCGCGATTCCGTGCGCCCTTGGCGAGCGCGAACGTCAGGTCGGTCGGGTTGGCCTTCCCGTCCGCGGGCAACCAGATCGCGCCGACGAGATCGTCGACCCGCATGACGGGATAGTGCTCCAGCGCCTGCTCGGCGGTCAGCAGCTCACACTCCATGTCGAATGCCGCGGCGTTGGCGGCCGTGCGGCGCAGCTGGACCATCCGGTCCTCGGTGCGGGCCACCGTCACTCCTCCGCACTGCTTGTAGCCTGCGGAAAGCCCGGTCTCGGCTTCGAGTTCGGCGTACAACTGCGTGGAGTACTGCACCAGCCGGGTCGCGCTCTCCGACGCCCGTAGCTGACCCACCAGCCCGGCGGCATGCCAGGTGGTGCCGCTGGACAACTGGCCCTGCTCCACCAGCACGACGTCGGACAGGCCGAGTTTGGTGAGGTGGTAGGCGACGCTGGTGCCGATCACGCCGCCGCCGATGATGACGACGTGCGCGCGCTCGGGTAGTTCGGCGGCCATCAGTCCGCCGCCTGCGCGTCGTCGAGCAGCCGGCCGAGGTCAGGCCCCTTGAACGCGGCGACCGCACCCTCATACCGTTCCATAGCCCACTCCCAGAAGTCGAAATCAATTGCGCTGGAGCCGTGTTGAATGCATCCCCACAATGTCCAGCCGTACTTGCCGACGATGCCCTGCAGATGGGCGCGCGCGATCTTGTGTCGCAGCCGCCTGCCGTAGTAGGCCGTGACATACGCGTCGAGTTGGTCGGCGGTCATGCCCACCTCGGCCCAGGTGTTGCCCAGCTCGAAGCACGGATCGTTGTTGCCCGAGTACTCGTAGTCGATGAGCCAGATCCGGTCGCCGTCGTCGATGAAGTTTCCGGCCAGCAGATCGTTGTTGCACGGCACTGTCGTCTGATCGGTCGCCCGCAGCACCTCGGCGATGTCACTGAAGGTGTCGGCGTGGTCGAGGTAGTCGGCGGGCAGACGGAATCCATTGTCCAGAACGGTTTTCAGATATGCGGGCTGCCTTTCGAACATGTCGAAGCCGCCCTTGAACCGCGGACCGGCGTGCAGGGTCCGCACTGCGGCAGCCGCCCTGGCCAGCACCTCCGGCCGCTGGAAGTCGTCGTTGTCGAGGGTTTTCCCGTCGACGTAGCCCAGCAGCAGGATCCCCAGGTCGGGCCGGTAGTCGATCACCTTGGCGCCGACGCCGGCCTCCTCCGCCGCTTTGGTGTTGTGATACTCGCGCTCACGGTCGATGCCGAGGAAATTGCTCGCCGTGTCGCAGCACCTCGCCACGTAGACACCGTCCGGCGTGGTGATCTTGACGTTGCGATTGGTCAGCCCGCCGGACAACTCGTCAATTTGCCGTGGCCGCCCGGCGAGGACGGGGAAGTCCTCGAACAGCTCGTCGAGCTGGGCGTCGGTGAACGGCGGCATCGACTCACTCTAAGCCGCCGAACGCCTAAAGGTCTAGACTTTCTGTGCGCTGTCGACGACCAGTCGCGACACCAGAAAAATCGCGGCGCCGACCTCCGTTCACCTGGTTTTTTCTCGGGTGTCAAATTCTCGGTGATCTTGTAACCCTCGTGGTACCCATGTGTTGTAGCTAATCGTGTGGGGAGGTATACGCTATGGCTGCAGGGTTGAATACAATTTCCGGGCTAATTGTTTGCGGGGGCGTGGCGATCGGCTTGAGTGTGGCGGGCGCTGCCAACGCGGATCCCGAGACATGCTCGGGTGAGGTCCCCGGGGGCGGTGATCACATGCCGGCATATCCCGATCACAGGGTGCCCGGTAACCAAGATGCAGAATGCGTGACGCTGCACGATGTCAGTTCCACGGGTACGGGCGACGACGTGAGTTCGTGGGCGCCGGGCGACGCGGTGAGTTCGTACCCGGGCCACGATTACTCGATGAAGCATTCGCCGCAGTAAGACTGTCGGAGCGCCAACTGTTGAGTCACGATGCCGGATGCGAGTCCGCCCGCGTCGGCCGATCCCGATCCTCGACCGTCGACGTGATGCGGATGCGCGCGCGGTCGGAGCGGTGGTAGTCGCGGGAGAATTCGACGGCGACACCGGCGTCGGTGAACGACGTCCGCGTGATCAGCAGTAGCGGGCGGCCGGTTTCGATGCCGAGGGCCTCGGCTTGTTGTTCGTTGGCCTGTGTCGCCTCGATGCGCTCGTCGGCCGAATACGGCGCGGCGCCGTACTCCCGCATCAGCGCATAGAGCGAGCCGCTCAGATCAGCTGAAAGCAGGCCGGGAAAGACGGCCGCCGGTACATGGGCCTCCTCCAGCACGATCGGCTCGCCGTTGGCCGAGCGCGCGCGCAGGATCTCGTGTACCCGGCCGTTGCGCGGCAACGCCAGGCTCCTGCGGACCTCGGGCGTCGCCACTCGGGTGGCGGCGCTGAGCACCCTGGCCCCGGCCGCCACGTGGATGCGGCGCATCTGCTCGGTGAAGCCGGGCAGGCTCGCATGGTCGAATTCGATGCGCGGCGCGGCCACGAAGTTCCCGCCGAAGCGGCCCCGCCTCCTGTCGATGAGACCCTTGGCCTCGATCGACGCCAGCGCCTGCCGCAGCGTCATGCGGCTGACGCCGAGCGCGTTGGCGATCTCGACCTCGGCGGGCAACTTGTCGCCCGGCAGCAGCGTCTTGGAGACGATCAACTGCTCGAGCCAGGTGCCGATCCGCAGGTGTGCGGGCGAATCGCCTGCGCCGGCGACGTCCGGCCGGACCGCCAGCGCCGGATCCGCCATGCTCAGTGCGCGCACGCTACGAGAATAACCACGCACCTCGCCCCGCGAGCGACCGTGTTTGCCCGCGACGCGCCGAGAAACCGCGTACAAAAGGTGACGCTCGCGCGGCGAGTGTCAGTCGTCGGACGCCAGGATGCAGAACTCGTTGCCTTCGGGGTCGGCCAGCACCACCCAACTCTCGTCGCCGGTCTGGCCGATGTCGACGTGACGGGCGCCCATCGCGATCACCCGGTCGATCTCGGCCTGTTGGTCCTCGCCTCTGAAGTCGAGGTGGATGCGGTTCTTGACCACCTTCTCGTCGGGCACCGCGATGAAGATCCACGGCGGGCCCGCACCCGGCGGCGGCTGCAGACGTACGTCACCGTCGGCGTCGACGCCGTGCGGCCAGCCCAGCACCTCGGCCCACCACGCACCAAGCGCGGTCGCGTCGTGAGCATCGATGCAGATCTCGTCGAACTCAAGCGTCATCTCGACTCCCCCCGCTCGGTCCGGTCCTCGCTCGCGTCCGTTTCGGAAGCGTCACGGGCTCAGCTCCTTCTTCAACACCTTGCCCATCGCATTGCGTGGCAGGCTGTCGACGACACGAACCTCGCGCGGCCGCTTGTGTACCGAAAGTTGTTCGGCGACATAGTTGATCAGATCGTCGGGGTCGGCGTCGCCCACGACGAACGCGACGATGCGCTGGCCGAGATCATCGTCAGGCACGCCGACGACGGCGGCCTCGGCCACGCCCGCATGCCCGAGCAGCACCGTTTCGACCTCGCCCGCACCGACGCGGTACCCGCCGGTCTTGATCAGGTCGACCGACTCGCGGCCGACGATCCGGTGCATCCCGTCGCTGTCGATGACGGCCGCGTCGCCTGTCCGATACCAGCCGTCGGCGTCGAAGGCGGCTGCGGTGGCGTCCGGTCGGTTCAGATAGCCGTCGAACATCGTGGGGGCCTTGACCTGCAGCGCCCCAATGGTTTCCCCGTCATGAGGCGACAAAGCGCCACCCTCGTCGACCAAGCGCGTCTGCACACCGGTCAACGGCAGACCCACCCAACCGGGCCGACGTTCACCGGCGGCGCGCGTGCTGACGGTGATCAGCGTTTCGCTGGCGCCGTACCGCTCGACGGGCGCGTGTCCGGTCAGTTCGGCGAGCCTGTCGAACACCGGAACGGGTAGTGCCGCACTGCCTGACACCAGCAGCCGTGCCGACGACAGCGCCTGCGCGGCGGCGCCGTCGTCGACGACGCGCGACCACACCGTCGGCACCCCGAAGTACAGTGAGCCGCTGGCCTCGGCATAACCGGTGGGCGTCGGTTTCCCGGTGTGCACGAAGCGGTTTCCGATCCGCAGCGAGCCGAGCAGGCCGAGCACGAGGCCGTGGATGTGAAACAGCGGGAGCCCGTGCACCAGCGTGTCGTCCGGTGTCCACTGCCACGCCTCGGCCAAGGCGTCGATGTCGGCGGCGATGGCCCGCCTGCTGACCACCACACCCTTCGGCGGACCCGTCGTGCCCGAGGTGTACATGATCAGCGCCGTGGCCTCGGGTGGCGGTTCGGCGTAGCGGTGCCACGACCGCGCGTGCAGTCGCACCGGCATGTGCGCAAGCCCCTCCGGCTCGTCGGGCTGCTCACCCAGCCACAGCTGCGCACCGGAATCGGTGAGGATGTGCCGTCGCTCGGCCACCCCGACGTCGGCGGGCACCGGCACCACCGGTACGCCCGCGATCAGGCATCCGGTGACGGCCAGCACTGTGGTGGCGGTCGGCCTGGCGAGCACAGCCACGCGCTGCGCACCCGCGACGCGTTCGGCCACCGACGTCGCGGCGCCGACGAGGTCGCTTCGGCTCAGCACGGCACCGTCGATGCGCACCGCGTCGCCGATGTCAGCGCCACCTGCGACCGCCGACGGGTTCAGCGAGGCCAGCAGCACGCAAGCGAGGCTACCCGCACCCGCCTCGGCATACTTGGCGCGTGGACGAGATCCGGCGCATCGCGTCAAGGGAGGTTTACCGCAACGACTGGATGACGGTGCGGGAGGACCGGGTACGCCGACCCGACGGGTCGGACGGCATCTACGGCGTCGTCGACAAGCCTCACTACGCGCTGATCATCGCGTGCGACGGCGACCGGTTCCGGCTCGTCGAGCAGTTCCGCTATCCGCTCGGGCTGCGCAGGTGGGAGTTCCCGCAGGGCACCGCGCCGGGACAGGCCGACCTGGACCCGACGGCGTTGGCCCGCCGCGAACTGCGTGAGGAGACCGGGTTGCGGGCCGAATCTATGGTGCCGATCGGGGTTCTCGACGTCGCCGCGGGAATGAGCAGCCAGCGCGGCACGGTGTTCGTCGCAACCGGCATCACCGAGGGCGAGCACGACCGCGAGCACACCGAGCAGGACATGCACAGCGAATGGTTCGACCGCGCGCACCTGGAAGCAATGATTCGCGACGGGGAGATCACCGACGCCCAGACACTCGCCGCATGGACACTGTTCCTGCTGAGCGAGTGAGGACACGCCGCGTCGTCCCCGACTCCCGGCACTCGTGCGGTTACGGTCGCTTCGTGACGATCGCGCTGCGTCGAGTGGGCATCGCGTTGACCGCCGCGGTTATCAGCGGCGTCTGCGCGACGCCGTCGGCGGGCGCCGCTCCCCAGGCCTGGAACGGCAAGTACACGCTGCTGCGCTATGCCGGCGAGAAGACCGGGACGAGTCTGGCGGCCCGCCAACCGGAGCCCGATTTCAGCGACGTGTACACGTTCGTCACCGACTGCTCGGGCAGCACGTGTGTCGCCACCGTTGTCGACGGACCCAAACCCGCAAACCCGACGCTGCCACTGCCGCCGCGGTACACCTGGAACGGCTCAACGTGGGTGCACATCTACGACTGGCAGTGGGATTGCTATATGGGCGAAGGGCTTGCGAAGGTGTGGGCACCCGCGAGGTCCGTGGCGTATTACACCCCGCAACCCGATGGCACGCTTCGCGGCAGTTGGCGGACCGACATCTACGGCGGCCCCTGCGCGGGGTCGGTGGTCATGAACGTGGCCGCGTTCGCGGCCCAGTAGGCCTCAGTGGGCCCAGCAGGCCTCAGCGCCTCCGCTCGGCGAGTGCGCGCAGGAAGAACGTCAAGTTCGCCGGCCGTTCGGCCAGTCGACGGACGAAGTAGCCGTACCACTGGGTGCCGAAGGGGACGTAGACGCGGACGTGGTTGCCTTGGTCGGCGAGCCTGCGTTGTTCGGCGTCTCGGATGCCGAACAACATTTGATATTCGAACGCGTCCACGCCGCGGTTGTTCTCGCGGACGAGTGCGGGCACCGCCTCGATGATCACCGGATCGTGTGAGGCCACCATCGGATAGCCGGAGCCCGCCATCAGCACTCGCAGACAACGCATATAAGAGTCGTCGACGTCGTCATCATCGCGAAACGCCACCGACGCGGGCTCGTCGTACGCCCCCTTGCAGAGGCGAATCCGCGCGCCGGAGGCGGCGAACTCCTTGCAGTCGCCCTCGGTGCGTTTGAGGTACGCCTGCAGAACCGTGCCCAGCCAAGGGAATTCGGTGCGAAGATCCCGCACGATCGACAGCGTCGAATCAGTCGTGGTGTGGTCTTCGGCGTCGACGGTGACCCAGGCTCCGACGTGCTGCGCCCGCTCACAAATCGTGTGTGCGTTGTCGCGGGCGATCTTCTCGCCGTCGCGCGGCAGCGCCTGGCCGAGCGCGGACAGTTTCAGCGAAACCTCCAGCGGTCGCACCGAACCGGCTGCCTGCTCATGCCGCGTGCCGAGCGCGTCGAGCAGACCCAGATAAGCCCGCACGGTCGTCTCGGCATCCTCGACTTCGGTGGTGTCCTCGCCGAGGTAGTCGATGCTGACCATGCGACGGCTCGAGCGAAGCTGCGCAACGGAGTTCAACGCGTCGTCGACTGTCTCACCGGGGACGAAGCGATGCACCACGTCTCGGGTCACAGGGAGTCGCTCGGCGGTGCGCCGCAGACCGTCCGAACGGCTGGCCGCCAGGATCGCCGGACGCGCGACCCGGTGGAACACTCCCATCTCAGGCCTCCATGTGGGGGTATTCGTGATCCGTCGGCGGAACGAAGTTCTCCTTGATCGAGCGTGCCGACGTCCACCGCAGCAGGTTCAGCGCCGAACCAGCCTTGTCGTTGGTGCCCGACCCGCGGGATCCGCCGAACGGCTGCTGGCCGACGACGGCTCCGGTCGGCTTGTCGTTGACGTAGAAGTTGCCTGCGGCGAAGCGGAGTCGGTTCTGCGCCTGCAGCACGGCCTCGCGGTCGTCGGCGATGACGGCACCTGTCAGCGCGTACTTCGCACCGTGGTCGACGACATCGAGGATCTGCTCGTAGTCGGAGTCGGGATAGACATACACCGACAGGATCGGCCCGAAGTACTCGGTGGAGAACGACTCGTCACCGGGGTCGTCGGACAGCAGCACGGTGGGCCGAACGAAATAGCCTTCGCTGTCGTCATATTCACCGCCGACCGCCACGGTGACACCCGCGGCGCCCTTGGCGCGTTCGATGGCCTTGACGTTCTTGGCGAACGCGCGGTCATCGATCAGGGCACCGCCGAAGTTGGTCAGATCGGTGACGTCGCCGTAGCGCAACGCCTCGGTGGCACCGAGGAAGTCGTCACCCATCGTGTGCCACACCGACCGCGGAATGAATGCCCGCGAGGCGGCCGAGCATTTCTGGCCCTGGTAGTCGAATGCGCCGCGGATCAGCGCGGTGCGCAGCACGTCGGGCCGTGCCGACGGATGAGCCAGTACGAAGTCCTTGCCGCCTGTCTCGCCGACGAGGCGCGGATAGGTGTGATAGCGGTCGACGTTCGTCCCGACTTCCCGCCACAGGTGTTGGAACGTCGCGGTGGATCCGGTGAAGTGGATGCCGGCCAGTCGCGGATCAGCCAGCGCCACATCGGAAACCGCGATGCCGTCGCCGGTGAGCATGTTGATGACGCCCGGCGGGAGACCCGCGGCCTCGAGCAGTTGCATGGTCAGGTAGGCGGCGAAGGTCTGCGTCGGTGACGGTTTCCACACCACGGTGTTGCCCATCAGCGCGGCCGCCGTCGGGAGGTTGCCCGCGATCGCGGTGAAGTTGAACGGCGTGATGGCATAGACGAAACCCTCGAGCGGCCGGTAGTCGGTGCGGTTCCATACCCCGCGCGAACTCATCGGCTGCTGCGCCAGGATCTCTCGCGCAAAGCCGACGTTGAACCGCCAGAAGTCGATGAGTTCGCAGGCGGCGTCGATCTCGGCCTGATACGCCGACTTGGACTGCCCGAGCATGGTCGCCGCGCAGAGTTTTGCGCGCCACGGTCCGGACAGGAGGTCGGCGGCGCGGAGGAACACCGCGGCGCGCTCGTCGAATGGCGTGTCCGCCCATGCGGCCTTGGCGCACATCGCGGCGTCGATGGCAGCGGTCGCGTCGGCTTGTTCGGCGTTGGTGAAGGTGCCCAGTATCGCGGCGTGCCGGTGTGGCTGCACGACGTCGACGCGCTCACCGCCGCCCATCCGATGGGTACCGCCGATGACGTGCGGCAGTTCGATGGCGTCAGCGGCGGCGAGTTCGGCCAGCGCGCCGACGAGGCGCGTGCGTTCGGGACTGTGCGGTGCGTAGTCGTGGACCGGCTCGTTGGCCGGCGCGGGTACAGCGGTGACGGCATCCATGCAGAAAGGATCCCCTTTTCCGGCATTCCTAACCGATGGCTGATCGGACAACGCCGTAAGGGCTTTATAGTCGAATCGGACAAAGGGGCGGGTGATGGCGGAGCGCGAGGGTCTGTCGCTGGGCCGGCTGCTGCTGGCGCTGGACCGCACGATGGTGACGCTCGTCGAAGCACCCCGCGGACTGGACATGACGGTCGGATCGGTCGCGCTTGTCGACGTCGACGACATCCGCCTCGGCTTGGCCGTCGGCGCGGGGTCGGCCGATCTCTTCTTCCTGCTCGGCGTCTCCGATGCGGAAGCGGTCGGTTGGATCGCCGACCAGGTCCGCGGCGCCCGGCCGACGTCGCCCGCGCTGTCGCAGGTCGCGCCCGCGGCGATTTTCGTCAAGGAGCCGTCGGCAGCCGCGGTCGAGCAGGCGGCCGCACTCGGCACCGCCGTGGTGGCCGTCGAACCACGGGCCCGTTGGGAGTCGCTGTACAAACTGGTCAACCACGCGTTCGAACATCACGGCGACCGTGGCGACCCGCTCAACGACTCCGGCACCGACCTGTTCGGGCTGGCCCAGTCGATCGCCGAGCGCACACACGCGATGATCAGCATCGAGGACGACCAGTCGCATGTGCTGGCCTATTCGGCCTCCAACGAGGAGGGCGACGCGCTGCGCAGGCTGACGCTCCTCGGACGCGCGGGCCCGCCGGAGCATCTGGAATGGATCGGCCAGTGGGGGATCTTCGATGCGCTGAGATCCGGCGGTGAGGTCGTCCGCGTCGCCGAGCGTCCCGAATTGGGCTTGCGGCCACGGCTCGCGGTGGGTATCCACCTACCCGCGCGCGACGGGCAGAGCGCACCGACGTTCGCGGGCACGATATGGCTGCAGCAGGGTTCGGCCCCGCTGGCCGACGACGCCGAAGACGTGCTGCGCGGCGGCGCCGTGCTCGCGGCGCGCATCATGTCACGGCTGTCGGCGGCCCCGTCGCCCCATACGGTGCTGGTACAGAATCTCGTCGGCATCGGCGGCGACGACTCCGCCGACGTCGTCTCGATCGCCCAGGAGTTGGGGATCGCCGCCGACGGCCGCGCCGCATTGGTCGGCTTCGGCGGCGCAATCGCACCCGCAAACGTGATCGCGTTGAGCGCCAGCGCTTTTCGTGCCGACGCGCAGGTCGCATCGACAGGCGAGCGCGTCTATGTGCTGCTGCCGAAGATCGGGGCGACGTCGTCGCTGGCATCGTGGGTGCGCGGCGTCGTCGCCGCATTGCACCGCGAACTGGACATGCCCATGCGGGCGGTGATCGCCGCTCCGCTGACCGGGTTGGCGGCCGTGGCCGCTGCGCGAGCCGAGATGGATCGGGTCTTCGACAGCGCCGAACGGCATCCCGACGCCATCGGTCAGGTCACGTCGCTGGACGAGACCCACACCACGGTGCTGCTCGACGAGATCGTCGCACACGTGGCAGGCCAAGGTCGACTCGTGGACCCTCGAGTGCAGAAACTACGCGAGCAGGAGCCGATGCTCGCCGACACGTTGGCGGCCTATCTGGATGGCTTCGGCGACATCGCGGCCGTGGCGCAGCGAATGCACGTCCATCCCAACACCATCCGTTACCGCATCCGCCGGATCGAGAAGCTGTTGTCGACATCGCTCGACGATCCCGACGTCCGCCTCGTCCTGGCACTGGGACTGCGGGCCACCGAGCGCCGCTAGTCTCTCCGCCGAGCAGACGCTGATGCCCGCAAAAGCCCAGGACGCGGTGTACCTATGCGACTGCTCGCGTAGATGGGGTGAACGCGCCGGCCACCAACTCGTCGAAATGCTCGATGGCGTCGTCGGTTTCGGCGTCCAGGCCGCGCAGCGGACCTGCATCGGCGAGATACCGTTGCGCGTAGAGTCGCGCGACCAGCGCCTTGCGGTCGGTTCCACGTTCGGCCCGCTCCCACGCCGCCTGCTCGGTCAGCAACGCACAGGCATACACGTCGCCCATGAACTGTGCGAGCGGGAACAAGCGGGCCTCGGCGACGGCTCCGTCGAGCTTGCGCCATGCGGTGATCGCCGCGTCGAGGTCCTCGACGCGACGCGCGACCAACGCCGTGGTGTCATCGGCGTCGGACACCGAGACCGCGTCATGCAGACGCTGCAGCAGCGGCTCATGCGCCTGCGCCCGCTCGATCCCTCGGCGGACGTCGAGGCACAGGATGTTGTCCGGGCCCTCCCAGATCGTGTTCACCTGCGCGTCGCGCAGGATCCGCGCGACCGGCCACGTCTCGATATATCCGTTGCCGCCGTGGATTTCGATGGCGTCGGATGCCATCGTGATTCCGAGCCGACAGACTTTCAGCTTGGTAACGGGCACCGCGATGCGCTGACGAACCGGCCGCGGCTGGCGGTGATTGGCTGCGCCTGTGCCGTCGAACACGAGCGCCTGTGCGGCCTCGACGTCGACGATCATCTCTGCCAGCTTGCGGCGCATCAGTGGCTTGTCGATCAGCGCGTCGCCGAACGCGTGGCGCCGCCTGGCGTAGCAGAGCGACTCGACGAGGGCGCGGCGCGCGTTGCCGAGCGCGAAAAGCGCGATGCCGAGGCGCGCGGCGTTCGTCAACTCCATCATCCGGCCCAGGCCCTTGCCGTCGGATGGGCCCGCGTCGCCGGTGGGCTCGCCCGACAGCAGGAAAGCCTCGGCGTCGACGAACTCGATCTCACCGGAGGCGACCGACCGGGTCCCGAGCTTGTCCTTCAGCCTGCGCACCCGCACACCGTTGCGAGAACCGTCGCGGCGGGTCCGCAGGACCAGGAAGTTCGCCACGCCCTTGGTCGAGTCGGGCGCACCCTCGGGTTTGGCGAGGACGACGAACGCCTCGCCGTTGCAGTTCGACGCGAACCATTTGAACCCGTTGAGCAGCCAGGTCTCGCCGTTGCGGGTGGCCGTCGTCTCCAGCGCGCCGAGGTCGGATCCGCCGGTGCGCTCGGTCAGCAGCTGTGCTGTCTGGCCTTCCCACTCACCCGTCTCGAACTTGGCGAGCACGTGGTCGCGCACGTCGGGCGGCGCGTACGCGGCCACCAACGCCTTGACCATGCCGCCCCCGGTCCCGAGGGCGCACCCCATGCCGATATCGGCCTGGTTCAGCAGATAGTTCGACGCGAACAGCGGCAGCGCTGTGCTCATGCCCGCGCTCTTGAGGTCCGTGCGCAGTGCCTGCTGCGCATCGAGGACAGCGCGCCGGGACTCCTCGAACGACGTCGGCATGACGACCCGGCTGACGTCGTGCCCCCAGCGGTCGTAGCGTTCCAACCGCGGCGGGTTGCGGTCGGTCTCCTCGGCCCACCGCGACACCGGGCCGGCCATCAGATCACCGATTCGGGTCAGATGCGGCTCGGCGACCGCCAGATGGTCAGGCTGCAGGTAGTACGCCATGGCCGCCTGCAGGTTCGGATCGCTGGAGTACCAGTTGAGACCGGCCGCTCCCCGATAGTCCTCGGTCCGGTAGCGCGCGGACTTCTCCGCCGTCGTGAAGGGCAACCGGTCGACGGCCTCGACGTCGTAATCGCTCATGCCGCGACGGTATTGCACGCTGGACCTCGGGTGAAGCGCCGAGCCCGATCCTTGGGATCTGGGTTCGGCGCGGACCGCGCACAAGTGTGCTGCCGCTGTCGTCGTTTCACCGTCAGCGCTTTTAATGTATGCAACAAGTTATTCGGAACCTTAGCAAACGAAAAGACTCGATTGTGGTTTAGCTCTTGCCGCAGCCTTAATTTGCAAATTCAGGTGCCCAGCCCCTTTGACATACTATGGATACAAGATGTTATTGTCCGCATATGGGGAGGCCAAGGCGGCTGCCGACACGCTGCACGGTCGAGGGGTGCGATCGTACGTATAGAGCGAGTGGGCTTTGCTCAATGCATTATTACCGCGCTCGGGCGGGTAGAGCCATGGACGGTGGCGAACGTTCTGAGGGCGAAAATCATGGCAACGCAAAGCTCACCGCCGACAATGTCAGGGAATTACGCTCGCTTTATGCCGACGGCGCGACATTGCGGCAACTCGCCGAGAAATTCGGCGTGTCGAACGTGTCGATTTACAACGCCGTCTCCGGCAAGACCTGGCGCCACCTCGCCTGACCCCCATTCCCGGCCGCGAACGTTCCGTACCGGTCGAAACTTGCGCGTTTTCTCGACTGGTAACGAACGTTCGCGCGTCAGGCGGCGAGTCGCGCGACGGCGGCGTCGATGCGTTCGTCGGTCGCCGTCAGTGCGATTCGAACGTGGCGGCCACCCCGCGGCCCGTAGAACTCGCCGGGCGCCACCAGGATCCCCCGCTGCGCGAACCATTGGACGGTGTCGCGACACGACTCGCCGCGGGTGGCCCAGATATACAGTCCGGCCTCGGAGTGGTCGACGGCGAACCCCGCCGACTCGACAGCGGGCAGCAGCGCCTGGCGCCGCCGCTCATAGCGCTGGCGCTGCGCTTTCTCGTGTGCGTCGTCGTCGAGCGCGGCCACCATTGCCGCCTGAACCGGCGTCGGCATCATCATCCCCGCGTGCTTTCGCACCGCCAGCAGTTCGGCGATCAACCCACGATCGCCCGCCACGAAGCCGGCCCGGTAACCCGCCAGCGATGAGGTCTTCGACAGCGAATGTAAGGCCAACAGGCCAGTGTGGTCGCCATCGCACACGGCGGGGTGCAGCAGCGAAATCGGCTCGGCGTCCCAGCCGAGGCCGAGGTAGCACTCGTCGGACGCGACGATCACACCGCGTTCACGTGCCCACCCGACGACTTTGCGCAGATGGTCGTCGCCGAGCACCGCCCCGGTCGGGTTGCTCGGCGAGTTGAGATAGATCAGCGCCGGCGACCGAGGCCCGAGTTGGGTCAGCGAGTCGGCGCGCACCCCCTGCGCGCCGGCCAGCCGACCGCCGACTTCGTATGTCGGATAGGCCAGTTCAGGGACGACGACGACATCGTCGGCGGCCAGCCCGAGCAGCGTCGGCAACCAGGCGATGAGCTCCTTCGTGCCGATCGCAGGCAAGACGGCATCCTCGGTGAGGCCGGTGACCTGGTAACGACGGCTCAGTGCGGCAACCGCCGAGGCACGAAGCGCCGGCGTACCGGCAGTCGTCGGGTATCCGGGCGCCGAGCTCGCCGCGGCCAGCGCATCGCGGATCAATGGCGCGACGGGATCGACGGGGGTACCGACCGACAGATCGACGATACCGTCGGGGTGCGAGCGGGCCTGCGCCGTCGCGTCAGCGAGGGTGTCCCACGGAAAGACCGGCAGCCCCGCAGAGACGGCGCGGCGAACCACGTCGGGTGTTACTCCTCGCCCTGCGGCGCGAGCTCCTTGACCGCAGGCGGATCGTTCTCGGTCAGGCCGACCTTCGACGCGCCGCCGGGAGACCCCAGCTCAGCGAAGAAGTCGGCGTTGATCTGGGTGTAGTTGCTCCACTGGTCGGGCACATCGTCTTCGTAGTAGATGGCCTCGACCGGGCAGACCGGCTCGCATGCGCCGCAGTCCACGCACTCATCGGGATGGATGTACAGCATCCGAGCGCCCTCGTAGATGCAGTCAACAGGGCATTCCTCGATGCATGCCTTGTCCTTCAGGTCCACGCAGGGTTCGGCAATCGTGTACGTCACTGAATGCTCCTCGAGTCCTCTCGATCAACCTGATCAATGGGGGCTGCCCGTGTGTCGGGGCTGGCCGAAATTCGCTCCAGTATCCGATGCGGATGCCGGGAGGTCTGTGTCAGCCTGCCCTAACTTCTCGCGCCCACCCTGCGGGGTGGAAGCAGTTACTGATACTAGACGTTGCATATACAAGTGCCTAGTCGGCAGACCGCTATGCGTACAGGTGCACTGCAACCAGTTGCATATGCCGTCGACCGCTCCTACCCTGACCCCGTGGCACTCCCCCACGCGATACTCGTCTCGCTGTCGGAGCAGTCAGGCTCTGGTTACGAGCTGGCGCGTCGGTTCGACCGCTCGATCGGCTTCTTCTGGAGCGCCACCCACCAGCAGATCTACCGCACTCTTCGGGTGATGGAGGACGACGGATGGGTGCATGCGACACCGGTCGTCCAGCACGGCAGGCCCGACAAGAAGGTGTACACGGTGTCCGATGCCGGTCGCGCCGAACTCGTCCGCTGGATCGCCGAACCATTGACGGGCAGAGGCAGTTCGATGACCGACAACCGGACGCGGGAACTGGCGGTCAAGATCCGCGCGGCCGCCTACGGCGACATCGCGGCCATCCGCGACCAGGCCATCGCCCTGCGCGCTGAACGAGCCGAATTGCTCGACACCTACCTCGGATTCGCGAAGCGGCAGTTCCCCGATCCGGGCGCACTGACCGGCAGCGCCCTCCACCAATACCTCGTGTTGCGGGGCGGCATCCGAGCCGAAGAGGGCGCCATCGAGTGGCTCGACGAAGTGACCGCGTGCCTCGAGGAGAAGCCGTGACCGACGCGTACCCACATCTGTTGTCCCCGTTGGATCTTGGGTTCACCTCGCTGCGCAACCGGGTGGTGATGGGGTCGATGCACACCGGCCTGGAGGACCGCGTCGGCGATACCGACAGACTCGCCGCGTACTTCTCCGAGCGGGCGCGTGGCGGAGTCGGGCTGATCATCACGGGCGGCTACGCACCGAATCGCACCGGTTGGCTGCTGCCGTTCGCCTCGCAATTGGTGTCGCCGGCACAGGCCCGTCGGCACCGGCGCGTCACCGACGCCGTGCACGGCGAGGGCGGCAAGATCCTCTTGCAGATCCTGCACGCGGGACGCTATGCCTACCACCCGTTTTCGGTGAGCGCTTCGGCGCTGAAGGCACCGATCAACCCCTTCAGGCCGCGCGCACTCCGCAACGTCGACGGCACCATCGGTGACTTCGTCCGCTGCGCCGAACTGGCCCGCGAAGCCGGTTATGACGGTGTCGAGATCATGGGCAGCGAGGGGTATCTGCTCAACCAGTTCCTTGCGCCGCGCACCAACAGGCGGACGGACGCCTGGGGCGGGTCACCCGAGAAGCGCAGACGATTACCCGTCGAGATCGTGCGCCGCTGCCGGGCCGCGGTGGGCCACGACTTCATCATCTGCTATCGCATGTCGATGGCCGACTACGTCGAGGACGGTCAGAGCTGGGACGAAATCGTCGCGCTGGCAACCGAAATCGAGGCGGCGGGCGCAACGATGATCAATTCTGGTTTCGGCTGGCACGAGGCGCGGGTTCCCACCATCGTCACATCCGTGCCCAACGCCGCGTTCGTCGACATCAGCAGCGCGGTGGCCGAGCACGTGAGCATTCCCGTGGTGGCCTCCAACCGGATCAACATGCCGCAGGCCGCCGAGCAGATCCTCGCCGACACACACGTGCAGTTGATCTCGATGGCACGACCGCTGCTGTCGGACCCGAACTGGGTTGCCAAGGCACAGGCCGACGTCGCCGACGAGATCAACACGTGCATTTCGTGTAACCAGGCCTGCCTCGACCACGCGTTCGCGCACAAGAAGGTGTCCTGTCTGCTCAATCCGCGGGCCGGTCGGGAGACCGATCTGGTGTTGTCGCCGACGCGGCACGCCCGCCGGGTGGCGGTGGTCGGCGCGGGTCCGGCGGGCCTGGCCACCGCGGTCGCCGCCGCCGAGCGCGGACATCGGGTCACTCTGTTCGAGGCAAGCGCTGCGATCGGGGGCCAATTCGACATGGCCAGAAAGATTCCCGGCAAGGAGGAGTTCAGCGAGACCATCCGGTACTTCACCCGGATGCTCGACAAACACGGTGTCGACGTGCGGCTGAACACCAGGACCGACGTCGAGACGCTCGCGGGGTATGACGAGGTGGTGCTGGCCACCGGCGTTGCGCCGCGGATTCCCGATATCCCCGGCATCGACCACCCGATGGTGGTGTCCTACGCCGAGGCGATCACGGGCAAGCCGGTCGGAAAGACCGTGGCTGTCGTCGGCGCGGGGGGCATCGGGTTCGACGTCAGCGAGTTCCTGGTCACCGACCAGTCGCCGACGCTGAACCTCAAGGAGTGGAAGGCCGAATGGGGTGCAGCCGATCCACAAGAGGCGCGCGGCGCGTTGGCGACGCCGATCCCCTCGCCGCCGACGCGCACGGTCTATCTGCTGCAGCGCACCAAGGGTCCGCAGGGTAAACGCCTCGGCAAGACGTCCGGCTGGGTGCATCGCGCGTCGCTGAAGGCGAAGGGTGTGACGCAGCTGTCGGGCGTGAACTACGAACGCATCGACGACGACGGTCTGCACATCAGCTTCGGGGCCGATCACCGCCGCGGGCAAGTGCTCGCAGTCGACAATGTGGTGATCTGCGCGGGCCAGGAGCCGGTGCGCGATCTCGAAGACGGTTTGCGCCGCAACGGAATCGAACCGCACATCATCGGCGGTGCTGCGCTCGCCGCCGAACTCGACGCCAAGCGCGCCATCAAGCAGGGCACCGAACTGGCCGCCCGGCTGTAATTCCTCGCACCGCGACCGCCCGTGTCTGCACACGACACGCCGCGAAATGTTGTCATTCTGCGGTCGCTCGCGATGCGCGCAGCTATTCGGCCTCGGCGCCAGGGGCGTCAGCGCCGTCGTCGGTCTTCGCCTTTTTCTTCTGGCTGACCCGGTCGGCGATCTTGTCGGTGATGCGGTCCACGGTCTTCTTGATCGAGGCGATGGCGTCGCGCACCGGGCGGACCGAGGCGGTCGATCGGTTCGACGAACCAGGCGTCCGACCAAGCGAATCCTTTTTGCTGTCAACAGAAGTTGCTGTAATAGTAGACAACTCGGCGTTGTTGACCTCGGTCGCCTTCACCGCGGTGCGGGCGGCGTCGGCGTTCGACTCCTCTTGCGGCGGAGTCGGATCCGGAATCACAGGTCGGCCCGTGTACGCCTTGTCCACCATCGGGCGCAGCATGTTGTCCAGCGCCGGCGCGAACGGCCCCGTCCAGGCCACCAGCGGCAGCGTTTCGGTCGGCACCCATACATACGTGACGGTCGATTTCGCGTTCGTCGCGTCACAGGATGCGACACCCGTATCGCAGTAATACTCGGTCTTCGTGACGTTCCTGGGGTCGTGCAGGTCCACGTCCTCGTAGTTGGTGTGCAGTGTCTGCCTGCCGATGTAGGCGTTGATGACCGCCAGCATGTTTCCCGCGTCGTCTGGTTCGTCCGCCCAGCCGTCGTATTGGCGGATCACCTCGATGCCGTCGTAGTCGAGGTCGGCAGGCAGCCCCTCACCGTTGGTGTAGCCGATGCCACCCATCGTGCCGCCGTATTTGTTCTCGGGGTTGCCGGACGATATCCACGTCACGTGGTCGGGGTCCGGCGCGGGCAGCGCACCCGACGACCAGTCGCGCAGCGCGGAGTAGATCACCTGACCGCCCTGGCTGTGACCCATCAGCACGACGTCTTCGTCGGGGTCGCTCGCGTGGATCGCGGTGATCTCCTCGCTGACGAGTTCACCGCCGCGCTGGGTGAACGGTCCGGCCGGGAACGCGAAGTAGTCCACCGGTCGGCAGGTGTACGAACCAGTGCAGAACTCGCCTCCGAAATTCTGCGGGACGAAGTGGAAGAAGGGCTGCATCCCGACGATGCCGCCCTCCAGCGTCAAGACGGTGGCCGCCGAACCGGTTGCGGAGCCCGCGACCACCATCGTCGCCACTCCTATCGGCGCCGCTGCCGCCAGCAGGAATCTCGACTTTCTCGGCTTCGCCATTCCCCCTCCTCCAGTTAGCCAGCAAATCTAACGTAGGGAGCACCATGTTGGGGCGAGAACCGGAGATACCCGCGACGTAGGAGCGGCTACGTCGATTTCACCGCATGCAATGGCAGGTATCACGAAAGCGTCGAATCCAACGAGACGCAAAACCGGCGCCGGGCAAAGTTGATGCCATGACGCCGGTCGTGTGCGCAGGGGTTACTGCTTGAGCGCTTCGATCTCGAGGGTGATCGTGACCTTGTCGCCGACAACGGTGCCACCTGTTTCGAGAGGCATTTCGATGTCGATGCCGAAGTCCTTGCGGTTCAGCACGACCGTCCCGGTGAAGCCGGCGACCTCGCCGTGACCCATACCGGGGTTGACGCCGTCGAACTCGACGTCGATGCTGATCGCCTTGGTGACGCCTTTGAGGGTGAAGTCTCCGTCAACAACGTACTTGTCGCCGTCGGATCGCACGCCCGTCGAGGTGAAGACCGCTGTGGGGTATTTCTCGGCATCGAAGAAGTCGGCGGATTTGATATGCGCGTCACGCTGCTCGTTGCGGGTGTCGATGGAGTCGACGGCCACCTCTGCGGTAACCGACGAAGTGCCGTCCTCGCCGACCACGATGGCGCCGCTGAACGTATTGAAGTGGCCGCGCACCTTGCTCACCATCAGATGGCGCACGGAAAACGAAATCGACGAGTGGACCGGGTCGATCGCCCAGGTACCGGCGCTGAGTTGAGTGTTGGCTGTGGCTGCGGTCATGCGTGTCTCCTCGGACGGTGTGTCGGCCTTTCCGACACCCTCGGGAGGTAAAGCGGACCACAGTCCGGTTCTATTCCCGCGTTCCCCACACCGCTTGCGCGCCTGCGTCGCCGATGAGCACCATCCCGACCGTCGCCCATCCGGCGACCACGATGGCGATCACGGCGGCGACGACCGCCAACATCTTCTTCCGCTCCGCCGATCGCGACTCGATGCGGTGCTGGACGGCCTGCATGGCGGCGACGACCAGCAGGCCGATGGCGAAGTAGATCGCCCACTCGGCTCGTTCCTCGTGCGTTTCGAGGATCGGCGAATGCTCGGCCTGCTGGTTGTACAGCCACTCACCCGCCGAGACGGTCAGCGGCGTCAGAACCACGACCGCCACGGCAAGCGCGAGGTTGAACCACACCAGCCGACTCCGTGCCGCGGGCCACAGCGCGCTCACGATCACGAGCAGTGCGAGAAGTGGCGCGAGCACCACGATGGCGTGGTTGAGCAGGGCATGGGCAGGTAGACCGAAAAGGGTTGTCAAGACGCGCTCCTGAGCCGGGGACGACGACAGTCACTCTCGTATACGTGTCGAGCTTGACATCCGGTTCACCGTTCGACCCGAATTCTCGGCAGAAAGCCGCAACGAGTCGCGCCTCAGGCAGCCAGCGGCGCGTAGGTGGTGGTGCGCTGACGGGCCGGTCGGCCGATCCCCTCGGCGATCGCGGTCAACTCGTCGACGCTCATGGCCGAGCCGAACTCCGAGCCCGCCATGCGGGAGATGGTCTCTTCCATCAGCGTGCCGCCGAGATCGTTGGCACCGCCGTTGAGCATCACCTGGGTGCGCTCGACACCGAGTTTCACCCAGCTGGTTTGGATGTGAGAGATCCTGCCGTGCAGCATGATTCGGGCCAGCGCGTGGACGGCGCGGTTGTCGCGGTGCGTCGGCCCGGGCCGCGCGCCGCCTGCCAGGTACAGCGGCGACGACTGGTGCACGAAGGGCAGCGGCACGAATTCGGTGAAGCCGCCGGTCCTGTCCTGGATGTCACGCAGCACGCGCAGGTGGCCCACCCAGTGCTTGGGGGTGTCGACGTGGCCGTACATCATCGTCGAACTCGAGCGCAGACCGACTTCGTGTGCGGTGGTGACGACTTCGATCCACATCGACGTGGGCAGTTTGCCCTTGGTGAGAACCCAGCGGACCTCGTCGTCGAGGATCTCGGCGGCGGTACCGGGGATGGTGTCCAGTCCCGCTTCCCGCAGGCTGATCAACCACTCGCGGATCGACAATCCGCTCTTGGTGACGCCGTTGGCGATCTCCATCGGCGAGAACGCGTGCACATGCATCGAGGGCACTCGCTGTTTGACTGCGCGCACCAGATCGGCGTAGCCGGTGACCGGTAGTTCGGGGTCGATGCCACCCTGCATGCACACCTCGGTGGCGCCTGCGACGTGGGCCTCCCACGCGCGGTCGGCCACCTCTGCCGTCGACAGCGAGTACGCGTCGGCGTCGCCCTTGCGTTGGGCGAACGCGCAGAACCGGCAGCCCGTGTAGCAGATGTTGGTGAAGTTGATGTTGCGGTTCACCACGAACGTGACGTCGTCGCCGACGGTATCGCGTCGCAACGAATCGGCCAGTGCCGCAACGGCATCCAGTGCCGGGCCCTCTGCAGTGGCCAACGCGAGGTACTCGTCGTCGCTGCAGCCCGCGGGGTCGCGTTCGGCGGTGCGCAGTGCCGCGAGAACGTCGGTGTCGATACGCTCCGGGGCACGGGCGGCGAGTTCGCTCACCTTCTCCCGTATCGACTCCCAGTCCCCGAATGCGCTGTCCAGATCGCTGCGGGTGGTCGTGAGCCGTCCCTCGGAGTCGATGGTTTCGTGCAGGTCGATCCTGCCGAGCGATTCGGCTGCCTCGTCGGGCTCCTGCCAGGGCCGCCCGACAGGGTTGACATCCATCGCGAAGCCGGTGTCCGGGTCGGCAAGCGCGGCAACATGGCCGTGCACGCGCGGGTCGATCCACGCGGCCCCCGCCTGCACGTACGGCGGCTGGGCGGTCAGCCGCTGCACCAGTTCGTATCCGGCCTCAGCGGTGACCGCGGCCAGTTCGTCCAATGCGGGCCACGGCCGTTCGGGGTTGACGTGGTCGGGCGTCAACGGGGAGACGCCGCCCCAGTCGTCGACACCCGCGCCGATCAGCGCGAGGCATTCTTCGCGCGAGACCAGATTCGGCGGGGCCTGGACACGCATCTTGGGTCCGAGTACCAACCGGGTGACGGCGACCGTCGCGAGGAAGTCCTCGATACCGGCGTCGGGCGTCGACGCCATCGCCGTGTGATCCTTGGCCCGGAAGTTCTGCACGATCACTTCCTGCACATGGCCGAACGCCTTGTGGGACTTGCGGATCGCGTGCATGGTCTCGGCGCGCTCGGTCAGCGTCTCGCCGATACCGACCAGCAGGCCGGTGGTGAACGGAATCGACAGCCTGCCTGCGTCGTCGAGCGTGCGCAGGCGCACGTCGGGGTCCTTGTCCGGGCTGCCGTAATGCGCGAGCCCCTTGGTCTCGAACAACCGACGCGACGTCGTTTCCAGCATCATGCCCATCGATGGTGCGACCGGCTTGAGCCGCGAAAGCTCCGACCACGTCATCACACCCGGGTTGAGATGCGGCAGGAGCCCGGTCTCCTCGAGCACCCGGATCGCCATCGCCCGCACGTAATCCAGCGTCGAGTCATAACCGCGCTCATCGAGCCACTGACGGGCTTCCTCCCACCGGGCTTCGGGCCGGTCTCCAAGGGTGAAAAGCGCTTCTTTGCAACCCAGCTCAGCGCCGCGGCGGGCGACGTCGAGGATCTCGTCGGGCTCCATGAACATGCCGAGACCCTGCGCGCGCAGCTTGCCGGGCACGGTGACGAACGTGCAGTAGTGGCAGGTGTCGCGGCACAGATGGGTGACGGGGATGAACACCTTGCGCGAGTAGCTGACCGGCAGCCCGCCGTCGGGTCCGCGCCGGTGCGAGGACGTCAGCCCGGCGTCGCGGACGCGCGCGGCGCTGGAGCACAGATCGGCGAGGTCGGCTCCGCGGGCCGTCATGGCGATGGCGGCCTCTTCGACGTTCAGCGCGACGCCGTCGCGGGCGCGGCGAAGGACGCGCCGCAGCGCGGTCGTGCTGGGCACGCCGGATTTCGGTGGGACCACCGGGCTGGGCAGATCGGCGCTGTGCTGGGGGTTCAGAGCCACTCCCGTGTAACCCCGTGTCGGTCGACGATCATCCGCACGTCTCACATTTTGAAACACCGGCGCCTGGCATATCGGCCACAGTAGTCGGCGCGGCGGTTGGCGTGTCGGATGCCGTCGACCTGGTCGCAGTCAGAAGCGCTCACGGCGTCGATTTGCCGACGATCGGATCGACTCCCGCGTAGGTTCATCCCGGTCGGGGCCCTATGGGGAGGAATCACGATGAAGATTTCCGCACGTTCGGTGCTGATGGCCGGGGTCACGACGCTGACTGCGACCGCCGTCGCCGCGGCGCCGTCGGTCCATGCCCCGCCGCCGCCGAAACCCGAGATTCGACTGACTGCCGCAAGTCAGCTGCGGCAGCAGTTCGACCCGGTCGCCCTGCTGTTGAACACCGCGCAGGGCCTGGCGCAGCCGCCCAGCGCAGGCGAACCGTTTCCCGAGCCCGACCTCCCGCCGGTCGTCGTCGGCAACTCTCTCGGCACGGCCATCGAGAACATCTACAACGCCGTCGAACCGTGGGTTCAGTGGGGCTTCGAAGTCGCCGCCTACGCCGTCGGCTGGATTCCGTACGTCGGATGGCTCGCCCCCCAGATCATGTACTTCTACAACCTGGTCGAACGGATCGTCCACAGCGCGGTCTTCAACTTCGCCGACTGGCTGAACGGCGAGGGCAGCGCGCTGCAGAATTTGGGCCAGTTCGGTGTGGACACCGTCAACTCCTTCATCTACTTCATCAACGACGAGATCGCGTTCTGGCTGCCGCCGCTACCACCCCTCCCGCCGCTGCCACCGATCTTCGGGGGCCTGACCACCACTGCGCTGGCAGACCCCGCCGATGTCGAGATCCAGAACGCCGGAAGCGGTCTCCTCGACGCGCTCCACCTCCCCGTGCAGACCATCAACGCAGGCATCGACCGCTTCAGAGGCGCCTTCGACGCCGATGCCACCTCGGTCGACTCGCTGATCGGGACCGGGTTCGGCGAGTTGAACTCGTTCCTGGGCGGCCTCCCCCTCCTCCCGTCTAACCGGGGAATTCATCTCGCCGAGACAGCGGACGTCAGTTCGGTGCCGTCGAGCGTCGAGGTGAAGAACTCGGTGGCGCCGACGACGGCCTCGCCGTCGGGTCCGCTGGCCGAGGTCGCCAAGACGGTACGCAACGTGCGCGCGGCGGTCACCGAGCGCGGTGGCGCCGCATCAGAGGCGGGCAATGACGTCGTGCGCGTCCCGCGCGCTCCGGTCGGCAAGGCCGTCGGCGCGACGGTGGACGCCCTGCGCGGCGGCAAGCCGAACAAGGACGCCGACGACACCACGACGGCGAAGTCGGTTGCGCGGAGTTTGGGCGACACGGCCCGCAAAGCCGTCAACAGCGTCCGCCAGGCGGCGAAGGACGCACGTGACGCGGCGAAGAACCGGGCCGGCGCCGACAACGACGAGTAACGCTCAGCGCGGCGACTGATTGCGCCGATACAGCAGCAGTGCGGGCGGGAGTGCGCCGGCCACGATCAGCAGCAGCAGTTGCCACTGCGCGCTGAACACGGCGTCGTCGCCCGGCCCGGGAAACGTCAGCGCGGCGACCGTCGCCAGCCACGTCCACAGCGGCAGGGCGGCCAGCCGGGGTGACGGCGTCCACCGCATCGCCACCCACACCAGCGCTACGTTGAGAGCGCCGCTGATCAGGGCGCTGATCGGAAAGGGAACGGGACCGATTCGAAGCGGAAGAAAGAAGGCCGCAAGGAGGGCGGAGAGCACACCGTCGATGGCGAGCAGCGCGAGGACGACGGCGCGGGCCCGAGGGGTGTCGGGCGAACGGGTCAGGTCGGGATGCTGTCGAGAACGCCGACGAGCGAGCCGACCACCCACTGGAAGTTGTCCAGGCGGTCCTGCCAGTGCTGCAGGTTGGGATCGAGATCCTGATCCATGACTGTCCTTCGTGTTCGCGGCCACTCGGTCGAAGCTTAACCCCTTGTTGCCCGGTTATCCGAGAGTCAACCCTGCGAGAAGATCGGTTTCCCAGCCGCGGTGGTCGCGGGCGCCTGCCTCACCGGCAACGAGTGTGTAGTGCTCGTCGGCCAGCAGGGGCAGCGCGATGTTGTTCGACAACGCGAAGGAGCGGCCGTTGGGAGCCACCGTCACCTGAGTGGCGTGCGCGCGCATCGCCGCGACCTTGGCGTGCAGGTGGTCGCGGCCGTCGATGACGGCATCGATCTGGTCGTCGGGATAGCCGAAGGGCACCTCGTCGATCGTCACCCGCACCCATTCCGCGGGTGCGCCGTCGAGGTTCTCGAGTCCGGCTTTCATCGCGCTTCTGGCACTGACGGTCCAATAGAACTTGGGCACGTGCCACGGCTCGCCCGGATAATCGGAACCTGGTGAGGCGTTGACGGCTTCGGTGGTGACGCGGTGAGCCTGGATGTGGTCGGGATGGCCGTATCCCCCGTTGGGGTCGTAGGTGACGACGACGTGGGGTCTGATGCCCCGGATGATGGCGACGAGGTGGCCGACCGCTTCGCGCATGTCGGCGTCGGCGAACCGACGGTGGCGTCGCGGCGCGGTGCCCGCCATGCCGGAGTCGCGCCAATGCCCCGGACCGCCAAGAAAATTCGGCTCTCCGGCGCCGAGTGCGGCGAGCGCTCTGGTGAGTTCGCTGATGCGATACCCGCCGAGTTGGTCGGCGGCGTCGACGGCCAGTTGGGCGTAGCGCTCGCCGATGACTTCGCCCTCCTCGCCGAGGGTGCAGGTGACGACGTGCACGTCCGCTCCGCCGGCGGCGTAGCGCGCTATCGTGCCGCCCGTCGTGAGCGTCTCGTCGTCTGGATGTGCGTGAACGAACAGCAGGCGAGGACAGCCGTCGGATGCCATGGCCAGTCACCCTAGTTGGGCGTGCGCATTCTGTGGAGGACGAGTGGACGTTGGCACACCGAGCGGTCCGATGAGTGATGGCGCCGCAAACACATCATCATGTCGCAATCATGTCGCACCGATAAGCGACACCGCGGCCCGGGGCGGGCCGACATGAGCTGAAACCCCGTATCTCGGCGGGAGTTTCGTTACTGTGACCCGAGTGGGGGTGAGAAGGGGCGGACTGTCGTGTGCTGCGCGACACTGGGTGGTGATCGGTACCGTCGTAATGGTCATCGCAGGCAGTGGCTGCGCGAGCACCCGTGACGGTGAAGGCGATTCGCAAACGGGTGCGGGTCCACGACCGGTCGCCACTCTGGTGCCGACCGTCGTTTCGGAAACGTCCCACGACCCGGCGGCGTATACGCAGGGCCTGGTATTCGACGGTCCTCGGTTATTCGAGAGCACCGGCCAGACAGGCCATTCGCAACTGCGGGAGGTGGATCCGGCCAACGGCGCGGTCATCCGGTCGTCCAGCCTACCTCCAGACTTCTGGGGGGAAGGGCTGGCGGTCGTCGGTGATCGCATCTGGCAGCTGACGTGGCGGAACGGCGTGGCCATCGAGTGGGACAAGGCCACGCTCCAACCGGTGCGGCAAGTGCCCATGCACGGCGAAGGGTGGGGACTCTGCTTCGACGGCGAGCGGCTGATCCGCAGCGACGGCACCGATAAGCTGCGGTTCCACGATCCGACCTCGTTCGAGGAGATCGGTTCGGTACCAGTGACATTCGAGGGTCACACGTTCCCCCAACTCAACGAGCTGGAATGTGTCGACGATCAAGTCTGGGCCAACATCCTCACATCGGATCGCATGGTGCGGATAGATCCGCACAGCGGCGAGATCACGGGTCAGGTGGACGCCACGCGGTTGTTGGACACTGCGCGACGAGCCAACGCTGAAGTGCTGAATGGAATCGCCTTCGCGGGCAACGATGAGTTCCTACTCACCGGCAAGTACTGGCCTGCCATGTTCCGCGTGCGTCTGACCACTAGTCCCTGAAAGGGCGACCGACCGACCGCACCCCTGGGCGGGTGCTCGTGTCGGTCCAGCGGCGCCGACGGGTCGAGACGTGAACGTTTCTCCCTTCCAGCAAACCCGTGATTCTCTCGACGAGCTGAATCATTCCGATACCGCAACATCGCGGACGGATGCCCGACAGGGCCGTAGGCAGACTTCGGTGCGGATCTTGAATTTCAGCAACTTTACACTTCAAGACTTTCCCCTCGCGCACTGATGCTCGATTAACGCGTGCGCCTCCCCCCTTCGATGTGCGCTTATTTGCTCGTACTGGCACGTGCGGCGGACCTGCTATCACGCCAGTTCAAGGGCCTATTAATCGCCCGGAACGGGTTTTGCGAAACCCAAGAAAAAGCTGAGAACCGTGTTAGCTTTGCAGTCACTGCGTGAGCGCAAGAATTGGAGGTAAGCGGGATGTTCGCCCGAGTCGAGCAGGATGCGATCACTGACATGGCAGTCCTTCGCGACATCGGTCACCGACCAAAGCTTTCCCGGCGAGCCCGGGTGAAGATGCGGCTGAATGGCCGCCTTCGGCAAACACGGATGCCTCGTCCATGTGCGACCACACGGGCGGTGCGTAAATGAGGCCCAGAGTCGCGATGCGGTAATCGACGGGCCCCTTGCAGGCAGGGCGAGGAGCGCACCGGTCTCGGCGGAGTCCGGTCGGCGAAAGGGAGGTCGTCGTTGGCACTCCTCGCCATCAAAT
>JAEZKH010000042.1 GCA_023415515.1 Actinomycetes bacterium
GCGCCGCACAGCCTGCGTGGGGTGGTGCGACCCCGGTCGATCGAGCGACTGTGCTGGCCAAACTCGCGGCGCTGATGTCCGACCACGCCGATGAACTGGTCGCCGAGGAGGTGAGCCAGACCGGAAAGCCCGCCCGGCTCGCGCGGGAATTCGACGTGCCGGGCAGCATCGACAACGTCGACTTCTTCGCAGGCGCCGCGCGCCATCTCGAGGGCAAGGCCACCGCCGAGTATTCCGGCGACCACACCTCGAGCATCCGCCGCGAGGCCGTCGGGGTGGTCGCCACGATCACCCCGTGGAACTACCCCTTGCAGATGGCGGTGTGGAAGGTTCTTCCCGCCCTCGCAGCGGGCTGCAGCGTCGTCATCAAACCGGCCGAGCTGACACCGCTGACCACGCTGACCCTGGCCCGGCTGGCCACCGACGCCGGGCTGCCCGACGGGGTCCTCAACGTGGTCACGGGTGCCGGCGGCGATGTCGGAACCGCGCTGGCCGGCCACCGCGACCTCGACGTCGTCACGTTCACCGGGTCGACGCCGGTGGGACGCAAGGTGATGGCCGCCGCCGCGGTGCACGGCCACCGCACGCAACTCGAGTTGGGCGGAAAGGCGCCGTTCGTGGTGTTCGACGACGCCGACCTCGACGCCGCGATCCAGGGTGCTGTCGCTGGCTCGTTGATCAACACCGGGCAGGACTGCACGGCCGCCACGCGTGCCCTCGTAGCGCGCCCGCTCTACGACGATTTCGTCGCAGGTGTCGCCGAGGTGATGGGCAAGGTCGTCGTCGGCGACCCGGATGACGACGACACCGACCTCGGGCCGCTGATCTCGATGGCACACCGCGCGAAGGTCGCGGGCATGGTCGAGCGGGCGCCGGGGCAGAACGGCCGGATCGTCACCGGCGGCAGCGCGCCCGATCTGCCCGGTTCCTTCTACCGGCCGACGGTGATAGCCGACGTGGCCGAGGACTCCGAGGTGTACCGCGACGAGATCTTCGGCCCGGTGCTGACCGTTCGGCCGTTCACCGACGACGACGACGCGCTGCGACAGGCCAACGACACCGCCTACGGTTTGGCGGCCTCGGCGTGGACCCGCGACGTCTACCGAGCGCAGCGCGCGTCGCGCGAGATCACTGCCGGCAGCGTGTGGATCAACGACCACATCCCGATCATCAGCGAGATGCCCCACGGCGGGGTCGGCGCCTCCGGCTTCGGCAAAGACATGTCGGATTACTCGTTCGAGGAGTACCTGACCATCAAGCACGTGATGAGCGACATCACCGGCGTCGCCGAAAAGGACTGGCACCGGATCATCTTCAGCAAGCGTTAGTGCCGTTCGGCGCCGGCCCGCCACGAACGCCGTGGGTTAGGGCGTCTTGCGATCGGGGTACTCCCGGCGAGTCTGTTCATGATCGCTAGGAGTGCCCATGAGCGCGTCGCCGGGATTGAAGAAGGCTCTGAGTCAGCGTCAGCTGAGGATGATCGCGATCGGCGGCGTCATCGGCGCCGGCCTGTTCGTCGGTTCCGGGGTGGTGATGGCCGATACCGGTCCCGGCGCGTTCATCACCTATGCGCTCTCTGGCGTGCTGATCATCATGGTCATGCGGATGCTCGCGGAGATGGCCGTTGCGAACCCGTCGACGGGATCCTTCGCCGACTATTCCCGTGACGCCCTCGGCCACTGGGCCGGTTTCTCGGTCGGGTGGCTGTACTGGTACTTCTGGGTGATCGTCGTCGGCTTCGAGGCGATCGCGGGTGCCAAGATCGTCCAGTACTGGATCGACATCCCACTGTGGTTGTGTGCGTTGGCCTTCATGGTGCTGATGACCGCCACGAACCTCTTCTCGGTGAAGTCCTACGGCGAATTCGAGTTCTGGTTCGCCGGCATCAAGGTGGCCGCGATCGTCGTCTTCATTGCCATCGGGGCATGTTTCGTCCTCGGCCTGTGGCCGAACAAGTCGGCTGATTTCTCCAACCTGTGGAGCCAGGGCGGATTCATGCCGTTGGGCTTCGGCGTGGTCACCGTCGGGATCGTCACGGTCATCTTCTCGATGGTCGGGCCGGAGATCGCGACGATCGCCGCCGCCGAATCGTCGGACCCCGAGAAGGCGGTCGCCAAGGCGGCCAACTCGGTGATCTGGCGGATCCTGATCTTCTATGTGTTGTCGGTCTTCCTGCTGGTGACGATCGTGCCGTGGAACGACGACGACCTCGCGGCCTCGCCGTTCGTCGCGGCGTTCACCAAGATGGGCATTCCCTACGCCGACCACATCATGAACGCCGTCGTGCTGACCGCGGTGCTGAGCTGCCTGAACTCGGGCATGTACACCGCCTCGCGCATGCTGTTCGTGCTCGCCGCCCGCAATGAGGCGCCGGCACTGCTGGTGAAGTTGTCCAACCGCGGCGTCCCCGTCAACGCGATCCTGTTCTCGTCGATAGTCGGGTTCGCCTGCGTCTTCGCCGCCGCATTCGCCGAGAAGACGATCTTCGCGTTCCTGCTGAACTCCAGCGGCGCGATCATCCTGTTCGTCTACATCCTGATCGCGATCTCGCAGATCGTGTTGCGCCGCCGCAACAAAGACCAGGACCTGCGGCTGAAGATGTGGCTGTTCCCGGCGCTGTCGATCCTGACCACCGCGGGGATGCTGGCGATCCTGGTCCAGATGTTCTTCGACGATGAGCTGCGTTCCCAGCTGTTGCTCAGCCTCGCGTCGTGGGTGGTGGTGCTGGGGTTCTACTTCCTCAACAAGCGGTTCAACACGAGCCATCACATCGATGCAGACGCAGCGGAGGCGAAGGCGCGCCGGTTGGCGGCTGACAGAATCGAGGCATGAGGCTCTCGTTCACCGGAGCGTTGGCAGCCCCGCACTCGCTGGCCACCGAAGCGGGCGCGCAGGCGTATCACAACGGCGGCAACGCAATCGATGCTGCCATTGCCGCCGCCGCCGTCCTGACCGTGGTGTATCCGCACAATGTCGCACTTGGCGGCGATCTGATCGCGTTGATCCGCACGCCCGGGCGTGAGGTGCGCTGCGTCAACGCGTCCGGCTGGGCGGGTCAGGCCGCAGCAGCCGCCGACCTGCGGGCCCGGCACGGAAACCGGCTGCCTGTACGGGGCGCGGATGCGGTGACGGTGCCCGGCGGTGTTCGCGGCTGGGATGCGTTGCGCCGCTTCGGGGCCCGGCTGGACTGGTCAGCCACGTTGGCGACCGCGGAGTCGGCCGCCCGCACCGGCGTAGCCGTGGCGCCGTCGGTGGCGGCGCACATCGCGGGCGCCGAGGCCGCCGATCTCGTCGGCACAGGGGACTTCGACCGGGTCTTTCGGCCAGGCGGCAGAAACCTGTGCAGCGGAGAGGACTTCGTCCAACCGGCGCTCGCCGACAGCTTCGCCGCGCTGCGCGAAGGCGGCCCGGATTCGTTCTACGAAGGGACTCTCGCCGAGCGCAGCGTCGCCTATCTGCGGTCACGCGGGTCGACGTTGACGACCGACGACTTCGCAACGTTCCAACCAGAAGTCGTCAAGCCGATCTCGACGGAGTTCGGCGGTCTCACAGTGCTCACCAGCCCGCCGAACACGCACGGCCTGCTGCTGTTGCGGGCCCTGCGCGCCATCGACGAACTCCCGATCTCCGACCCGATCGGGATCGGGCTCGGCAGGCTCATGCGGGTCTTCCACCGCGCCAACGCCTTACGCGAGATGTATGTGGCCGATCCGCGGTTCGTCGATGTCGACGTCGAGGCACTTGTCAACGACACGCTGGACGCGCAGGCCGACGGCGACACCGGCGGGTCCGCTCCCGCCGGGTTGCCGCGCGGCGACACCGTCGGCGTCGCCGCCGCCGACTCCGACGGATATGCGGTGTCGCTCATCCAGAGTGTGTATTACGCATTCGGGTCGGGGCTGATCGATCCGGACACCGGAATCCTGTTCCACAACCGAGGTGTCGGCTTCGTGCTGGACGCCGAGTCGCCGAACGTCATCGCTCCGCGCAAACGGCCGTTGCACACCCTCATGCCGGTGATGACCCTCGACGCGGGCGTGCCGCGCCACGTCCTGGCGACCATGGGCGGACAGGGTCAGCCCCAGATCCTCGCGCAGGTGCTGCTGAGGGCGCTGGCGGGCGCGACGGCCCAGGAGTCGGTGGCAGCGCCGCGCGCTGTCGTCGGGCTGCAGAGCCGGCGCGCCACCGCCGATTCAGTGACCGCCGAGTCCGACATCGACGCCGCGGCACAGGAATCCGTCGTGCGCGCGGGCCTGCCGATCATCGGTGTGGCGCCGAGCTCCGATGAGCTCGGGCACACCAATGTCGTGTTCACCGACGCCGGGGGAGCGATGACGGCGGCGTCGGATCCACGGTCGGACGGCGCGGCCGTCGTCGCGCACTATCCGGGCAGCGCCGAGCCTAGGTGAAGCCTAGGTGATGCGAATCAGTTTCTTGTTGACGAACTCGTCGATGCCGTAACGACCGAGTTCGCGGCCGAAACCGGATCGCTTGACACCGCCGAACGGCAACTCGACGCCTTCTGCGCCAACGGCGTTGACGAACACCATGCCCGCCTCGATGCGGTCGGCGACGCGCTTGGCCTGCTCGTCGTCGGTGGTGAAGACGTAGGAGCCGAGCCCGAACGGGGTGTCGTTGGCGAGTTCGACGGCCTCTTCCTCCGAGCCGACCTTGTACACGGTCGCGACCGGTCCGAACAGCTCCTCCTTGTAGGAGGGTGAGTCCGGCGACACGTCGGTGAGCACGCCCGGCGGGAAGAACGCGCCCTTGCGCTCACCCTCGGAGACCAGCTTGGCCCCGTCGTCGACGGCCTGCTTCACCTGCTTCTCCAGCCGCTCGGCGGCCGCGACGGAGGACAACGGCGCGAGTCCGTCGGCCTTCTCGAGCACCTTCTTGGTGAACTTGTCCAGGAAGTCGTCGTAGATGCTGTCGGCGACGATGATCCGCTTCGCGGCGTTGCAGGCCTGCCCGGTGTTCTCGAACCGGCCGTCGACGGCGGCGTCCACGGTGGCGTCGAGGTCGTCGGCGCTGAGCACGATGAACGGATCGGAGCCTCCCAGCTCGAGGACCACCTTCTTCAGGTTCCGTCCCGCGATCTCGGCGACCGCGGCGCCCGCGCGCTCAGAACCCGTCAGCGAAACACCCTGCACGCGAGGGTCGGCGATGATGTTCGCCGCCTGCTCGTTGGTTGCGTAGATGTTGACGTAGGCGCCCTCCGGGTAGCCCGCGTCGAGGAAGATCTGCTGCATGGCCTCGGCCGACTCGGGGCACTGCGGAGCGTGCTTGAGCAGGATCGTGTTGCCCAGCGTCAGGTTCGGGCCCGCGAAACGAGCGACCTGATAGTAGGGGTAGTTCCAGGGCATGATCCCGAGCAGGACGCCGACCGAACTACGCCGGATCAGCGCCGAACCTTCGCCGTCGAGCAGTTCGATCGGTTCGTCGGCGAGAAACTTCTCGGCGTTGTCGGCGTAGTACTGGTAGATCGCGGCGCTGAATTCGGCTTCGCCCTCGGACTGGTCGATCGGCTTACCCATCTCGCGGTTGATGATCTTCGCGAGGTCCTTCTTGCGTTCGTCGTGCAACTCACCGACTCGGCGGATCAGCGCCGCGCGGTCTGCGACGGTCGAATTGCGGGACCACTCGCGGTGCGCCTTGGCCGCCGCGGCGATCGCGGCTTCGATGTCCTGATCTGTGGCCGTCGGGTATTCCTTGACCACTTCACCTGTCGACGGGTCGGTGACGGCGTACATGGACGTGCTCATTTCCTCTTCTCTCCTTAACTCGACTGACGTTCTCAGGCGGCGTCGCGGGGCACTACGATCACTGGCGCGTCGGTACCCGCCAGGATACGAGCGGCCGTAGACCCCAAGAAGATTCGCCGTGGTGCAGCAAACCGGCTGGAGCCTACGACCAGCACGTCGGTGTCGTTCCATTTCAGCTGCTTCAGCGCCGACTCCAGCGTCAATCCGCCGGTGACGACCGACTCGATATCCGGTGCGTCGGGCAAAGCTCGGGCCGCCCGCGCCAGGTTCTCCTCGGCTGCGGTGATCTGGATCTGGCGCACCTGCAGCGCGCTGTCGGCTTCGGCGAGGTTCTCCGCTGACACCAGCGACACCATCCGGATCGACAGATTGGCCGCACCGGCCAGCGTCAGCGCAAACGGCAGCGGATTGTCGTCGCCGGGCCTGGTGGGAACGGCGGCGGTGATGGCCGTGACGGCGTCCGGGGGATCGTCGGAGTAGCCACGCGGCGCCAGCGCGACCGGGATCGGCGAGGCGTGCAGGAGCGCACCGGCAACGGATCCGACGACGTGGCCACCGAAGATGCCGTCACGCGCGCCGCCGATGACGATCAGGTCGGAGTCCTTGCCCTCGGCGAAGGTGATCATCGATTCGGCGAACGACTCACCGATCAGCACCGTCGAGTTCGCGTTCACCCCGCGGTCGCCCAGTGCGCCGACCGCCCGCGAGATCCATTGCTCGCCCTTGTTGACCAGGAACTGTTGATACTGGGCGCGGCCGGGATGGCCGTCCGGCATCTCCTCGCGGACGACGAGCACGACGTCGACCTCGGCATCGAATGTCTTGGCGAGAGTGCTCGCCAGCGCTACGCCGTCGTCGCCGGTCGGCGTCGCGAGATATCCGACCGTCAGATGCATCGGCGCTCCAACGCTCTGGTCGTCCTCTCAGAAGACATCGGGGACCTTGACCTCGGTGCCGGCGTTCAACGTCTCGCCGCGGAAGAACCGCTTGGTGCCGAACGCGAAACAAGCGAGCATCAACGGGATTCCGAGAACCAGCATGCCGACGCCGAGGACGAAGACGCCGCCGAGCGGGCCGAAGGCGGTGTAGCCGTAGTCGGGCTGCATCATGTCCTTGGCGCTGATGACGAACGCCCACGTCATCGCGACGGCACCCAACAGAGGAAAGAGCCCACGGAAGAAGAAGTTTCGCGCCGACGCGAACAACGACTTGCGGAAATACCACACGCACGAATAGGCGGTGATGCCGTAATAGAAGGCCACGGCGAGGCCGAGGGAGGCGACCGAGTCGGCGAGCGCGTTCTCCGAGAGGAAGGTCAACAGCAGGTAGAAGAACAACGCAGAACAACCCATGACGATCGTGCCGAACGCGGGTGTCATATAGCGGGGATGCACGCGCGCGAACCGCTTCGGGATCGCCTCGTAGACGGCCATCGACAGGGTTCCGCGTGCCGTCGGCAGAATCGTGGTCTGCGTGGAAGACAGCGCCGACACCGAAATCGTAAGCAGCAGTAGCGAAGCGGCGAGTGTGCCCGCCACCGGCTTGCCGAGGATGGTCAGCACGTCGTCGGTGTTCATGGCGTTGTTGAGGCCGATGCCGACATTGCCGAATCCGGCGAATGACTGCACCGCATAGGCGACGAGGACGTAGGTGCACACCAGGATCAAGGTGGTGATGACCGCCGCGATGCCCGGCGTGCGGCCGGGATCCTTGGTCTCCTCACCGACGGCAAGGCATGCGTCCCAGCCCCAGTAGATGAAGATGCAGAGGATGATCGCCGCGGCGATGGAGGAGGCGTCCAGACCGCCCGGCCACAGCCAGGACAGCTGCGGGGTGATCGCCTGGGCGCCCGCTGTGTCCGAGAAGACCCGGATGAGCGCGATGACGCTGATGATGATCAGCACGCCGAACTGGATGGCGATGAGCACGTTCTGGACCCGTTCGGACACCACGATGCCGCGGGCGCTCACCAACGTCATCGCGATGATGAAGAAGGAGCCGAGCAGGACCTTGGCGACGATGTTGTCGGCAAGCTCGTCCAGACCCAGGAACTTGAACAGGTAGATCGCGGCGATCTCGGCGACATTGGCGAGCACGATGATCGCCGAGACGGCGAGGCCCCAGCCGCCGATCCATCCGATCCACGGCCCGAACGCCTTGGTGGCCCATGTGAACGTGGTGCCGCAATCGGGGGTTTCCTGAGCGAGTTCCTTGTAGGCGAACGCCACGAGCAACATCGGAATGAAGGCGAGGATGAACATCGACGGCGCCTTCTCGCCGACGGCGAGTACGACGTAACCCAGCGTGGCGGCCAGGCTGTAGGCCGGCGCGACGGCGGCCAGCCCGATGACCACGTTGCCGACAAGGCCGATGGCACCGGCTTGCAGGCCCTTGTCGCCGACCAGCGGCGCCTCGGGTTCTTTGACGGCCATGTGCGGAACAATACGGTTCCGGTGGTGGCTCTGTGGGTTCAACGTGGAAATCGTCCGGCGGGCCTGCATCGGCGACGAAATCCGTCACCCGTTCACGGCGCTTCTAGAATCGAGACGTGACCGCAAGTACGCGAGTCAGCGAATTCGAGGAACTGCGACCGCATCTGTTGGCCGTGGCCTATCGGCTCACCGGAACGCTCGCCGACGCCGAAGACGTCGTGCAGGACGCGTGGCTGCGATGGGAACGCGACAGCGGGTCCCGCGAGATCAACGACCTGCGGGCCTGGCTGACCACGGTGGTCAGCCGGTTGGGGTTGGACCGGTTACGGTCGGCGGCACACCGACGCGAGACCTATGTCGGCGAATGGCTGCCCGAACCCGTGGTCACCGGCTTGGACGGCAGCGACCCGCTCGCGGCCGTGGTGGCAGCCGAGGACGCGAGGTTCGCGGCGATGGTGGTGCTCGAACGGCTGACGCCCGACCAGCGGGTGGCGTTCGTCCTGCACGACGGCTTCGCCGTGCCGTTCGCCGAGATCGCGGCGGTGCTCGGCGTCAGTGCCACCGCGGCGCGCCAGTTGGCGTCGAGGGCCCGACGCGCGGTCGCCGTCGCGCCGGAGGGGCCGGAAGCGGTGCCCGACGACATCCACAACGAACTCGTCGGCTCTTTGCTGGCCGCGCTCGCCGCGGGTGATATGAACGCCGTTGTGCGCCTTCTGCATCCGAGGGTCACCTTCACCGGCGACGCCAACCGGATGGCGCCGACGGCGGCGCGGGTGATCCACGGGCCGGACAGGGTCGCGCGGTTCCTGTTCGGTCTCGCCAAGCGGTACGGGCCGAACTTCCTCGCCACCGCCCAACCGGCCCTGGTCAACGGCCAACTCGGCAGCTACACCCCCGGCGCGCCTGCCGGCGGTGCCTACCCTGCGATGGCCCCGCGGGTGACCGCAATGTCTGTGCGCGACGGAAAGATCTGCGCCATCTGGGATGTCGCGAACCCGGACAAGTTCACCGGCTCTCCGATGCGGCCTGATCCTCGGCCCACGGAACCCGGCACGCGTCACCGGAGCTGAAGCCCTGCTCGGTGATGCCCAGCGCCGAGTACATCCGTGCCCGCATGTTCTCCAGTCCGACCTGATAGGTCAGCTCGACCACGCCGTCGTCGCCGAAGCGGCGTCTGAGGTCGTCGACCTGCTCGTCGGTGATGGTGTGCGGATCGGTGGTCATCGCGTCGGCGTAGGCGATGACGGCCCGTTCGTCGTCGGTGAACAGCGGAGAGGTCGCGTAGTCGTCGACGTGTTTGAGCCGGTCGACGTCGAGGCCCTCGAGGCGGATCAGCATCGACCCGAAGTCCACACACCACGAGCATCCGACCGTGCGCGCGGTCCAGAACACCGCCAACTCGCGGACGCTGACGGGCAATTTCTTCGAGCCGGACTGGACGAGCATCTCGTGGACGCCGTTGGCCATCAGAAGCCGCGGATGATGCGCCGCGACGGTGAACGGCTCGGGCACCTCGCCGAACTTCCGCCTGGCGAACCTGTACATCAGCTTGGTCACCAGCGACGTGCGCTGCGGGGGAAGGGGAGCGATGCGGGTTTTCTGTGTCATACCCCCTAGACGACACAGCCCGCCGAGGTGTGACACGCGAAACGACATTCCAGCACCAGAAGTGCGAGTAAACGCGTGCTGGAATGTCGTTTCGCGGGAGAAACTACGGAGCGGGGACTCCGACGCACGTGCTGCCCACGCACGCACCGGCGCCGCCGGGCCCTGCGCCTGCACCCGCGCCCGGCACGCCTGCGGTCGCCCCACCGGGACCGGCTCCTGCGCCTGCGCCGCCTGCGCC
>JAEZKH010000102.1 GCA_023415515.1 Actinomycetes bacterium
CCCCGCCCCCAGCCCACCGCCGCCACCGGTGCTCGCAGGCATGGCGCCGAGGCCGAGGCCGGGATCGCCGCCGAGGATCGGGTAGGTGCCCGCGGCCGGCTCCAACCCGATCGGCGCCGAGATCGGCACCTCGCCCGGTGCGGGCAGACCCGCGGCGTTGCTGATCGGCGTTGTCGCAAGCGCCGGGTCGAGGCCCGCGACCGGCGGCGTCGTCAGGCCACCCGGCACCGCTCCGGTCGGGCTGGTCAAGGCCGGGTTGAGGGCCGGATTGGCAGCGGCCGTGGTGTCGCCGGCGAGGCCGGGCAACCCCGCGGGCCCGCCGGGTGTCGGCAGGGCCGGGCTGGTCAGCGCCGGATTCGCCAGCGCCGGATCGGTCAGCGCGGTGGCCGCCGCCGCCGGATCGGTGCCGAGGGCGGGCGTCGTCAGCCCGGGTGTCGTCAGCCCGGGAGTCGTCAGTCCGGGCGTCGTCAGCGCGGGGCTGGTCAGTCCTGGCGTGGCGGCGGGGCTGGTGAGCGCGGGCGAGGTCAAACCGCCGGGGGCGGTCAGCGTCGTCGGCATACCGGCGTCGGCGCCGGTCAGCGAACTCGGCATCGCGGGCAGATTGATGCCGAATTGGGACAGCCCCTGTGAGAGCGCCGACATCAGTTCGTTCGGCAGATCTGTGACCATGGCGGCCGAGGTGAACTCACGCGGTTGAGGCGCAGGCTTTGTCAGATCGGATACGGCGGAAATTGCGAATGGACTCACGACGGCCAGGGCGGCGACTGCGCTCGTGGCTGTCGAGAGCCTGCGTCGACGTCGGTTTGGCACGGAAGTCTCCTCAATACATGGACTACTTGGGCGGTGCTCGTACGTGAACGATGTTACTGCTGTGACTAATGGGTCTAGAGTGACGAGACTGAATTGTGAGCGAATCGCGACATTGGGCCGCTATTGGATTCGGGCCGGTGTAACGCGGTCGGATACCCTGGCTGCCGATGACCGCTCGTTTTGACCTCTTCGTCGTCGGTTCCGGATTCTTCGGCCTGACGATCGCCGAGCGCGTGGCGACCCAGCTCGACAAGCGAGTGCTGGTCCTGGAGCGGCGCCCGCACATCGGTGGTAACGCCTACTCCGAGCCGGAGCCGCAGACCGGAATCGAAGTGCACCGCTACGGCGCGCACCTCTTCCACACCTCGAATAAGAAGGTGTGGGACTACGTGCGGCAGTTCACCGACTTCACCGACTACCAGCACCGCGTGTTCGCGATGCACAACGGCCAGGCCTACCAGTTCCCGATGGGGCTCGGGCTGGTGTGCCAGTTCTTCGGCAGGTACTTCACACCCGACGAGGCCAGGCAGCTGATCTCCGAACAGGCCGCCGAGATCGACACCGCCGACGCGCAGAACCTCGAAGAGAAGGCCATCTCGCTGATCGGCAGGCCGCTCTACGAGGCGTTCGTCAAGCACTACACCGCCAAACAGTGGCAGACCGATCCCAAGGAACTGCCTGCGAGCAACATCACCCGGCTGCCCGTGCGCTACACGTTCAACAACCGCTACTTCAACGATACGTTCGAGGGGCTCCCCGTCGACGGGTACACCGCCTGGCTGGAGAACATGGCCGCCGACGACCGCATCGAGGTGCGGCTGGACACCGACTGGTTCGACGTCCGTGACGAACTCCGCGCCGCGCACCCCGATGCGCCGGTGGTCTACACCGGGCCGCTGGACCGCTATTTCGACTACTCCGAGGGCCGACTCGGTTGGCGCACACTGGATTTCGAAACCGAGGTGCTGTCAACCGGTGACTTCCAGGGCACCCCGGTGATGAACTACAACGACGAGGACGTGCCGTACACCCGGATCCACGAGTTCCGGCACTTCCACCCGGAGCGCGACTATCCCACCGACAAAACCGTGATCATGCGGGAGTTCTCGCGGTTCGCGGACGCCGACGACGAACCGTACTACCCGATCAACACCGAAAGCGACCGGGCGCTGCTCACCGCGTACCGGGCCAAGGCCAAAGCCGAGGCGGCCGAGGCCAAGGTGCTCTTCGGAGGTCGTCTCGGCACCTATCAGTACCTCGACATGCACATGGCGATCGCCAGTGCGCTCAGCATGTACGACAACGTCCTCGCCCCGCATCTGCGCGATGGCGCACCGCTGCACGAGGCAGACGAATGAGCAGCAAGGCGGTCAGCCTGCTGTCCCGCATCATCCTGCCGCGTCCCGGCGAACCGCTCGACGTCCGCAAGCTCTACCTGGAGGAGTCGAGCACCAACTCCCGGCGGGCGCACGCGGAGACCAGGACGACGCTGCAGATCGGCGCCGAGTCGGAGGTGTCGTTCGCCACGTACTTCAACGCGTTGCCCGCGAGCTACTGGCGGCGGTGGTCGGTGCTGACGTCGGTGGTGCTGCGCGCCGAACTCACCGGCACCGGCAGGATCGACGTCTACCGGAGCAAGGCCACCGGGGCGCGAATCTTCGTCGAAGGCAGGCCCTTCGGCCGCGAAGACGGATCGCAGGCGGGAGCGGTGGACGGCCCGGCCTCCGTCGAGTTCGAGATCAGCCTTGCACCGTTCGAGGACGGCGGCTGGATCTGGTTCGACATCACCACCGACATCCCGGTCACCCTGCACAGCGCCGGCTGGTACGCCCCGGTGCCTGCGCCGGGCACGGCCAACATCGCCGTCGGCATGCCCACGTTCAACCGGCCAGACGACTGCGTGAACACGCTGCGGGCGCTCACCTCGGATCCGTTGGTCGACGAGGTGATCGGCGCGGTCATCGTGCCCGACCAGGGCACGCTGAAGGTGCGCGACCATCCCGATTTCGTCGAGGCCGCCGCGCCGCTCGGGGACCGGCTCTCCATTCACGACCAGCCCAACCTCGGCGGCTCCGGCGGATACAGCCGCGTCATGTACGAGGCGCTGAAGAACACCGACTGCCAGCAGATCCTGTACATGGACGACGACATCCGCATCGAGCCCGACTCGATCCTGCGCGCACTGGCGATGAACCGGTTCGCCAAGACACCGATGCTCGTCGGCGGCCAGATGCTCAACCTGCAGGATCCGGCGCATCTGCATGTGATGGGCGAGATCGTCGGCCGCGCGGACTTCATGTGGACCAATGCGCCGTACACCAAGTATGACCACGACTTCGCCCGAAACCCGTTGAACGACCGCTATTCCGACAGCAAGTTGCTGCACCGCCGCATCGACGTCGACTACAACGGCTGGTGGATGTGCATGATCCCGCGGGCGGTCGCCGATGAACTCGGTCAGCCGCTGCCGCTGTTCATCAAATGGGACGACGCCGACTATGGGCTGCGGGCCGCCGAGCACGGCTACCCGACGGTCACCATGCCGGGTACCGCGATCTGGCACATGGCGTGGAGCGACAAGGACGACGCCATCGACTGGCAGGCCTACTTCCACCTGCGCAACCGGTTGGTCGTCGCGGCACTGCACTGGGACGGCGACGTCCGCGGCGTGGTGCGCAGCCACCTGAAGGCAACGCTGAAACACCTTCTGTGCCTTGAGTATTCGACGGTCGCTGTGCAGAACAAGGCGATGGATGATTTCCTGGCGGGTCCCGACCACATCTTCTCCATCCTCGAGTCTGCGCTGCCCGAGGTACACCGCCTCCGCAAGGAGTATCCCGACGCGGTGATCCTGCCGTCGGCCACCGAACTGCCACCGCCGTCGGGTGGTGTCGGCCGCATCGGCGAGCCGAGAACCGCGCCGGGCAAGGCGATTCGGCTCATTCGTGGTGTCCTGCACAATTTGACCAAGGCCGACGAGGCCCACCACGTGCGACCACAGTTGAACGTCGCGACTCAGGACTCGCGCTGGTTTCTGTTGTGCACCGTAGACGGCGTCACCGTCACGACCGCAGACAGTCGCGGGGTCGTGTACCGCCAACGGGACCGCGCCAAGATGTTCGCGCTGCTGTGGGCGTCGCTGCGTCGCCAGCGACAGTTGTTGCGGCGCTTCGACGAAATGCGCAAGGTTTACCGTGACGCGCTTCCGACCCTTTCTGGCGTCCAGCAGTGGGAGGCCGTCTTCCTGGAGACGCCGGGCGATGGCTGAGGAACTGCGCGGCGAGGAAGCCGCACTGGTCGCCGTGCAGTCGGCACTCGCAGGCTGGCCAGGTGTGCTCGCAGGCGCGCGGGCCCTTTCCCATTTCGGTGAGCACAGCATCGGATGGCTTGCGGTCGCCGCCCTCGGCGCGCTCTGCAGGCCCGCGAAGCGGCGGGCGTGGCTGGCCGCCGGGATCGGGGCGTTCGCCGCGCACGCCGCCGCCGTCGTGATCAAGCGGGTGGTGCGCAGGGAACGCCCGCACCATCCGGACATCGCCGTCAACGTCGCCACCCCGAGCAGGCTGAGCTTTCCGTCCGCGCACGCGACGTCGACCACCGCGGCATCGGTACTCCTGGGCCGGGCGACCGGACTGCCCTTGCCCGTGGTGCTGGTACCCCCGATGGCGTTGTCGCGCATGGTTCTCGGCGTGCACTATCCCAGCGACGTGATGACCGGCGTCGTCGTCGGCGGGGGGGGCGCGATGGCGGTGGGTGTGATTTCGTCGGCCGAGCCGACCAGACGACGGCGCCGCGCCGAAGGAGACTCATGAGCATCTCAAGTGAAAGCAGTGCATCGAGGGCGGCGAAGATGAGTGAAGAACCGGCACCGGTCAAAGGCCCACCCCGCAACGTCGTCACCGGCCTGATCAAGGCGGCCCGCCCGCGGCAGTGGGTGAAGAACCTGCTGGTCCTGATCGCCCCTGTCGCCGCTCTCGGTAGCGACGTGACCTACGACTGGCGCGAGGTCGCAGTCGAGGTCTCCATCGCGTTTGTGGCGTTCTCGCTCGCCGCGTCCTCCATCTACCTCGTCAACGACGCGCGCGACGTCGAGGCCGACCGCGCGCATCCGACCAAACGGTTCCGTCCGATCGCGGCGGGTGTGGTGCCCGAATGGCTGGCCTACAGCACGTTCGTCGTGCTCGCGGCCGCCGCGATCGCGGTGTCCTTCCTGGCCACCCCGAACCTCGCAGGCGTGATCGCCGTCTACATCGCCATGCAGCTGGCCTACTGCTTCGGCCTCAAACACCAAGCGGTGCTGGACATCTGCATCGTCTCGTCGGCGTACCTGATCAGAGCCATCGCAGGCGGTGTCGCGGCGAACATTCCGCTCTCGCAGTGGTTCCTGCTCGTCATGACGTTCGGTTCGCTGTTCATGGTGGCGGGTAAGCGCTACGCAGAACTGCAGCTCGCGGAGAGGACCGGCGCGAAGATCCGCAAGTCGCTGGAGAGCTACACCTCGACCTACCTGCGGTTCGTCTGGACGCTTTCGGCCACCGCGATGGTGGTGTGTTACGGGCTGTGGGCCTTCGAGCGCGACGGCGCCAACGCCTCCTGGTACGCGATCACGATGATCCCGTTCACGATCGCGATCCTGCGCTACGCCGTCGACGTCGACGGCGGCCACGCGGGTGAGCCCGAGGACATCGCGCTGAAGGATCGGGTGCTTCAGTTCCTTGCGGTTGCGTGGATCGGAACCATCGGTGCCGCTGTTCTCCTCGGCTGACGGGAAGGGCCCGTCGACCGGAAGTCCGGTGGCGGGTGGCCCGGCTTTTCCCTACGACATCACCGCGCGCGTCAGCCTGTGGCTGAGCGTGACGGTGGTCGCCGCACTGTTCGCCTGGGGCGCATGGCAACGGCGCTGGATTGCCGACGACGGCCTGATCGTGTTGAGAACGGTGCGAAACCTGTTGGCGGGCAACGGACCCGTCTTCAACAAGGGCGAACGCATCGAGTCGAATACGTCCACCCTGTGGACGTATCTCAATTACCTCGGCGCTCTCATCGGCGGTCCCACCCAGCTGGAGTACATCACGCTGTGGCTGGCGCTGGTGCTCAGCGTTGCCGGCGTGGTGATGCTCATGCTCGGCGCGGGCCGGCTCTACGCGCCGAGCCTGCAGGGCCGTCGCGCGCTGCTGCTGCCCGCGGGCGCCCTTGTCTACATCGCGGTCCCGCCCGCACGGGACTTCGCCACGTCGGGTCTGGAAAACGGTTTGGTGCTGGCCTATCTCGGCCTGCTGTGGTGGATGATGGTGTGCTGGTCGCAGGCGCTGCGGTCGAATCGGGACACCGGCACGCGAAATGTGGTCAGCCCGTTCTTCGACGGTGCGCTCGCGTTCGTGGCGGGCCTCTCGGTGTTGGTCCGGCCGGAACTCGCGCTGATCGGGGGAGTGGCCCTGATCATGATGGTGGTCGCGGCGCGGGGATGGGCGCGGCGTGTCCTGATCGTCGTGGCAGGCGGCCTGCTCCCCGTCGCCTATCAGATATTCCGGATGGGCTATTACGGATTGCTCGTCCCCCAAACGGCTTTGGCCAAGGACGCGTCGGGAAACAAGTGGGCCCAGGGTTGGGTGTACCTGACCAACTTCGACGCGCCCTACCTACTGTGGGTCCCGGCCCTGCTGCTCGGCGTGCTCGGGCTGATCCTGATGAGCACCCGAAGCCGGCCATGGTGGATCCGTAGGGAAGCGCCGCACGGCTACAGCAGGCTCGCCCGGATGGTGCAGAGCCCGCCCGCGGTGGTGCTGTTCATCGTCGGCAGCGGTCTGCTTCAGGCCCTGTACTGGATTCGGCAGGGCGGTGACTTCATGCACGGGCGCGTTCTGCTCACCCCGATGTTCTGTCTGCTTGCCCCCGTCGCGGTGATACCGGTCATGCTGCCCGACGGCGAAAAGTTCAGCCGCGGAGTCGGATACCAGCTCGCGGGCATCACATCGGTGCTGTGGCTGGCGGTCGTCGGGTGGTCGCTGTGGACTGCCAACTCGCCGGGCATGGGGGCCGACGCCACCCGCGTCACCTATACCGGAATCGTCGACGAACGGCGGTTCTACTCGCAGGCGACCGGGCACGCGCACCCGTTGACGGCGGCGGACTACCTGGACTACCCGAGGATGCGGGCCGTGCTGACCGCACTGGAGAACACGCCCGACGGCGCGCTGCTGCTGCCCTCGGGCAACTACGACCAGTGGGACGTGGTGCCCGCGATCCCGCCCCCACCGGATATGCCCGCCGAGGAGCGGAAGGCCTATATCGGGCCGCACACAGTGTTTTTCACCAACCTCGGGATGCTCGGCATGAACGTCGGCCTGGACGTTCGGGTGATCGACCAGATCGGTCTCGCCAACCCGTTGGCGGCGCACACCGCGCGCATCGAGGACGGTCGCATCGGGCACGACAAGAACCTCTTCCCCGACTGGGCGGTCGCCGAGGGACCCTTCCTGAAGGAACCGCCCTACATTCCGGCCTACCTGGACCAGGACTGGATCGCCCAAGCCGAGGCGGCGCTGAAGTGCCCGGCCACCGAATCCATGTTGACCTCGATCCGAGCGCCGATGGGTCCGCGCCGGTTTCTGTCAAATCTGGTGCACGCCTACGAGTTCACCAAGTATCGGATCGACCGGGTGCCCATGTACGACCTGATCCGGTGTGGGTTGCCGATACCCGAACCGACCGCCCCGCAGTACACCGGGTTGCCCGCGACCGGGCCCTGACCTGGCCGATTTGTACACCGATTGCCACGTCTGCTTTGGTAACGCGGCGCCCCGCCGTGGCGATAAGCAATCGACGACCGCCGCCCTCGCGCGGCGATGAACCATGAACGGACGGTTTGACACCTCTGATGCGCCGCCTGCTCGTCGCGTTGGCCGCGATGCTGACGCTCTTCGGTCTGACCGCTGTCTCGGTGCCCGCCGCGAACGCGTTCTCGCGTGAGGGCCTGCCTGTCGAGTACCTCGACGTGTACTCCGCGGCGATGGGCCGCGCGGTGCGGGTCGAGTTTGAGTCCGGAGGCGCGGCGGCGCCGACATCTGGGTCCGGAAGCGCGGCGGCGCCGACATCTGGGTCCGGAGGCGCGGCGGCGCCGACATCTGGATCCGGATCGAGCGGTAGGGCCGTCTACCTGCTGGACGGTCTTCGGGCCCAGGACGACTACAGCGGCTGGGACATCAACACCGCCGCGTTCGAGTGGTTCAACGACTCCGGCGTAGCCGTCGTCATGCCCGTCGGCGGCCAGTCCAGCTTCTACACCGACTGGTATTCACCGTCGAGCTTCAACAGCCAGACCTATACATATAAGTGGGAGACATTCCTGACGGACGAGTTGCCCGCGTGGCTGGCGGCCAACAGACAGGTCTCCGCGACCGGCAACGGTGTTGTCGGCCTGTCGATGTCCGGCGGCGCCGCGCTGATCCTGTCGGCATACCATCCCGCGCAGTTCGGCTACGCGGCCTCGCTTTCGGGCTTCCTCAACCCGTCGGCGCTGTTCATGCAGCAGGCTATCCGCGTCGCGATGCTCGACGCGGGCGGCTACAACGTGGACAACATGTGGGGCCCGCCATGGGATCCGGCATGGAAGCGCAACGACCCCGTCGTGCAGGCGGCGCGGATCGCGGCCAACGGCACTCGGCTGTGGATCTACTGTGCACCCGGCGGCGCCACCGACATCGCCGCGGCCGCGGATCCCGGCCGGGCGCTGTCCGCCGACAGCCTCGAGGGCCTGGCCCTGGCGAGCAACAAGTCCTTCCAGTCCGCCTACGCCAAGGCGGGCGGCAGCAACGCCACCTTCCAGTTCCCGGCCGCAGGTAACCACGCCTGGCCGTACTGGGGCGCGCAGTTGGCCGCCCTCAAATCAGACCTGATCGCCACACTGCACGGCTGAGGCGGCGACCAGGGACGACAGAAGCTGAAGAGAGATATCACACCGAGGTGTGGTTGACTACACGGGCGCCCGTCACGAGTGGGTCTCGGATTTCGGGCGCGGCATACGACAGATGGGATAGATGAAGCATGAAGTTCGTTGGCAAGATCCGTGGCGCGGCGAAAGCCCTGCCGCGCCGGCTCACGGTCGCGGCCATGGCGGCCGCCGTGCTGCCCGGCCTGGTCAGCGCCGTCGGAGGCTCGGCGACTGCGGGGGCTTTCTCACGACCGGGACTGCCGGTCGAATACCTGATGGTTCCGTCCGCGGGAATGGGACGTGACATCAAGGTCCAGTTCCAGAACGGTGGCGAGAACGCCCCGGGTGTCTATCTGCTCGACGGTCTGCGTGCGCAGGACGACTTCAACGGGTGGGACATCAACACCGCGGCGTTCGAGTGGTACGTCGACTCCGGTCTGGCGACGATCATGCCCGTCGGCGGTCAGTCCAGCTTCTACAGCGACTGGTATGCCCCGGCGTGCGGCAAGGCGGGTTGCTCCACCTACAAGTGGGAGACGTTCCTGACGCAGGAACTGCCCGCCTACCTGGCGGCCAACAAGGGTGTGAACCCGAACCGCAATGCCGCGGTGGGGCTGTCGATGGCCGGTTCGGCCGCGCTGACGCTGGCGATCTACTACCCGCAGCAGTTCCAGTACGCGGCATCGCTGTCGGGCTTCCTGAACCTGTCCGAGGGTTGGTGGCCGATGCTGGTCGGCGTCTCGATGGGCGATGCGGGCGGCTACAAGTCCAAGGACATGTGGGGCGACTCCAGCGACCCGGCGTGGAAGCGCAACGACCCGATGGTGAACATCTCCAAGCTGGTCGCCAACGGCACCCGGATCTGGGTGTTCTGCGGTAACGGCAAGCCCGCCGACATCGGCACCGGCCAGGGCGTCATCGGCGACAACTTCAACGCCAAGTTCCTGGAGGGCTTCACGCTCCGCACGAACAAGACGTTCCAGGAGCAGTACATCGCCGCGGGCGGTAAGAACGGCGTGTTCAACTTCCCGTCCAACGGCACCCACGACTGGGGTTACTGGGGCGCACAGCTTCAGCAGATGAAGCCGGACATCCAGCGGGTGCTCGGCGCGACCCCGCAGCCGTCCAACCCGACGCCCGAGCAGGCGGCGGCCTCGGCGACAACTGAGGCGGCTTCGGCCACGACGGGCGGCTAAGCAGCCCGGTAACAGATATGCGCGGCTGGCGGCGGTGGTCCTTCGGGATCGCCGCCGTCAGTCGTTTCACCGAACGCCGGTGATGTGGTTCACTGCATTGCGCGAGGACAGCCGACGGTGGAGGTGGGTATATGCGCGGGATGATTCGAGCGGTCATATCGGTGGTGCTCGCGGCGGGTCTCTGGTCGGCGACAGCGCCGACCGCCACGGCCGATGCCGTCGAGATGCTGATGGTGCCCTCGGCGGCCATGGGTCGAGACATCCCCGTTGCCTTCCAGGGTGGCGGCCCCCACGCCGTCGTTTTGCTCGACGCGTTCAACGCGGGTCCCGACGTCAGCAACTGGGTGGGTGCGGGCGCGTTCAACACGCTTGCGGGCAAGGGCATCTCGGTGGCCGCGCCTGCCGGCGGCGCATGGAGCATGTACACGAACTGGGAGCAGGACGGCAGCAAGCAGTGGGAGACCTTCCTGGCTGACGAGCTGCCGAGCTGGCTGGCCGCGAACAAGGGGCTCGCACCGAGCGGGCACGGCGTCGTCGGCGCGGCCCAGGGCGGCACCGCTGCGATGACGCTTGCGGCGTTCCATCCCGACCGCTACCGCTACGCGGGTTCGCTGTCCGGCTTCTTGACCCCGTCGAACACCTACATGAACGGTGCGATCACCGACGGCCTGGCCCGCTTCGGCGGCGTGGACATCCGCAACATGTGGGGGCTGCCACAGCTCGGCCGATGGAAGTGGCACGACCCCGATGTGCACATTCAGCTGCTGGCGGACAACAACACCCGGCTGTGGGTGTTCAGCCCGACGACGCTGGGTTGCAGCGATCCGGCCGCCATGATCGGCTACTGCGACCAGGCCCAGGGCAGCAACCGCGCGTTCTACCAGCACTACCGGAGCGTGGGCGGACACAACGGGCACTTCGACTTCCCGTCCAGCGGCGAACACGATTGGGGCACCTGGGGTCCGCAGCTCGCCGCGATGTCCGGCGAACTCGTCACCACCATCAAGTGAATCCAACCGCCGGTACCTTGGAGGAGTGCACCAGACGGTTCGGCGTTGGCCGAGGTGGTCGAGCGGCGTCGCGGTAGCGACGTCGATCGCGGCTCCCCTCGCGGCGCTGCTCACCGGATGCACCTCAGCCGACACCCTGCTGCCGACGATGTCGGTGTCGCCGCCGTCGACGATGCAGACGCGCGCGCAGCCCCAGGGCAGCGGATCGCAGGACGGTTCCGCGGCGCCGAACTCGTTGAAGGTCACCGACCGCCAGCGGGCGTATCTGAACGCCCTCGAGTCCTCGGGTGTGCAACCATCGACCGATCTCCTCGCGCTGAGCATCGGGTCCTACGTGTGCCAGGCCCGCGCGGCCAAGCAGTCCGAGCAGGCCGTGCGCGATTACGTGACGCCACTCGTGCGCGGCGACGCCCGCAGCCACCAGATGAACGAGGTCGCGCCGCCGCCTGCCGAGGTGGAAGCCCTCACCACTGACTACATTCGAATCGCCACCGAGCATCTCTGCTGAGGACTGACCCGCGCACGCGAGGAGCATAGATAACGCATGCCTACCAACAGCCGGCGGAAACGCCACCGAATTCTCGCGCTCATCGCAGCGGGTGCGATGGCGCTCGTCGTGGGTCTGGTGATCTTCACGGTGTGGATCATGGTCCGCCAGCCCGACAAGTCGGACACGGCCGTGCCGCCCACCGCGGTGCCGCCGACGAGTGGGCCGACGACGGGTAAGCCGCGGCCGGAGTTCCAGGACGCGAGTTGCCCGGACGTGCAGCTGATCTCGATTCCCGGGACGTGGGAGTCGTCGCCGCAACTCGACCCGTTCAACCCGACGCAGTTCCCGATCGCCTTGTTGCTCAACGTGACCAACCCGATCCGGGAACAGTTCGGCACCGACCGCCTCGAGGTGTACACGGTCCCCTACACCGCGCAGTTCCACAATCCGTTCTCAGCCGACGGCCAGATGAACTACAACGACAGCCGCGCAGAAGGCACCCGCAACGCGGTCAAGGCGATGACGGACATGAACAACCGTTGTCCGCTGACCAGTTACGTGCTCGTCGGGTTCTCGCAGGGCGCGGTGATCGCCGGCGACATGGCCAGCGACATCGGCAACGGCCGCGGTCCGGTCGACGCGGACCTCGTCCTCGGTGTGACGTTGATCGCCGACGGCCGCAGGCAGACCGGCGTCGGCCAGGACATCGGACCGAATCCCCCCGGCCAGGGCGCCGAGATCACGCTGAACGAGGTGCCGATGCTGTCGTCGATGGGCCTGACGATGACCGGTCCGCGGCCAGGCGGCTTCGGTGTGCTCAACGACCGCGTGAACCAGATCTGCGCGACGGGCGACCTGATCTGTTCGGCGCCCGAGGAAGCGTTCTCGATCACGAACCTGCCCAAGACGCTCGAGGTCCTCGCCGGCGGGGCGGGACAGCCCGTGCACGCCATGTACGCCACCACGCAGTTCTGGAATCTGGGCGGCCAGCCTGCCACCGCGTGGACCCTCGACTGGGCGCGCCAGGTCGTCGATAACGCTCCGCATCCAAAACATGGCTGACACGTGACCGACACAGATTTGGCGTGCGAACCGCACTCGCCTAACATTAAGAAATAACTAAGACCAAAGACTTGATGCTGGACGGAAAGTGCTGGTCACAGGTGTAGCGGAACGTGCTAGCGGAGCGCGGACTTGTGACACGCGAGCGGACGCGGACCCCTCGGTAACATCTTGGAGGTTTGGGTTCGCATGGACGTACACGGACGACGAGGTCCTCACGCGCGCCGGCGACCCGAACGGTGCGCGCGAGACGCGCGTCGCGATGAGTGTGCTTTGACAGGAGAGTGAGATGGGGTTCCACAACCCGTTCATCAAGGACGGACAGATCAGGTTTCCCGACAACGGCAGCCTGGTTCTTCACGTCGAACGATGGACCAAGGTTCGTGGAGACAAGCTCGCCTACCGGTTCCTCGACTTCTCGACCGAGCGCGACGGCGTCGCGCGCGACCTGAACTGGGCAGACTTCGGCAGGCGTAACCGTGCTGTCGGCGCCCGCCTCCAGCAGGTGACCGAGCCCGGCGACCGGGTGGCGATCCTCTGCCCGCAGAACCTCGAGTACCTGATCGCGTTCTTCGGAACCCTGTACTCCGGCCGCATCGCGGTGCCGCTGTTCGACCCGAGCGAGCCCGGCCACGTCGGCCGCCTGCACGCCGTCATCGACGACTGCCACCCATCGGCGATCCTCACCACCACCGACGCCGCAGAGGGGGTCCGCAAGTTCTTCCGTAGCAGGCCCGCCAAGGAGCGGCCGCGCGTCATCGCCGTCGACGCGGTGCCCGACGAGGTCGGCGCGACCTGGGAGCCGGTGAAGGTGGAACCGGACACCATCGCCTATCTGCAGTACACCTCGGGTTCGACGCGGATCCCGACCGGCGTGCAGATCACCCACCTGAACTTGGCCACCAACGTCGTGCAGGTCATCGAGGCGCTCGAGGGCGAGGAAGGTGACCGCGGGGTCTCGTGGCTGCCGTTCTTCCACGACATGGGTCTGATCACGGTGATGATCTCGCCGATGATCGGCCATTACGTCGAGTTCATGACGCCTGCCGCCTTCGTGCGCAGGCCCGGCCGCTGGATCCGGGCGATGGCGCGGCAGCCAGAAGACACCGGCGGCGTGATCTCCGTCGCGCCGAACTTCGCCTTCGACCACGCCGCGTTGCGCGGGGTGCCCAAGGAGGGCGAACCGGAGCTTGACCTGTCGGTCGTGAAGTGCATCCTCAACGGCAGCGAGCCGATCTCGGCCGCCACCGTGCGCAGGTTCAACGAGGCGTTCTCCCCGTTCGGCTTCAAGCCGCAGGCGATCAAGCCGTCCTACGGCCTTGCCGAGGCGACGCTGTTCGTGTCGACGACCCCGCAGGGCGACTTCCCCAGCATCATTCATGTCGACCGCGACGCCTTGAACACGGGCACGTTCGTCGAGGTGCCCGCGGATGCACCGACCGCGGTCGCGCAGGCGGGTGCGGGCAAGGTCGGAATCGCCGAATGGGCGGTGATCGTCGACGCCGAGACCGCGTCGGAGTTGCCCGACGGCCAGATCGGCGAGGTGTGGATCAGCGGACAGAACATGGGCACCGGCTACTGGGGCAAGCCCGAGGAGACGGTGGCGACCTTCCAGAACATCTTGAAGTCGCGCACCAACCCGTCGCACGCTGAGGGCGCCACCGACGACGCCACGTGGGTCCGCACCGGCGATTACGGTGCCTACCACAACGGTGAGCTGTACATCACCGGCCGCGTGAAGGATCTCGTGATCATCGACGGCCGCAACCACTACCCGCAGGATCTCGAGTATTCGGCGCAGGAGGCGACGAAGGCGCTGCGCACCGGGTTCGTCGCGGCGTTCTCCGTTCCCGCCAACCAGCTTCCCGACGAGGTGTTCGAGAATGCCCATGCGGGAATCAAACG
>JAEZKH010000162.1 GCA_023415515.1 Actinomycetes bacterium
GCCAACCTGATCATCGATCCCGGGCTGGGGGTCGCCAAGTCCGGTGAGCACAACTGGGCACTGCTGCGCGCGCTGCCTTGTTTCGTCGACACCGGAATCCCTGTGCTCGTCGGCGCCTCCCGCAAGCGTTTCCTCGGCACCTTGCTGGCCGACGCCGACGGCGAACCGAGGCCGCCCGACGGGCGCGAAACAGCCACCGCGGTGATCTCGGCTCTCGCCGCTCAGCACGGCGCGTGGGGTGTGCGCGTTCACGATGTGCGCGCGTCTGTCGACGCGGTCAAGGTCGTCGAGGCATGGACGGGTACGGAGGATGATGGCTGACCGAATAGAGCTGCGCGGCTTGGAGGTTCGCGGCAATCACGGCGTGTACGAGCACGAGCGGCGCGACGGTCAGGACTTCATCGTCGACATGACCGTCTGGATCGACCTTGCCGCCGCCGCGGCCAGCGACGACCTGGCCGACACGTTCGACTACGGCACCCTGGCCAACCGCGCCGCCGAGATCGTCGCCGGGCCGCCGCGAAATCTGATCGAGGCGGTGGCTGGCGACATCGCCGAGGACGTGATGACCGATGAACGGGTGCACGCCGTCGAGGTCGTCGTGCACAAACCCGCCGCTCCGATACCGCAGCGTTTCGCCGATGTGGCCGTGGTTGCGCGGCGGTCCCGCCGCGGGGGCCGCGGGGCGCAACCGCAATGAGAGTCGTGTTGTCGATCGGGTCCAACATCGGCGACCGGCACGCTCATCTGCGGTCGGTGGTCGAGGGACTCGGCGCCGCAGTACGCGCGGTGTCCGCGGTCTACGAGACCGAAGCGTGGGGTGGCGTCGATCAGGAACCGTTCCTCAACGCGGTGGTGATCGCCGACGACCCCGCCCTCGATGCCCGTGCCTGGCTCGACCGCGCGCACGAGTTCGAACAGGCCGCCGCACGGGTGAGGCAACAGCGTTGGGGTCCGCGGACTCTCGACGTCGACCTCGTCACCTGCCACGACGGCGACGTCGAGGTGGTCATGTGCGACGACGACCTGACGCTGCCGCACCCCTACGCGCACCGGCGCGCTTTCGTCCTGGTGCCGTGGTTGGACGCCGACGCGGACGCCGCGCTGACCGTCGACGGAACGCGGCGACCCGTCGCAGCGCTTCTCGCCGTACTCGATCAGGCCGAACGTCACGGGGTTCGGCCGACCGGTCTGGTGCTGAGCTGATGGGCCCCACCCGCAAGCGTGATCTGACGACCGCGACGATTCTCACGGCCGCCCTCGGCTACGTCCTGGTGACGATGCTCTACCGCTACTTCCCGCCGATCACCGTGTGGACCGGCCTATCACTTCTCGCGGTGGCCATCGCCGAAGGTGGCTGGGCGTTCTACGTCCGCGCCAAGATCAACGAGGGAGAGATCGGCGACGGTCCGGGGTGGCTGCACCCGCTCGCGGTGGCTCGGTCGGTGACGATCGCCAAGGCTTCGGCCTGGGTCGGTGCGCTCGTGCTGGGTTGGTGGGTGGGGGTGCTGGTCTACCTTCTGCCGCGGCGACAGTCGTTGCGGGTCGCGGGCGAGGACACCGCAGGCGCGGTGGTGGCCGCGGTCAGCGCGCTGGCGCTGCTGATCGCCGCACTGTGGTTGCAGCATTGCTGCAAGTCGCCGCAGGAACCGCCGGAGAACGGCGAAGGAGCAACGGAGTAACCGGCGGACAATAGCGGATCGCGAATCGCCGCAGTGCGCGACACGCGCAGTGACCTGTGGCGGGTACAGTCGGCCCATGACCAGTCTGACCCGTGGTGCCCGGCCGCGGCGCAGCGGTCGCAGGCCAGGCTGGCTGCTGTTAACGGTGTTGCTGGTGCTCGCCATCCTGGCGAGTTCGGCGCTGGTGTTCACCAACCGGGTGGAGTTGCTGAAGCTCGCAGTCATCCTCGCGCTGTGGGCTGCGGTGGTCGCCGCGTTCGTGTCGGTCATCTACCGCAGGCAGAGCGACGTCGACCGGGCCAAGGCCCGTGATCTCAAGCTCGTCTACGACCTGCAACTGGACCGTGAGATCTCGGCGCGACGCGAATACGAGCTGACGGTGGAGACCGAACTGCGCCGCGAGCTCTCCAGCGAGATCCGGGCCCAGGCCGCCGACGAGGTGGCCGCGCTGCGTGCCGAGCTCGCCGCCCTTCGCGCCAATCTCGAATTCCTCTTCGATGCCGACCTGAGTTCCAGGCCGGCTATCGAAACCGAGCAGGGGCCGCCGCGGCCCGGCCGGGTCGCCAGCAGCAGGATCGACACCGAGGGTCCGGAGCTGCGGACCGAAGAGAACCCGATCATCGACGTTTCGGCCGAGCCCCAGCCGCCCGAGGACGAGTGGACGGCGAGTCCGCTCTTCGGAGGTGCCCATCGCAGGCCGTCGGAGGCCGAGCCCACCGCCGACGAACGGCTGGCGTGGGCGGCCGAGCAACGCGTCTCGGAGCACCGTGCCGCCGAGGAACGTGCCGCCGCAGAGCAGCGCGCCGCGGCCGAGGAACGCGCGGC
>JAEZKH010000170.1 GCA_023415515.1 Actinomycetes bacterium
GCGCCCTGTTCTACGCCGCCGCCATCTTCCCGGACGGCGCGGTGGCCATAGAGGGCGAGACCCGCCACTGGAAGGGCCGCCACTTCTGCCCCCGCTGCGGCTCCTCGGTCTTCGCCCGCTTCGACGATGAGGTGGAGGTGCACCTGGGGACCCTCGACGCCCCCGACCAGCTCACCCCGACCTATGAGAACTGGACGATCCGCCGGGAAGGCTGGCTGCCGGCGTTTCCGCTCGCGCGGAGCTATGAGCGGGATCGGGAGGGGTGAGAGGCGGTCGGAGGCAGCCGCTACCAGGCGTAGCCGCTTTCAGGTCGCAGCCCAGGTCCCCGCGCCTACGAGTCCCTAGATCGTGAACTCACACCCCTTGTGCGGGCGGCGTGGCCGATCCGCCCACCCCTGTCCCGCCTACCCGTCAGACGTGGCACTTCACTTGTTCAAGCCTAGCCAGTGACAGAGTTCCCGCCCCGCTCGGCGTGTGCAACTCTCCCGAATCGATATTCGACGATCTACGTTCCGAGCAACAAATGAGCGAAGCTGCGAACGGTGCGACCACCTCCTACCATATCGATGGGTTTCGATCGCTTAGAGGGTTCGAGTTAGTACTCCAGCCCGGACTTAATGTCTTGGTCGGGCCTAATGGCTCTGGAAAGACTAACTTTCTCGATTTTCTTGGCTTTTTGGACGCGGCCGTAAGGTCTAACGCGACAAACGCTGTATCTGATGCGGGAGGTCTCGCACGCGTTTTTAGTCAAGAGAATACCTCTCGTCGGAAGGCTCATCTCGCTACCAAGGTATGCGGACTCGCCGACCTTTCAGACGCAATGCACAATCCCGGTCAATACCCGTACTTCTACTACGAGTACGAGCTACACATACGTTTCTCTCGCGATCAATCCGCGGTATTCATAGATAAAGAAATTCTTAAGTTAAAGAAGTTGCACGCCGGTAACAATGATGGCTCGGGCGAGGTTTTTGTTGGGTCCATCTCAATCAGTCGCCGAAGCGCATCAGATACTGAGCGACCAGCATTCAAGATTGGACCTCGCCTGTTATATGAGAGTCCGAGAAATCCCTTATCGGCGATAGATAATGCGTTCGCGCCCCATGCAGGCAAGGTACGCGATAGGCTAGGCGCCTTTAACCTTGGGCCAGACCAAAGCTTGCTAACCTATGGATCCCGATACAGCTTTCCGGCAATTGAAGCTGTGCGCACCGCGATAACTCGAGGTCGCTCATTCAATATACAGCCGGACAAGGCGCGAATTCCTGACGATTTAACCCGAACTCCCGGAATTATGCGGGATGGCACCGGCCTCACATCTACATTGCACGCGCTTCAATCTTTGCGGAAGGCTGGCGGAAAGAGGCACATACGACTTCGTGGCGCCACCACTAGTACGCTGTCCGAAATAATAGAGTGGACTAAGTTAGTATTTTCCGACCTCGAAGATATAACAGTCAGCCAAGATCCGCACACTGGGAAATATCTCGCCACTTTAGTTATTGGCGGCAGCTTTACCGATGTGGGTTCACTCCGCCTCGCCCTCCAATCCTCTAGCGACGGAACCCTCAAGTGGCTCGCGCTTGTCACGCTTCTGCTATCTAGTGGAGGCGTATATTCTATAGAGGAACCGGAGAATTTTCTGCATCCCAAGATGCAACAGTTTCTGGTTCAGCTCATAAGAGACAATATTGTCGAAAAGCCGAGGCAGAACTATTTCCTATTTTCCACTCACAGCGAGACCCTGATAAATTTCTGCCGACCAGAGGAGCTCGTGATATTTGAATACTTCGATCATTCTACGTGTTGTTATCGAGTGGACAATCCATCCGAAGTTCTCGAAGAAATAAACCGAACTGGGTTTGGCCTTGGATATTACTATGCATCAAACGCGCTTCCCCAAAGTCCTCGCCTTCGTGGAGGGAACGATGGAGAGGATCTTTGTTAATAACAATTTTCACTACGTCGATCTGGTTCCGGTAGCCAATGGCTCAAGCTGGACACCTGAAGCCCTTGCGCGGGAAATCGCCAGCAAGTTCCGAACAAAGAAGGCCAACGCCGACATTATTGTCGTGTGGATTGATCTCGAAAAGCAGGCATGCGGAAGCGACGGCTTGGCGGACATGATTGAATCCGCCTTGGTTGATGCGGGAGCCGAAAGATCAAAGATATGCATCTGCATCCCAGACAAAATGTCTGAGAATATTATTCTCGCCGACGAGCTTGTCATTCGACAAGAGTTCGACGCCAAAGAATATGCATACAAGTTCGAAGGACAGAATGGCAAATCTATTCTTAAGATGATGTATGCGGGAAGGCAGATTACATACCGGGAAACCTCTCACGGCGTCGCCCTTCTGAAGCGAATTCGACTTGAATCGGTCGCATACAGGAGCGAGAGCGCACGGCTCTTCTTTTCGAAGCTGTCCTCGTCCGTTGACTGCTGGTGGCTCAAGTCGACCAAAGTCGCGTAGCTTAAGGGTACCCCCCTAACCCGCCTCCCCCTTAACCACACACCGTTACCCGAAAGCCCCACCTGGCGGATGAACAGCCTTAACCTGGGCTGTTCATGCGACTGACAGGGAACCCGTGCTTCCTGAAGGCGTAAGTTGAGAC
>JAEZKH010000208.1 GCA_023415515.1 Actinomycetes bacterium
GCCTGGGCCTGCGCCGGCACCGGGAGCCCCCGCACCGGGAGCCTCCGTGCCGGGCGCGCCGGTGCCCGGAGCCGGGGCGCCGGTGGTCGCGGTCGTCGTGGCGGAGGTGCTCGAGGTGGTCGACGTGGTCGACGACGTGCTGCTCTCGTCGCTCTTCTCGTCGCCACCGCCGCATGCGGTCAGCGTGAAGGCGATCGCTGCGGCGGCCACTCCAGTGGTGACGGATAGTCGACGGAAGATCAAGCGGTCAGTCATTGGTCCAATCTCGATTTCTGTGAGTGGGACTATCTGGCAAATCTGCATGTACCCACTCACCGGCGAACCCAACCGCCGCCCTCACCACGTTTGCGACACCGCTAGCGGGCGAACATCAGCGCGCGCTTGACCTCCTGAATGGCCTGCGTCACCTGGATGCCCCGCGGGCAGGATTCCGTGCAGTTGAACGTCGTTCGGCAGCGCCACACGCCGTCCACCTCGTTGAGGATGTCGAGGCGTTCGGCGGCGGCCTCGTCGCGGCTGTCGAAGATGAAGCGGTGCGCGTTGACGATCGCGGCGGGCCCGAAATAGCTGCCCTCGCTCCAGTAGATCGGACAACTGGTGGTGCAGCACGCGCACAGGATGCACTTGGTGGTGTCGTCGTAGCGTGCACGGTCGGTCGCGCTCTGGATGCGCTCGCGGGTCGGCGGGTTGCCGCTGACGATCAGGTACGGCTTCACAGCGCGGTAGGCGTCGAAGAACGGCTCCATGTTCACCACGAGGTCCTTCTCCACCGGCAACCCGCGGATCGGCTCGATGGTGATCGTCAACTGCTTGCCTGCCTTCTTCGGCAGCATGTCGCGCATCAGCACCTTGCAGGCGAGCCGGTTGACGCCGTTGATGCGCATGGCATCCGAGCCGCACACACCATGCGCGCACGACCGCCGGAACGTCAGCGTGCCGTCGAGATACCACTTCACGTAGTGCAGCAGGTTCAACAGCCGGTCACTGGGCAGACACGGCACGCGGAAGCTCTGAAAGCCTGCGGCGTCCGGGTTTTCGGGGTTGAAGCGCGCGATCTTCAACGTCACCATCACCGCCCCGTCGGGGATCGGCGGAAGCTCGCGGTCCTTGCTCTCGACCTCAGGCGACAGAGTCATTTCTTCCTCGCGCAAGCGCTCGTCAGCGTCATCAGTATTTCCGTTCCATCGGCTCGTACCGCGTCTGCACCACCGGCTTGTAGTCCAACCGGATGTCGCTGAGCAGATCGGTGCCCTGCTTGTAGGCCATCGTGTGGCGCATGTAGTTGGTGTCGTCGCGGTTGGGATAGTCCTCGCGGGCATGGCCGCCGCGTGACTCCTTGCGGTTGAGCGCGCCGACGACGGTCACCTCTGCCAGTTCGAGGAGCATGCCGAGTTCGATGGCCTCCAAGAGATCACTGTTGAAGCGTTTGCCTTTGTCGTGCACCGTGATCCGCGCGTAGCGCTCCTTGAGGGCGTGGATGTCGGTGAGCGCTTGCTTCAGCGTCTCCTCGGTGCGGAACACCGCGGCGTTGTTGTCCATCGACTGCTGCAGCGCACCTCTGATGTCGGCGACGCGCTCGTTACCGTGCTCGGAGAGGATGTCACCGATCCAGCTCACCACCATGCCCTCGGGGTTCTCCGGCAGGTCGACGTGGTCATGGCCCAGTGCGTAATTCGCGGCCGCGATCCCGGCGCGACGACCGAACACGTTGATGTCCAGCAGCGAGTTGGTGCCGAGTCGGTTGGCGCCGTGCACCGAAACGCACGCGCACTCGCCCGCGGCGTACAGCCCCGCCACGACGTTGGTGTTGTCGCGCAACACCTGGCCGTGCACGGTCGTCGGGATGCCGCCCATCACGTAATGACAGGTGGGATACACCGGAACGAGTTCCTTGACCGGGTCGACGCCGAGATAGGTCCTGGCGAACTCGGTGATGTCGGGAAGCTTCGACTCCAGCACGTCTTCCCCGAGGTGACGCACGTCGATGTACACGTAGTCCTTGTGCGGCCCGGCGCCGCGGCCCTCGAGCACCTCGAGCACCATCGAGCGGGCCACGATGTCGCGGGGGGCGAGGTCGACGATGGTGGGAGCGTAGCGTTCCATGAACCGCTCGCCCTCGCCGTTGAGCAGCCTACCGCCCTCGCCGCGGACGGCCTCGGAGATCAGGATGCCGAGGCCCGCAAGTCCGGTCGGATGAAATTGATGAAACTCCATGTCCTCCAGCGGAAGTCCCTTGCGGAAGATGATACCGAGGCCGTCACCGGTCAGGGTGTGTGCGTTTGACGTCGTCTTGTACATCCGTCCGGAGCCGCCGGTCGCGAACACGACCGCCTTGGCCGCGAAGACGTGGATGTCGCCGGTGGCCAGTTCGTATGCGATGACGCCCGTGGCGACCGGGCCACCGGGTGTGTCGGTCAGGCAGATGTCGAGTGCGTAGAACTCGTTGAAGAACTCGACATCGTGCTTGACGCAGTTCTGGTAGAGCGTCTGCAGGATCATGTGGCCGGTGCGGTCGGCGGCGTAACAGGCCCGTCGCACCGGCGCCTTGCCGTGGTCGCGGGTGTGGCCGCCGAACCGGCGCTGGTCGATTCGGCCTTCCGGGGTGCGGTTGAACGGCATCCCCATCTTCTCGAGATCGAGCACCGCGTCGATGGCTTCCTTGCACATGATCTCGACGGCGTCCTGGTCGGCGAGGTAGTCACCGCCCTTGACGGTGTCGAAGGTGTGCCACTCCCAGTTGTCCTCTTCGACGTTGGCCAACGCCGCGCACATGCCGCCCTGGGCGGCGCCGGTATGGCTGCGGGTGGGGTAGAGCTTGGTCAGCACCGCGGTGCGGGCCCGCGGCCCGGCTTCGAC
>JAEZKH010000219.1 GCA_023415515.1 Actinomycetes bacterium
GAAGAGGGTACTGCGCACGCGAGGAGCGAAAAGAGTAAGGCGGAGGCGCCGTCGACGACCGCGTTGCCCAAATCGTGGGATCCGGGCGCGGTGGAAAGCGAGCTCTATCAGGGCTGGGTGGACGCCGGTTACTTCACCGCCGACCCGACGAGCGACAAGCCGGCCTACTCGATTGTGCTGCCGCCGCCGAACGTCACCGGCAGCCTGCACATGGGGCATGCGCTCGACCACACGCTGATGGATGCATTGACCCGGCGCAGGCGCATGCAGGGCTACGAGGTGCTGTGGCTGCCCGGCATGGACCATGCGGGAATAGCCACCCAGTCGGTGGTGGAGAAGCAGCTGGCCCTCGATGGCAAGACCAAGGAGGACTACGGCCGCGAGCTGTTCATCGACAAGGTCTGGGACTGGAAGCGGGAGTCCGGCGGCACGATCGGCGCGCAGATGCGACGGCTCGGCGACGGCGTCGACTGGAGCCGCGACCGGTTCACGATGGACGACGGGCTGTCGCGGGCCGTGCGCACCATCTTCAAGCGGCTCTACGACGCCGGGCTGATCTATCAGGCCGAGCGGCTGGTGAACTGGTCTCCGGTGCTCCAGACCGCGATATCCGACCTGGAGGTCTCCTACTCCGACGTCGAGGGTGAGCTGGTGTCGTTCCGGTATGGCTCGCTCGACGACGCCGAACCCCACATCGTGGTGGCCACCACACGGATGGAAACGATGCTGGGTGACACCGCGATCGCGGTTCATCCCGACGACGAGCGCTATCGCGATCTCGTCGGTAAGACCTTGCCGCACCCGTTCATCGACCGCCGGCTGATCATCGTCGCCGACGAGCACGTCGATCCCGAATTCGGCACCGGCGCTGTCAAAGTCACGCCCGCACACGATCCGAACGACTTCGAGATCGGGCTACGCCACCAGCTGCCGATGCCGACGATGATGGACACCAAGGGCCGAATCGCCGACACCGGAACACGATTCGACGGCATGGACAGGTTCGAGGCGCGCGTCGCGGTGCGCGAAGCGCTTGCCGCAGAGGGCCGGATCGTCGAGGAGAAACGCCCGTATCTGCACAGCGTCGGGCACTCCGAGCGCAGCGGCGAGCCGATCGAGCCCCGCCTGTCGCTGCAGTGGTGGGGCAAGGGCGAGTCGTTGGCCAAGGCCGCCGGCGACGCGGTGCGCAACGGCCACACCGTGATTCACCCGCCCAGCCTGGAACCCCGGTGGTTCGCATGGGTGGACAACATGCACGACTGGTGCATCTCGCGGCAGCTGTGGTGGGGTCATCGCATCCCGATCTGGCACGGGCCCAACGGCGAAACCGTCTGCGTCGGGCCGGACGAAACTCCACCGGAGGGCTGGGAACAGGACCCGGACGTGCTGGACACGTGGTTCTCGTCGGCGCTGTGGCCGTTCTCCACAATGGGGTGGCCGGATCCCACGCCGGAACTGGCCAAGTTCTATCCGACCACCGTGCTCGTGACCGGGTACGACATCCTGTTCTTCTGGGTGGCCAGGATGATGATGTTCGGCCAGTTCGTCGGCGACGATCCCGCGATCACCCGAAACGGCGAGCGCGGACCTCAGGTGCCGTTCGAAAACGTCTTTCTGCACGGCCTGATTCGCGACGAGTTCGGTCGCAAGATGAGCAAGTCGCGCGGCAACGGCATCGATCCGCTGGACTGGGTGGAGATGTTCGGTGCGGACGCGCTTCGCTTCACCCTGGCCCGTGGCGCCAGCCCGGGGGGCGATCTGTCGATCGGGGAGGACCACGCCCGCGCGTCACGCAATTTCGCGACCAAGCTGTTCAACGCCACCCGATTCGCGTTGATGAACGGGGTCGCGATGAGCCTCTCGGACGAAGAGCAGAAGGCACAGTCCGGCATCCTCTCCGACGCCGCCGAGCTGACCGACGCCGACCGATGGATTCTCGGTCGCGCGGAAGAGGTTCGTGCCGAGGTGGATTCGGCGTTCGACAGATACGAGTTCAGCCGCGCCTGCGAAGCGCTCTACCACTTCGCGTGGGACGAGTTCTGCGACTGGTATGTCGAGTTGGCGAAGGTGCAGCTCGCCAGCCAGGACGAAAGGGTCATCGCGCATACCACGGCGGTGCTGGCGTCCGTCCTGGACACGCTGCTCAAACTCCTGCATCCGGTGATGCCCTTCGTCACCGAGACGCTGTGGAAGGCGCTCACCGGTGGGGAGTCACTGGTGATCGCCGAGTGGCCGACACCGTCGGGATTCACGTCGGATCCGGTTGCGGCCCAACGCATCGCGGATATGCAAAAGCTGGTCACCGAGGTGCGGCGATTCCGCAGCGACCAGGGGCTCGCCGACCGGCAGAAGGTTCCCGCGAGGCTCGGTGACGTCGCGACGGCCGACCTCGAATCGCAGGTGGCCGCTGTGACATCGCTGGCGTGGCTGACGCCGGCCGCCGACGGGTTCGCGCCGACGGCGTCGGTGGAGGTGCGGTTGACGCGCGGCACCGTCGTCGTCGAACTCGACACCTCGGGCACCGTCGACGTCGACGCCGAGCGACGCAGGCTGGAGAAGGGCCTTGCCGCAGCGGAGAAGGAACTCAAAGGCACCAGCGCCAAGCTGGACAACGACGCCTTCCTGGCGAAGGCCCCGGCAGACGTCGTCGACAAGATCCGGAACCGGCAGGCGTTGGCCAAAGCCGAAGTCGAGCGCATCACCGCGAGGCTGGCGTCTCTGCGATGACATCGGAGCCGCCCGGCCGGCCACCTGACACCGACACCGTCCCGACGCCGGACGAAATCGCATCGCTGCTCCAGGTCGAGCATCTGCTCGACCAGCGGTGGCCCGAGACCAAGCTGGAGCCCAGCACCGCGCGGATCTCCGCGCTGCTCGAGCTGCTCGGCTCGCCGCAGCGTGGCTACCCGTCGATCCACATCGCGGGCACCAACGGCAAGACGTCGGTGGCGCGCATGGTCGACGCGCTGCTGACCGCGCTGCACCGCCGCACCGGTCGAACCACCAGTCCCCACCTGCAGTCGGCGGTCGAGCGCATCGCCATCGACAACGCACCGATCACGCCCGCGCAGTACGTCGCCGTCTACGAAGAGATCGAACCCTTCGTCGAGCTCGTCGACCGGCAGTCCGAGGCAGGCGGGGGTCCCGCCATGAGCAAGTTCGAAGTCGTCACCGCGATGGCGTTCGCCGCGTTCGCCGACGCGCCGATCGACGTGGCGGTCGTCGAGGTCGGCATGGGCGGGCGCTGGGACGCCACCAACGTCGTCGACGCCCCGGTCGCCGTCATCACGCCCATCGGCATCGACCACACCGAGTACCTGGGCGACGAGATCGCCGACATCGCAGCGGAGAAAGCCGGAATCATCGCAAGGCAGAAGGACGACCTGGTTCCGATCGACACCGTCGTGGTGATCGGCAGGCAGCTGCCAGAGGCGATGGAGGTCGTGCTGGCCGAAACCGTGCGCGCCGATGCAGCGGTCGCGCGCGAGGATTCCGAGTTCGCGGTGCTGGGACGCCAGGTGGCGATCGGCGGTCAGATGCTCGAACTGCAGGGCCTCGGCGGGGTCTATTCCGAGATCTTCCTGCCGCTGCACGGAGAACATCAGGCCCACAACGCCGCGATCGCGCTGGCCGCGGTCGAGGCGTTCTTCGGCGCAGGCGCCGACCGGCAGCTGGACATCGACGCGGTGCGCGCCGGTTTCGCTGCTGTCGTCAGCCCGGGCCGTCTGGAGCGGATGCGCAGCGCCCCGACGGTGTTCATCGACGCCGCGCACAACCCTGCCGGCGCGGCGGCGTTGGCGGCAACGCTGGCCGAGGAGTTCGACTTCCGGTTCCTCGTCGGCATCGTGGCAGTGATGGCCGACAAAGACGTCGACGGCATTCTTGCCGCACTGGAACCGGTTTTCGACCAGGTCATCGTCACCACCAACGGATCGCCGCGCGCACTGGACGTGGAGAGCCTCGCGATGCGCGCCGAGGAGCGGTTCGGGCCGGAGCGGGTGATCGCGGCCGTCGGCCTGCCTGATGCGATCGAGACAGCGACAGCGCTCGTCGAGGAGACCGGCCACGGCGGCGAAGGGTTGTCCGGCAGCGGGATCGTGATCACCGGATCGGTCGTGACCGCAGGCGTCGCGCGCACGCTGTTCGGTCGGGACCCGCAATGAGCGAGCACCCCCGGACCCCGGCGCCGCCTGACCCGTGGAAGAGCTTCCGCGGCGTGATGGCAGGCACGCTGATTCTGGAAGCGATCGTCGTGTTGCTCGCACTTCCGGTCGTGTCGGTGGCCCGCGGCGGGCTGACCGGCGCCACCGGCACCTATCTGATCGGCCTGGCCGTTGTGCTGATCCTGCTGGCCGGGGTGCAGGGCAGGCCGTGGGCGATCTGGGTGAACCTCGGCATCCAGGTGGTCCTGATCGCCGGCTGGATCGTGTCCGGCGCCGTCGGCTTCATCGGCCTGGTGTTCGCCGGCGTCTGGCTGCTCATCCTGTATCTGCGCAGCGAGGTCAAGCGCCGGGAGGAGCGCGGTCTGCTGCCGGGGCAGCAGCCTCCGCCCGACTCGTAGCGGCCGCAGGTACGCTGTCGGCCGTGACTGAGCGGACCTTGGTATTGATCAAGCCCGACGGCGTCCAGCGCCGACTGATCGGCGAGGTTATCGGCCGTATCGAGCGCAAGGGCCTGTCCATCGCGGCCCTGGAACTGCGCGATGTGGGCGACGAGTTGGCCCGCAAGCATTACGCCGAGCACGAAGGCAAACCGTTCTTCGGCTCGCTGCTGGAATTCATCACATCGGGCCCTGTCGTCGCCGCGATCGTGGAGGGACCGCGCGCGATCACGGCCTTCCGCCAACTCGCGGGCGGCACCGATCCGGTGGAGAAGGCGGCGACCGGCTCGATCCGCGGTGACCTGGCACTTGTCACCCAGGAGAACATCGTGCACGGGTCGGATTCGCCGGAGTCGGCGGCCCGCGAGATAGAGCTCTGGTTCCCCGGCAGGTAGCTGAGTCGTCCAGCCTGGTCATTCCGCGAGGCTCGATGTGGGATACTGGCTGCGGGTAGCCGGCTGTACACCAGAGCCGGAAGCCCGAATGAAGACTTTGACGAGCGCGACCACCGCTCACCTGTGGTGCGGCGCCGACCGTCCCAGCCATCATTCAGCCAGGCGCCGGGTGTGTTCGAAAAGCGAGCCGCTCGGAGCGAGACCATAACAAGCTCGGGAGTCAACAGCCCGGGCCAATAGCGGAAGCCCTCGCGTGGCCGCGTCGCAAGGACGCGCCCGGGGGCTTGAGGAGAATACGTGGCCGACGATGCCCCCACTGAAGACAAATCGGAAGACAGTCAGCAGCCCGAGGCCCAGCCTGACGGGCTGACGGTCGTCGCCGAACACCCTGACCAGCCCGCCGAGGTCGAAACCGACTCCGGCGAGGACGATCAGGCCGGCGAGGACGACCAAGCCGACGAGGTCGACGGCGCCGATGATGTCGACGGCGCCGAACCGGATTCTCGGACGATTCTCGAGACCACCACGGTGGAGACCACGATCGAGCGCGCCGAGTACATGCCGCTGTTCGTAGCGCCCCAACCTGTCACGTTCACGCCGGATGACGACGACGAGGATGACGACGAGGACGGCGACGACGGACCGGACTCCGACGAGGATCAGGCCGAGCGGCCGAGCAGGCGTCGGCGGCGTGGCCGGCGGGGCCGGGGCCGGGGCCGGGGCGAACAGAACGGCGACGATTCCGACGACGAGACCGACGACAGCCCGTCGGGAGGCCAGGCCGAGGACTCCTCCGACGATTCCGTCGACGACAGCGGTGACGATGAATCGGGGGGTTCCGAGGCGGGCACCCGGCGCAGGCGCCGCCGTCGCAGGCGCAAATCGGGCACCGGAGACGACAGCGACGCCTCGCCCGACGATCCGCCCAACACCGTCGTGCACGAGCGCGCCGGGCGCGGCGACAAAGACCGCGGCGACAAGGACAAGGACAACAGCGAGATCCAGGGCATCTCGGGTTCGACGCGGCTAGAGGCCAAGCGCCAGCGCCGCCGCGACGGACGCGACGCGGGCAGGCGCAGGCCGCCGATCCTGAGCGAGGCGGAGTTCCTGGCCCGCCGCGAGGCCGTCGAGCGCACGATGATCGTGCGCGACAAGGTCCGCACCGAACCGCCGCACGAAGGCGCCCGCTACACCCAGATCGCGGTCCTCGAGGACGGCGTCGTGGTCGAGCACTTCGTCACGTCCGCGGCCTCGGCGTCGCTGGTCGGCAACATCTATCTCGGCATCGTGCAGAACGTGCTGCCCTCGATGGAGGCGGCGTTCGTCGACATCGGCCGTGGCCGCAACGGCGTGCTCTACGCAGGTGAGGTCAACTGGGAGGCAGCCGGTCTCGGCGGTGCGAACCGCAAGATCGAGCAGGCTCTCAAACCCGGCGACTATGTCGTCGTCCAGGTCAGCAAGGACCCCGTCGGGCACAAGGGTGCGCGACTGACCACGCAGGTTTCGCTTGCGGGCCGCTACCTGGTGTACGTGCCGGGCGCGTCGTCGACGGGTATCAGCCGCAAGCTGCCCGACACCGAGCGCCAGCGCCTCAAAGAGATTCTGCGCGAAGTGGTTCCGGCGGACGCGGGTGTCATCATCCGCACCGCCTCCGAAGGGGTCAAGGAAGACGACATCCGCTCCGACGTGAGCCGGCTGCAGGAGCGGTGGTCGCAGATCGAGGCGAGGGCGATCGAGACCAAGGAAAAGGCCGCAGGTGCCGCGGTCGCGCTCTACGAAGAGCCCGACGTCCTGGTCAAGGTCATCCGCGACCTGTTCAACGAGGACTTCTCCCGCTTGATCGTCTCCGGTGACGAGGCCTGGTCGACCATCAATGACTACGTCAATTCCGTTGCCCCGGACCTCGTTCCGCGGTTGACCAAGTACGAGCCCGCCAACCCTGACGGACCCGACGTGTTCGCGGTGCACCGCATCGACGAACAGCTGGCCAAGGCGATGGACCGCAAGGTGTGGCTGCCCTCGGGCGGCACGCTGGTCATCGATCGCACCGAAGCGATGACGGTCGTCGACGTCAACACCGGCAAGTTCACCGGCTCGGGCGGCAACCTGGAGCAGACGGTCACCCGGAACAACCTCGAGGCGGCCGAGGAGATCGTTCGTCAACTGCGGCTGCGCGACATCGGCGGCATCGTGGTCATCGACTTCATCGACATGGTGCTCGAGTCCAACCGCGACCTGGTGTTGCGCAGGCTCACCGAGGCTCTCGCCCGCGACCGCACCCGCCACCAGGTGTCCGAGGTGACGTCGCTGGGTCTGGTGCAGCTGACCCGCAAGCGGCTCGGCACCGGCCTGATCGAGGCGTTCTCCACACAGTGCACGCACTGTGCGGGCCGCGGCATCGTCCTGCACGTCGACCCGGTCGACTCCGCACCCGCCACCGGACGCAAGTCCGATTCGAACCGTCGCGGCAAGCGCGGCAAGAAGGGCGGCAAGAGCGATGACGTCGCGGTCGCCAAGGTGCCCGAGCACACCGGCGAGCACCCGATGTTCAAGGCCATGCAGGCCGCCAACGGCAAGCATGACGATGACACCGACGACAGCGATGACACCGGCGACGACGCCAAGAAGGCCGCCGAGGAGGTTGCCGAAGCCGACACCGACACGATCAAGCACGCGGTCGGCCCGGCGGACGACGATCTCGAGGACGACGACCTCGACGGCGACTACGGGGATTCCGATGACGAGGATTCCGAGGA
>JAEZKH010000284.1 GCA_023415515.1 Actinomycetes bacterium
GCCGACGGGTCTGTTCTTCGGTTGGCTCGGCAAACGGCTGGCGGTGGCCAGATGACGACGGGGTCGTCGGTCCTCTTCGACGCGCCGGGGCCGCGGGCGCGCTTGCGCAACAACGCGATCTCCGCGGTGACCATCGTCGTCACCTTGCTGGTGATCTGGGCGGTGTATTCGGGGCTGAAGTCGAAGGGGCAACTCACCGCGGCGAAGTGGGAACCGTTCCTCACCGCCAACCTGTGGAAGACCTACATCCTGCCCGGCGTGCAGGGTACGTTGACGGCGGCCGCGGTCTCCATCGTGCTGGCGCTGCTGTTGGGTTTCCTGCTGGGTGTCGGACGGCTCTCGACGCACACCGGGGTCCGGTGGGTCTCGTCGGTGATCGTGGAGTTCTTCCGCGCCGTGCCCGTGCTGATCATGATGATCTTCGCCTATTTCCTGTTCGCCAAGTACGACGTGTTCGCGTCGAAACATCTGGCGCTGGCGGGTGTCATCACAGGTTTGACGCTGTACAACGGGGCCGTCATCGCGGAGATCGTGCGGGCTGGGGTCAACGCGCTGCCCCGCGGGCAGGCCGAAGCGGCGTCGTCGCTGGGCCTGAGGTGGGGACAGACGATGCGGTCGGTGCTGTTGCCTCAGGCCATCACCTCGATGCTGCCAGTTCTGGTCTCGCAGATGGTCGTGGTGTTGAAGGACACCGCGATCGGCTACCAGATCACCTTCCTGGAGATGGTGCGGCAGGGCACGCAGGTCGGCTCGGCCTACGGTAACTACGTCCCGGCGCTGATCGTCATTGCGATCCTGATGATCGCCGTGAACTTCGCGCTGTCGTACCTGGCGGTGTGGATGGAGGGCCGGATGCGGCGATCCCGACGAACTCCCGAGCCCATGCATGCCGACGAACCCGTCACGCAGGGCTCGTTCGGCGCCGGTGCGGGTGGGACGATCTAGGCGCGGATCAGGTCCGCGCAGCGCGTCAGCTGGTCCGCCGTCGGCGGTTGATAGAACGACAGCACCGCGTGCTGGCAGCCGGCAGCCGCGAGCCTGGGAAGGGCAGCCAGTTGCGCATCGAGGTGGCCGTCGCGGGCGGGCTGCACGAAGACCTGCACCGATCGGGTGATTTCCGACGGGTCCCGCCCGATCTCCGCGCATGCCTCGTCGAGCCTGGCGCTGGTCCTCGCCCACTCGGTGGCGTCGCCGTGGCTGGGCACGTTCCACTCGTCGGCATGCCGCGCGATCACCCGAAGCATCTTCGGCTTCTCTCCCCCGACGACGATCGGTGGGTGTGGCCGTTGGATCGGCTTGGGCTCGCACAGGGCGTCACGCAGGCTGTAGAAGCGCCCCTCGAACGTGACCGAGTCCTCCGTCCACAACCTCTTGATCAGTGTCAGCGCCTCGTCAACCATCGCCACTCGCGTTCCTGCGCTGGGGAATTCGATGCCATAACCATGATGCTCGGCGTCATGCCAGCCCGCGCCGAGCCCAAAGTCCATCCGGCCGCCGCTGATGTGGTCGACCGTCACCGCCATCTTCGCCAGCACCGCCGGATTTCGGTACGTGACGCTGCTGACCAGGCAGCTCACCCGCGCCCGGCGCACCACCGCGGCCATCGCGGCAAGCGACGTCCAGCCCTCCAGGGTCGGGCCGGAATTGTCGACCAGGCCGTAGAAGTGGTCGTAGTTGGCCACCGAATGGAAGCCGAGTTCGTCTGTGGCGCGCCAGAACTGCTCCATCACCGGGTAGTCGAACGTTGGGGCGAGCTTGGCCGACAGCAGCATGGGCGCCGACCTATCCGCCGACGAGATCGTGCAGCCTGGCCTCCGACGGTGAGCCGGCATCGGCGGTGTAGAGGATCAGCGAAAGTCCGCGATCAGCGGGTAGGTGCAGTGTCTCGTAGTTCAGCGTCATCTCACCGACGGCTTCGTGCCGAAACCGCTTGGGGCCGTAGGTGTGTTGGAACACCCGATGGTCGGACCAGAACCGCGCGAACTCGGCGGATCGACTCTGCAGATCAGCGGCCAGCCGTGCTCCTGCGTCGTGCGCACCTGCCGCCCGCAGCACCGCGGCCATCTGCGCCGCTATCTCCTCCCAGTCGACATAGACGTCACGTGCTCTGGGGTTGAGGAACATCCATCTGGCCATGTTGCGATCAGCCACAGGCATCGCGTCGAAGTCGTCGAGCAACTCGGCTGCGGCGCGGTTGAGTGCAAGCACCTCGTACAGCGGTCCGTGCAGGATGGCGGGCACAGCACCGAGCGCATTGATCGTCGACCGCAGCGCGGGGCGCACGCGCACCGACTCCGGCCGCGCGGCCGCGTCGGGGCCCCTCACCAACGTGGTCAGATGTCGGCGTTCGACGGTGTCGAGCCGCAATGCGTCGGCGACCGCCCTCAGCACCTGTTCTGAGACGTTCTCCGCGCGGCCCTGCTCCAACCTGGCGTAGTAGTCCGTGCTGACCCCCGCGAGCATGGCCAGCTCTTCGCGGCGCAGTCCGGCGACCCGCCGTGCCGGACCGTTGGTGGCAAGACCGACGTCCGCGGGCGTCAGCCGGGCCCGCCGCGAACGCAGAAACTCCCTGAGTTCGTCCTGGCGAGTCGGCACCACGCCATTATCGCCGCTGAAGGTGGTTCTGCCAGACCTAGGTCGACCGGTGCCACTTGGTCGTCATTGCTTGGCCGCCGGTCGCCGTTGAAACGGATGTCCATCTCTTCGAAAGGAACGACGACATGTCCGTTTGGTTCATCACCGGCGCATCGCGCGGATTCGGCCTCGAGATCGCGCGGGAGGCACTCTCACGGGGCGACAGCGTGGTGGCGACCGCACGCAACCCGCAAAGCGTGCTCGACGCGCTGCCGGATGCAGGTGACCGACTGGTGGCCGTGCGTCTCGACGTCAACGACACCGATCAGGTGCACGCTGCCGTCGACACCGCTCTCGCACGGTTCGGCCGCATCGACGTCCTGGTCAACAACGCGGGCCGGGGCCTGCTCGGCGCCGTCGAGGAAGTCAGCGACCACGAGGTTCGCGCGGTGTTCGACGTCAACGTGTTCGCGCTGCTGACAGTCACTCGGGCGGTGCTTCCGCAGATGCGTGCGCAACGCTCCGGTCTGATCATCAACCTGTCCTCGATGGCCGGGTTCGTTGTCTGGCCGGGCTGGGGCGCGTATTCGGCCACCAAGTTCGCGGTCGAGGCATTCTCCGAGGCGATGACGCACGAGTTGGCCCCGCTGGGCATCCGCGCGATATCGGTGGAGCCGGGTCCGTTCCGGACGGACTTCCTCGCCGCGGGCAGCCTGGAGATCGCCGAGGCCGAGATCGCGGACTACGAGGCAAGCGGCGGTGCTGCGCGCCAGTGGGCGATCGACAACAACAACGCGCAGGAGGGCGACCCGGTCAAGGCCGCGAAGGTCATCGTCGATCTGGCCGCACGGCCCGATCTGCCGGAGCGGATCCAGTTGGGCACCAGCGCAGTCGACCAGGTTGCCGCGAAGCTCGACCGCACCGCACGCGATCAGCAGCAGTGGCGCGACATCAGCCTGTCGACCGACTATGACACCTCGCCGGTGAGCTGAGACACTAGACCCTGCGGCGTTCGTGTTCGTTCGCCAGCGCAACCTTGACCACATCGAAAGCCAAGGTCTGGCTGTAGCCGCGCCTGGCGAGCATGCCCACGAGCCGGCGCGTCAGCTTGGCCTCATCGTCGGTGTTGCGTTCGCGTCGCAGCTTCTCGGACACCAGCTCCTCGGCGCGCTGCCGCTCGGCTCCGGCGTCGATACCGTCGAGCGCCTCGGCGATCACGTCGTCGTCGACACCCTTGGTCCGCAGTTCAGCGGCCAACGCGCGCTTGCCTTTTCCGGCC